>NZ_FNVI01000005.1:0-307130 GCF_900107945.1 Methylobacterium sp. 190mf | reverse complement strand
GTATATTCTCAGACGGAGCCTCACATCGACCAAGTGCCAGACGCTTCACAGCGCCAGAACACCCGTCGGTGAGCTCAGAAAGAAGAACAACAGATCGGCACAAGTCTACTCACGCTAGATCTCTCGACCTAGCCGCAAGGACAAACGCCGCCCGCGTCTCCCTTCCTCATTCCAACTTGTCAAAGAGCGCCTCGGTCGCCTGAGGCTCATCAGAGGCAAACAGAAGACCGCCCGGCAATCCCGCCGGCCAGCCCGCCCGCTTGTCAGAAGATGGCTCAGCGCCCGGTCCACTTCCGCGGCCGGCGCCGATGAGCCGGGGTATAGAGCCCTCGAATTTGCCCGTCAACAGCCCTGTTCCATCTCCGGGCTGTTTTTTCGCACGGCCCGGGCGATCGCTGCCGCGGCGCCTCCCTGCCCTCTCAGGAGGCCAGAGAGGTCCGGGATCCGGTCAGTACCCCTTCTTCACCTGCGCGAGCGCCGCGCTGAGCCCCTGGGCTACCCGCGCCCGCTCGTCCGGCCCGGCGTCGCGCGCGACCAGCGCCTGCTGCCGGCGCGAGACCAGGGTCAGGCGCTGGAGGCCGTACTCGTCGTCCTCGACCGTCTCGAGCTTGGTCCAGAGCGGATTGAACCGCCACTCCCGCCGCTCACCGCGGTGGCTGACCCGGGCGAGCAGGATCTCGATCTGCGAGATCATCACCTCCTCGAAGGAGCGTCCGCGCCGGAAGCTCACCTTCAGCGCCGCGTAGATCGCCAGCATGTCGAGGCCGAAGAAGCCGGCCACGGGCCAGAAGCCCATGCGCCACGCCCAGACCGACACGGCGACCGAGACCGCGCAGCAGCCGGTCATGACCACCCGGAAGCCGCGCCGGCTCAACGACTGGTGCGGCCGGATCGTCGCGGTGAAGACGGGCCGGTCGATCGTGTCCGGATCGAGCCCGTACGGGTGGACGGAAGGATTGCCGCTCGCCATGCGATCCATATAACGCGCCGATGCCCGCCAGAAAGACTCCCCCGCCCGTGACGGATCGCGCCGGTCGCGCCGCCGCGGGACCGGCCGAGACGGTATCCGGGACAGCCCCGACGCGGCGGGGCAAGGGCAGGTCCGGGAGCAAGGCCGAGGGAGCGTCTAAGAAGGCGTCCGGGCGGGCGTCCAAAGGAGCATCAGAGAGCGCCGTCTCCGCGCGGCTCGGGGGTCCGATCGAGCCGGCCGTCACCGCGCAGGTGGATACGGCTCCCGAGGCCGTTGACGCGGCGGCCCTCGCCGAGATCTTCCGCCGCTTCCATGCGGCGGAGCCGGAGCCCAAGGGCGAGCTCCACTACGTCAATCCGTTCACGCTCCTCGTCGCCGTGGTGCTGTCGGCCCAGGCGACCGACCGCGGCGTCAACCTCGCCACCGGCCCGCTCTTCGCGGTCGCCGACACGCCCGAGAAGATGCTGGCGCTCGGCGAGGACCGGGTCCGCGACTTCGTGCGCACGATCGGGCTGTTCAACACCAAGGCGAAGAACGTCGTCGCCCTCTCGCGCATCCTCGTGGAAACGCACGGCGGCGCGGTCCCGGCGAGCCTGGAGGCCCTGCAGGTCCTGCCCGGGGTCGGTGCCAAGACCGCGAGCGTGGTGCTCAACATCGCCTTCGGGGTTCCGCGGATCGCCGTCGACACCCACATCTTCAGGGTCTCGAACCGGATCCCGCTCTTCGTCGGCGCGACGACCGACAAGGTCCAGGCCGGGCTCGAGGCGATCGTGCCGGATGCCTACCGACTCCACGCTCATCACTGGCTGATTCTCCACGGACGCTACACCTGCAAGGCGCGCAAGCCCGAATGCCCACGCTGCCTCATCGCCGACCTCTGCCGCTACCCGTCCAAGACGATCGATTGACGACCGCACGACGACGGCGAGACGCGCGCGCGACGGGTCGCGGAGGTCGTCCCGGGCACGTCCCGACCGGCCTCCGCAATCCCGCCCTGCGGGCTAACGCGTTGTGCTGGAAGCCCGCTTCCGCTAGTTTGGCGGCCGGTCGCCGGGGCCCTCGGGCAGAGGCCGTCCGGCGGCCCGACCTCGCGTCCGGTCGCCGCGCCGCGGATTCCTCCCCATCGTCGCGCATCAGGAGCCTCGGCCCATGGACTTCCTCAAACCACGGTACACGCCTATGAATCGCCGCCGTCGCATCTACGAGGGCAAGGCGAAGGTCCTCTACGAGGGGCCGGAGCCCGGCACGCTCATCCAGCACTTCAAGGATGACGCGACGGCCTTCAACGCGAAGAAGCACGAGGTCATCGACGGCAAGGGTGTGCTGAACAACCGGATCTCGGAGTTCGTCTTCCAGCACCTCAACGACATCGGCGTGCCGACGCACTTCATCCGCCGGTTGAACATGCGCGAGCAGCTGATCCGCGAAGTCGAGATCATCCCCCTCGAGGTCGTGGTGCGCAACGTCGCGGCCGGGTCGCTGGCGACGCGCCTCGGCCTGGAGGAAGGCACGCAGCTGCCGCGCTCGATCATCGAGTTCTACTACAAGAACGACGCGCTGAACGATCCGATGGTCTCCGAGGAGCACATCACCGCCTTCGGCTGGGCGACGCCCCAGGAGATCGACGACATCATGGCGCTGGCGATCCGCGTCAACGATTTCCTGTCGGGTCTCTTCCTCGGCGTCGGCATCCGGCTGGTCGACTTCAAGATGGAGACCGGCCGTCTCTGGGAGGGCGACATGATGCGGATCGTGGTCGCCGACGAGATCTCCCCGGATTCCTGCCGGCTGTGGGACATCAAGTCCTCCGACAAGCTCGACAAGGACCGGTTCCGCAAGGATCTCGGCGGCCTGATCGAGGCCTATACCGAGGTCGCCAAGCGGCTCGGCATCATGTCGGAGAACGAGAAGGTCCAGGGCGGCGGCCCGCGTCTCGTGCAGTAGGCCCGGTCAGGCGCCCGGCCGGCGCAGGGGCGCCGGTCCGGCCTCGGGAAACCCCGCGCGCAGCCGCGCGTGGGTCGAGAGTTCCGGGTCGAAGCCCGGGTGATAATGGGGGTCCTGCACCAGCAGCGACCCCCATCGCGTTCTCAGCGCCGCGATCTCGCGCACGTGGCGGGCCCGGGCCTCTCGGGTCCAGCGGCGGCTCGCCGCCTCGCGGTGATGGAGGACCGCCCCGGGGACCAGGAGCGTGCGGTAGCCGGCCGCGTTCAGGCGCAGGCAGAGATCGACGTCGTTGAAGTCGACCGCGAAGACCGCCTCGTCGAAGCCGCCGACCGCGCGGAACTTCGCCGCCTCGACGGCCAGGCACGCGGCGGTCACCGCCGACACCGTGTGGGTGACGCGCAGGGCCCCGAGGTAGCCGGGGGCATCGCCGGGAAAGTGCCGGTGCCCGTGGGTGACGAGGCCGCCGGTGCCGAGCACGATGCCGCCGTGTTGGATCCGGCCCTCGCCGTCGAGGAGCTTGGCACCGACCGCCCCCACGTCGGGACGGAGGGCCTCCCGGGCCATGCGGGACAGCCAGTCGGGCCGGAAGGCCTCGACGTCATTGTTGACGAAGACCAGCAGCCTGCCGCGGGCGCGGGCCGCGGCGGCGTTGTTCATCGCGGCGAAGTTGAACGGCCCGGGCCAGGGCACGACGTGCCCCCTCCCCTCCCCCTCCAGCGCCCGCAGGTAGGCCAGCGTCTCGGGCTCGCGACTGTCGTTGTCGCAGACGATGATCTCGGTCGACGGCCAGTCGGTGCAGCCTCGGAGGCTCTCGAGGCAGGGGCGCAGGAGATCCAGGCGATCGCGGGTCGGCACGATGAGGCTCGCCAAGGGCCGCTCGTCCGGCAGGGGATGCTCGACCTGCACGAGACCGTCGAGCCCGACGGCCACGCCAACGCCCTCCCGCCCTGTCCGGTCGAGGTGATCGCGCACCAGCGCGTGGTGGGGGACGCGCCCGGTTTCGCCGCCCCGCGTCGCGGTCGAGGCGCCGCGCCGGACCGACAGGATCTCCGGCAGGTGGCCGATGGCGCCGGGACCGAAGCGCTCCGCGATGCGGAATGCGGCCTCGGCGGGACTGCCGGGATCGTCGCCGGGCTCGAGGGCGCCGCGTCGGCAGGCCAGCACGGGTCCGAGATAATCGAGGGCCGCGAGCCGGTCGGCGTCGAAGACCGGCGGCAGAAGCGGCAGCACCGCGCCGCCGGGTCTCTCCTGCACCAAGGCGTCGCCGTACAGCGCCTGCAGGTCGGGCTCGCGCGCGAACGCGGCGGCGATCCGGCCGGGCGCACCGGCGACGAGGACCCCGTCGCCGATCAGGCGGATCGCGTCTCTTGGACCGGCCGGCGCGGAGGGGAAGCGGTCGAGGATCCCGGGCGGCAGGGCGAGCCGATGGTCGATCCCGATCAGGGCGGCGAGCGCCTGCCGGGCGCGCAGGCGCTTACCCGTCACGCGCGCGCGCAGGATCGCGGCCGCCGCCCGGGGATGCGCGAGGAGCTGGCGCGTCGCGCCCACCAGCGCGCGCCAGGAGCGGCGCGACGGTCCGAGATAGGTCGCGGCATCGTGGCCCGACGCGCCGTCCGATGCACCGTCCGACCGCGACGTCATTCCAGGTCCTCGCCGAACGTCGTGACCGACAGGGCGGGGTGGTAGAACGGATCGTGCCGGATCGCGGCCCGCCAGCGCTCGGAGAAGCGGGCGGCCTCCTGCTCGAAGCGGGCGCGCTTGGCCCCGACGGACGGACCGCGGCTGACGGATTCGAGATGGGCCAGCGTCGCGGCCGGCGTCCAGACCGTCTTCCAGCCGGCGGCGCCGAGGCGGAGGCAGAAATCGACGTCGTTGAAGTCGACCGGGAATGCCTCGGCGTCGAAGCCGCCCACCGCCAGATACTTCTCCCGCGCGACGGCGAGGCAGGCGGCCGTCACCGCCGAGACCTCGTGCGCCACCCGCAGCTGGCCGAGATGGCCGGGCGTGTCACCGGGCCGGCGGCGCAGGATGTGGCCGGCCCGGCCGCCGAGTCCGACGACGACGCCGGCATGCTGCAGCGTGCCGTCGCCGTAGAGAAGCTTCGCCCCGACGGCGCCGACCTCCGGTCGGTACGCCTGCCGGACCATGGCCTCGAGCCAGCTCGGCTCCAGCACGGCGACGTCGTTGTTCAGCAGGACGACGATCGTCCCGGACGCCGCGGCGACGCCGGCGTTGACCATCGCGGCGAAGTTGAAGGGCTGCGGGTCCATGAGGATCCGGACGCGCGGATCGCCGCGCAGGGTCGCGTAGTGGTCGAGCACCGCTGGATCGGTGGAGCCGTTGTCGACGATGATCAGCTCGATCGCCGCGTAGGCTGTCTCGTGGAGCACCCCGCGGCAGACGCGGGTGATCAGGTCGAGGCGGTCGCGCGACGGGATGACGACGCTCACCAGCGGCACCGGATCCGGCAGGGGCCACGCGAGGCGAACGGCACCGTCGTGGATTCCGGCGCGGAACACCGGCTGTCCGGACCGGTGCGCGTCCAGGGCCGCGGCCCGGGCCGACGGGTCGAGACCGTCTCCGGCGCTGCGGGCGAGGATCCGCGGGACATGCGCCACCCGCGCGGCGGTGGTCATCGCCGCGATCGCGATGGCCGGCGCGAGCGCGGCCATCGGGCCGACCGGGCGCGCCATGGCCGCGGCCAGCCACGCCCGCGACAGGAGCAGGGGAAACCCGGGATAGCCGGTCGCCAGGGCGAGGTCCGGGCTCCAGTCCGGCTTCAATTGCGGGCGACCGTCGGGGCCGACCGCGTCGCCGTAGGCGATGTCCGCTCCCGACAGGGCCTGGGCCAGCAGCGCCAGGGCCTCCGGGTCCGGGACGTCACCGGGGCGCAGCAGGCACAGGGCGTCCGCCTCGCCGGAAAGTTCGTCGAAGCCGGAAGCCGCATCCCAGGTTCGATGCGACAGCGGCCCGTCGACCGATGCGGGCGGCGTCCCCGCCCACGCGACCTGGATCGACTCGGGGCGGTGCGTCTGCGCGCTCAGCGCGTCGCGCGTGGCCGACAGCGGCGCCGCGTCCTCGGCTCGCGCGAGAACGACGCAGCGGATCCGCAGGGCGGAGGGCGCGACGCGGGCGGGCCGGGTCCGGGCGGCGGCCCAGGCCGGGAACCGGTCCATCGGGGTCACCGCGCAGGCGCCGCGCAGGATGTCGCGGTAGCGCCGTTCCGAGCCGCGGGCGCGCTCGTAGAGGGCGGAGACGCAGCGCCAGGGCCGGCGCAGGAGGCACTGCACGAGCACCTCGACCTCGCGCCGGGCGCCGACCCGCTCCAGGGCGAAGTCCGCACCGGCAGAGAGACGGATCTCCCGGGTATCGGAGGGGATCAGTCCGAGCCAGTGGGCGAGCCCCTGCGCGGCTCCCGGCAGGAGGAAGTCCTGGACCGTCTCGTCAGGCCCTCGCAGGACGCGGAGGATCGGGCGCCGGGGCGCATTCGTCGGATCGCCGGCATAGCTCAGCACGATCCAGCCGGCGGGATGGTCCGGGAGCACGAGGCGGCGATCGAAGACGGGATCGTCCGTGGATTCCAGCCGGAACCGGGTCTTCCGGCCGAGCCAGAGCCTGTCGCGGTCGGTCCGGGCAATCAGCGGGGTCGGATCGCCGAGGCGCGCCGCGGCGTCACTGGGCAGCGTCGCCTCCGCCGGGTGGCGCCGCGGCGACAGCCGGTTTGCGGCGGCGCGGTTTCGCGGCGGGCTTGCCGCCCGCACCCTTGCCGGTCCCGACACCCACCGCGATGTCGTAATCGGCCGTCATGGCGCCCGGAACCTGCAGCTCGTCGGCCACGACCGTGGCGAAGCCCTGCGCCTCTCCGGGCCCGACGATCACGCTGGCCCGCTCGGTGCGGCTCGAGACGGTCTTGCCGTCGTGGCGGATCTGGAACGTCACCGGCACATCGAACCGGCCCGGCGCGCCCGCCGGCCCGAGCAGGACGTTGATCTCGGCGCCCACCTTGACGGTGATCGAGCCGTCCTGACGCCGCGTGCATTCGCGGGCGAGACGGCCGAGGGAGAACTGGGTGCGCACCGTGTCGCCCGCGAGCGCGCGCGAGGCGGCCCCGCCCTCGGCGACCTCGACCGTCGGGCAATAGGCCGGGTCGAGGGCTTCGGGCTGCGACGGCGGCACCGTCGTGCCGCCGTACTTGAACAGGTTGGAGAAGATGTTGCCCTCCTCGGCCCGGCCCGGGGCCGGGGCGGCGAGCGACGCGGCGAGCACAAAGCCGCCGAGCCGGAGAGCGACGGTCCGGCGCCGGGCCATGTCCGGGGACCGCGTGAGGCTCCTGTTCCGATGTCCGATCATCGCACGGCTCCCGAACCGCACCGTCATTTCAGGCTGTCGAACCCGGCCGCGAAGCCCTTCATCGACAGCGGGATGCCGACGCCCTCCTCGGGCGTCTGGAACACGATGAAGGTGGCCTGCGTGCCGTTCTTGAACTGGCGGATCAGCCCGTCATCCATCACGACCTCGGCCACGCACCCGGTGGTGAGGCAGCGGACGAAGCCGGCGCGGCCGATATCCGTCTGGTCGATCTTCAGGCCGAGTCCGGAAGGCAGGAGAACGCCCAGCGGCGCCACCACCCGCAGCAGGTAACCGCGATTGTCGGCGGTCTTGAGGACGATGACCACGAGGGTCAGGTTGGGCCTGTCCTCGGCGGCGAGATACTGGACGAGGGCGCACTGCTCGGCCTTCGCGCCGGCCGGCGTCTCGCAGCGCAGCTGCCAATCGTCGAAGGTCTTGCGCACCATGCCCTGAGCCGCGGCCGGCCCGGCGGGCGCCAGTGCCGCCGCGACGAGGGCGAGGAGAACCGGCAGCGCGGCGCGCCGGAAACGAACGAGCCTCGCGTGAAGCGGCACCACCGATCCCTTCGGAACGCTCCGGCCGAGGACCGGCGGGAGCCGTACAATCGGGCGTGTTCCGACCATGGTCCGCCCCGCGCTGTCAAGCGATGCGGGCGCGGTGTTGCGCGTCGGCGCTACCCGTAACGGTTTCAGCGGCCTAGATTGTGTTCGAACACTCCTCCAGCGCCGGATTTTGACGCCGTGATGCGCCCGCTCACTCTCTCGGCCGCCTGCTTGGTGGCCACCCTCGCGCAGGCGGGAGCCCAGTCCCTGCCGGTCGGAGAGACCACCTACATCGAACGCTCGCTGAACCACTCGGACACGCTGGTGATCGAGCATCCGCCCGTGGCGGCGAACCCGTACGGCCGCCGCAACGGTCAGGCGGCCATCGCCGGCTACTGCAGGGACGGCGGCCTGGTCCGCCGCCGGGACGAGTTCGGCAACCCGGTGATCATCCGCCAGCGGGAGATCTGCGACAGCGTCGCGCCGCGCACCCTCAGCCCCGGGCAGGTCGATCCCCGCCTGAGCTGGCCGGCGGATGCCGTGGCGCGCCAGCGGGTGCTCCGCGTCAAGGGCTGATGCTGGGCTGAGGCGGGGCTGATGCGGGTCTGAGGTCGGCTCAGCCGTAGCGATGCAGGCCGGTGCCGTGGCGCTTGAGCCACGCTTCGGCAGCGTCGGTGTTCGGGCAGAGCGCCTGCACCAGCGCCCAGAAGCGCGGAGAGTGGTTCATCTCGCGCAGATGCGCCATCTCGTGGGCGACCAGATAGTCGAGCACCATCGGCGGCGCGAGGATCAGGCGCCACGAGAAGTTCAGCTCGCCGCGGGCCGTGCAGGATCCCCAGCGACTGCGGGTATCGCGCAGCGTGACCCGGACCGGCCGCTGCCCGAGCCGCGCCGCGTAGCGCTCGATCGCTTCGGTCAGGTCGCGCTTGGCCTCGCGGGCCAGGAAGTCGCGGACCCGGCGCGCCACGTGGGCGGCATCGCACGACACCGACAGCACCGCCTCCCCCTCGACGGACTCGATGCGGACGGGACCGCTCCGGGTGCCGCGCTGGCTGATCCGGTGGGGCTCCCCGCGGAGCGGCAGACTGGCTCCGAGCTCGAAGAGCACGCGGGTCGGCACGCGCGCCAGGCGCGCGGCGATCCACTCCGCGTGGCTCGCCGCGAAGCGCTGCGCCGTGTTGATGGCGGTGCGGCTCGGCAGGGTGATCACGGCCTCGCCGGTGGCGGCCGACACGCGGAGCGTGATGCGGCGCGCGGTCGGCCGCCGACGGAGGGCGATGCGGAGGCTGGCCCCCTCGTGCTGGACCTCAAGATGATCGGGATCGGGGCGACGCAGCAGCGCGAGGGGCATGCGCGACTTCTAGCTGGGCCGGGCCCGGGGCTCCAGATCCCGCGTCTCTGAATCGCCGCGGCGGCCTCAGCTGGCGAGGGCCCGGGTCCAGACGTCGGTCTCGGGGAGGACGAGGAGCGCGGCGGCGGCCAGCGCGATCCCGTACGGGATCCCGGTCTTGGCGTCGTGCAGGTGCAGGGCGAACGGCATGCGCGCGATCCGGCCGGGCAGCGGGTGCGTCCGCGCGAACAGGATCGCCAGGGTCAGGGCGCCGCCGAACACCGAGGCCACAAGGAGGTAGTCGCCGAGGCCGTCGAAGCCGAGCCACAGGGCGGTGGCGGCCGCGAGCTTCGCGTCGCCGCCGCCGATGACGCCGAAGGCGAACAGCGTGAACGTGACGAGCAGGACGACCGCACCGGCGGCGCAGTGGAAGCCGATCTCGGTCCAGCTCATCGAGCTCGTCAGGGCCAGCAGCGCGAACCCGGCCACGAGGGCGAGGGAGATCCGGTTCGGGATCAGCATGGTGAGCAGGTCGCTGGCGGCCGCGTAGGCCATCAGGAAGGGAAACAGGATCAGGAGACCGAAACCGGCCGGGCCCAGACCCGCCAGTCCCAGACTTGCCGTCGCTGAACCGACCATCTCGGCGCCCATCTCGTCGCAGCCTGTCGCGTCACACAATACGGTCCGCCCCGGCGGAGTGCCGGCCGGTCCGGACCTCGGATGTGCCGGGCGGCGAGCGCCGCCGCGAACAACGGCGATCCCGGCAGGCCGGGAACCCCCGCCTCTCTCCGGGTTGCGAGGAGAGGCGGGATGTCTCGAACCTGCCGCAGATCGGACGGGTCTCAATCAGTTCAGGTTGCCGGAGATCTGGCTGAACTTGCTGGTCAGGCTGGTGCCGACCGTCTTCAGGGCGGTGATGATGGCCACGGCGATGAGGGCCGCGATCATGCCGTACTCGATCGCGGTGGCGCCGGACTCGTCCGAAGCAAAACGCGTGAACAGGGTCTTCATAGAGGGTGATCCTTCGATCAACACAGAGCGAGATAAAACTTGCGCGATGCCCGATGAAGAATTTTCAGGTCTCGATCGGCGGCCTGCACAGACTGCCGATTACGCCTTGAAAATCGGTTAAATCGATCCGGCACCGACCTAAAAGGCTGTCTCGCTGCGAGTTTGGTGAAGGTTGGGTTTCACCGATACGGCACAGTGCCGCGACTTGGTCTTGCTTAGCGCTTCCTTCACGGGTTCCGCGCTAGCCTCGGGCCTCGGGTAGGCTCTCTTCGACCACCCGCCGTCTTGAGGAACCCCGATGCGTCGCACCCTGTCGATCGCGGGCCGCGCCGGCCTCGCCGTCCTGCTGACGGGCGCTGCGGCCGCGGCCGGCCAGCCCGATCTGCTGCCCGTCGTGACCGTTCTCGTCGACAACGCCAAGGTGCTCCGCCTGCCGGAGAAGACGTCGACCGTCATCGTCGGGAACCCGATCATCGCCGAGGTGACGCCGCAGAAGAACGGCGTCCTCGTGCTCACCGGCAAGAGCTTCGGCTCCACCAACCTGATCGCCCTCGACAACGGCGGCGCCATGATCGCCGAGACGACCATCCGGGTCGAGGCGTCGCGGGACTCGACGATCACGGTGCAGCGCGGTCTCGATCGGGAATCCCTGTCGTGCACGCCGGGCTGCCAGCCGTCGGTGCAGCTCGGCGACTCGGCCAGCTACTTCGGTGCCACGAGCGGTCAGGCCGATGCCCGTCGCAAGCTCGCGACCGGCGGCGGCGCGGGCACGGTCCCGGCGGCCGATCACTGACCGGGCCGGGGTTCCATCGCGACATCGGCCGCGGCCTGGGGCAGGATCCCCCGGCCCTCGCCGATTCGCCGCGATGCCGCGGGGGCGCTGACGCCAGGGAGACGTCGAGGCCGATGTCCGCCATCACCCGCAATCCGCCGCCGCCCGCCGTCGACCCGGCCGTGCTGGCGGCCTTCCGCGATGTCTCGACGGCCACGATCAGCGACTGCCTGGCGCGGATGCCGGTCCTGGCCGGCCTGCGCCCGTTCCATCGCGGCGGGGCGCTCGTGGGAACGGCCTTCACGGTCCGCGTCCGGAGCGGCGACAACCTGGCCATCCATCAGGCTCTGGAAGAGGTCCGCCCCGGCGACGTGATCGTGGTCGACGGCGCCGGCGACACGAGCCGCGCGCTGGTGGGCGACATCATGAAGGCCATCGCGGAGAGCCGGGGCGTGGCCGGCTTCGTGATCGACGGCGCCGTGCGCGACACGGCGGCGTTCGCGGGCGCGGACTTTCCCTGCTACGCCCGCGACGCGACGCCGCGGGGGCCGTTCAAGACGGGCCCCGGCGCGATCAACGTGCCGGTCTGCGTCGGCGGCTGGACGGTGAGCCCGGGGGACGTGGTGGTCGGCGACGCCGACGGCGTCGTGTCGTTCCCGCCCGGCGACGCGGCCGCCCTGCTCGACGCCGTGCGGGCGCAGGCGGCCCGCGAGGCGGAGGTCCTGGAGCAGATCCGGGCCGGTCGCTACGACGGCCGCTACGCCCGGGTGGCGAAGGCCTGATCGGGCCGGGCGCCCTCGGGCGCCTGCAGGCGCCGCCACAGGGCATCGGCCGCACCGCCTCGGCCCTCGCGCGTCCGGAACAGCCGGATCTCCACCGGAACGTCCAGCTCCTCCGGGCCTGCCCGCACGAGCTGTCCGCGGGCGATCGCCGCCTCCGCGAGCGTCACCGGGAGCCACGCGACACCGTCGCCCTCCTGGGCCATGGTCATCAGCGTCGCCGCCAAGTGCGACGTGAAGCCGGCTCGTGGCCGGCCGCCACCCCGCTCGCCGCCAGGATCCGGCCGAGCCCCGAGGCCTCGCCGTAGGCGAGGTAGCGGACCGCCCCGGTCAGGGGCCAGAGCGGCGCCCCTTCGGACGCCGGTGCGCAGAGCGGCACGAGGCTGTCCGCGCCGACGCGGACCGACTCGCAGCGGCCATCGTCCAGGGGCGTGGGGAGGTCCGCGCGGTGGTGGCACAGGAGGAGTTGCACCTCGCCGGCCAGCAGGATCGCCTCGCAGGCCGCCATGCTGTCCGAGATCAGGTTGAGGGCGCCCAGCGTCTCGAAGGGTGCGTGCCGGCGGATCCAGCCGGGAAAGAACGTGAACGACAGCGCGTGCGTGGCCGCGATCGCGAGGCTCGCATCCGCGCGCGCGCCCGCGGCCCGCGCCTCGCGGCACGCCCGGTCCAGGCCCCGCATCAATTCCTCGGCGTGCGGGCGGAAGCCCGTTCCGGCGGCGGTCAGGTGCGCCCCTTGCGCGCTCCGCAGGAACAGCGGCGTCCCGAGCCACGCCTCGAGCGCGCGGATCCGTCGGCTGAAGGCCGGCTGCGTCACGTGCCGGACCTCGGCGGCCCGCGAGAAGGTCCGGTGCTCGGCGAGCGCGAGGAAGTCCCGCACCCAGTCCAGATCCATAGCGCCTCTCCGACAGGACGGGGCCGATGCCGCCCGCGCATCGCGCGCTCCGGAAACGGCATTGGCTGACCGGGGGCCGCCGACGCTATGGCACCGGGACGCACCGGGGAGAGTGAGCCATGCGCATCGTCGACGTCCGCGAGGTCACCAAGCCGATCGCATCGCCGATCCGCAACGCCTACATCGACTTCTCGAAGATGACCACGAGCCTCGTCGCGGTGGTCACCGACGTGGTCCGCGACGGCCGGCGGGTCGTCGGCTACGGCTTCAACTCCAACGGCCGCTACGGTCAGGGCGGCCTGATCCGCGAGCGCTTCCGTGACCGGATCCTGGAGGCCGACCGGGACAGCCTCCTCGTCGATGCGGGCGACAACCTCGACCCGCACCGGGTCTGGGCCGCGATGATGCGCAACGAGAAGCCCGGCGGCCACGGCGAGCGCTCGGTGGCTGTGGGCACCCTCGACATGGCGATCTGGGACGCGGCGGCGAAGATCGCCGGGAAGCCACTGTTCCGGATGCTCGCCGAGCGGAAGGGCGTCGCCGCCGACCCGCGGGTCTTCGTCTACGCGGCCGGCGGCTACTACTATCCCGGCAAGGACGATTCCGCCCTCCGCGCCGAGATGCGCGGCTATCTCGACCGCGGCTACACCGTCGTGAAGATGAAGATCGGCGGCGCACCGCTCGAAGAGGACCGGCGCCGGATCGAGGCCGTGCTCGCCGAGATCGACGGACGGGGCCGTCTCGCGGTGGACGCCAACGGCCGCTTCGATCTCGAGACCGCCATCGCGTACGCCCGGATTCTGCGGCAGTACCCGCTGTTCTGGTACGAGGAGGCGGGCGACCCGCTCGACTACGCGCTCCAGGCGGCGCTCGCGCCCTACTATCCCGGGCCGATGGCCACCGGCGAGAACCTGTTCTCGCACCAGGACGCGCGCAATCTCCTGCGCTACGGCAACATGCGGCCCGACCGCGACTGGCTGCAGTTCGACTGCGCGCTGTCGTACGGGCTCGTGGAGTACCTGCGCACCCTCGACGTGCTGGCCGAGTTCGGCTGGTCGCCCGCCCGCTGCATCCCGCATGGCGGGCACCAGATGTCGCTCAACATCGCGGCCGGCCTCGGCCTCGGCGGCAACGAGAGCTACCCGGACCTGTTCCAGCCCTACGGCGGCTTCCCCGACGGGGTTCGGGTCGAGGACGGCCACATCACCATGCCGGACCTGCCGGGCATCGGCTTCGAGGGCAAGTCGGACCTCATCGCGGAGATGCGCGCCCTCGCGGCGTAGCGCGCCGACCCGGGCGGCCTTGCGGAACGCGCCACCGCGTTGGACGATGGCGCATGGATTCCGGCCCCCTCACCTACGCGATCGGCGACGTCCACGGCTGCGCCGCCCTCCTCGACGCGCTGCTGGAGCGGATCGCCGACCATGCGGGCGACCGTCCCCACCGGCTGGTCTTCCTCGGGGACTACATCGACCGCGGCCCGGACAGCGCCGCGGTGCTCCGCACCGTGAGCCGCCTGAACTGGGCCGAGCCCGAGCGCGTCGTCTGCCTGATGGGCAATCACGAGCGGATGCTGCTCGACGCACTCCAGACGGAGAGCGCGGCCGCGCACTGGATGTTCAACGGCGGCGAGGCGACGCTCGATTCGTTCGGCGCGCGGGATCCTGCCGGCCTGCCCCGGGACACCCTCGACTGGATCGAGGCGCTCCCGACGCTGCACGGTGACGGCGCCCACTGGTACGTGCATGCCGGGCTGCGGCCCGGCACAGACGCCCTCGGCTCGGACGCGCACGATCGCCTCTGGATCCGCGAGCCGTTCCTCGAGGGCGACCACGATTTCGGACGGCACGTGGTCCACGGCCACACGCCGCAGCGGAGCGGGCGCCCGGAAGTGCGCCGGTTCCGCACCAACCTCGACACCGCGGCCGTCTACGGCGGCGCGCTGACCGCCGGGATCTTCTCGGACGCGCAGGGGCCGGCCCTGGAGTTCCTGCAGGTGAGAGCATCATAGGGCGCGACGGCGCCGTCTTTGCGAGCGGAGCGAAGCAACCCAGGGCAGCGCCGCATCGCGCGGCCCGGCGCCGCGTGGACTGCTTCGCTCCGCTCGCGAAGACGCTGGCCCGCGGGCCGCCGGCCGGACCTGTCAGACCCCGCGTCGCGCGGGCACCAGCGCGCAGAGGATCCCGGTGAGCCAGCCGCCCATCAGGGCGAAGCCGCCGGTGGGCGCCGCCATCGGGAAGAGCGCGTGCTGAAGCCATGCGCGCACCGAGAGGTCGCCGCAGAACAGGATCAGGCCGGCGACCAGCAGCCCGGCCGCGACGCGCGCGAGACCGGCCCGGACGAGGCCCGCGGCCCCGAGACCGACCAGCGCCAGGATGGCGGGGGCGTGGAACAGCAGGAACTGCGCCGCCGTCTTCAGCGAGTCCGCCCCGGGGATGTGCGCCGCGGCGGCGCTCAGCGCGACGCCGAGCAGCCCGGCCAGAGCGGCGAGCGCCGCGAGCGCGCGGTCGACACCCGCGAGTCTCACGCGCCGCGCTCCGCCAGGAGCCTAGCGATGGCCGCCCGCAGATCCGGTACGCCGGAATCGTCCCGGCTCGAGGTGAGGATCACCTGCGGGTAGGCGGCCGGCCGCTTGGCGAGCCCCGCCTCGATCCCGGCGATGCGGCTCGCGACCTCGCCCTTCTTGAGGGAATCGCCCTTCGTCAGCACGACCTGATAGCTCACCGCGGCCTTGTCGAGGCCGTCGAGGACGTCGGTGTCGATCGACTTGAAGCCGTGCCGGGCGTCGATCAGCATGAACACCCGGGCGAGGTTGGCGCGGCCCTTGAGGTAGGCGTGAATCAGCCGGGTCCACGCCTCGACCTTGGCCTTCTCGACGGCGGCGTAGCCGTAGCCGGGCATGTCGACCAGCGACAGGCGCTCGCCGATCCGGAAGAAGTTGAGCTGCTGCGTCCGCCCCGGCGTGTGCGAGGTCCGCGCCAGGGTGTTGCGCCCGGTGAGTGCGTTGATCAGGCTCGACTTGCCGACATTCGAGCGCCCCGCGAAGGCGATCTCGACGCCCTCCATGGGCGGCAGCCGGTCGAGGATCTGGGCGGCCGCGTAGAAGTCGGCCGGGCCGGCGAAGAGAAGGCGGCCGGCCTCGAGGAGGTCGGCCGCGTCGTCGTTGGTCTCGCTCACGGCGTCTCGCCCGTCAGCTCTTGGTGGCGGCCGCCTTGGTGCCGCCGCGCTTGAACGTTGTGCGGAGGTTGTCCCACAGCTCCACCTTCACGCCGTTGCGGCGCATGATGACGTATTGCTGGATCACCGACAGGGTGTTGTTCCAGGCCCAGTAAATCACCAGGCCGGCGGGGAACGAGCCCAGCATGAAGGTGAACACGATCGGCATGAATGTGAAGATCTGCGCCTGGACCGGGTCCGGCGGCGCGGGATTCATCTTCATCTGCACGAACATCGTGATGCCCATGATGATCGGCCAGACGCCCAGGTGCACGAAGTCGGGTGCCGGGAACGGCAGCAGGCCGAACAGGTTCACGATGCTCGTCGGATCCGGCGCCGCGAGGTCGCGGATCCAGCCGAAGAACGGCGCGTGGCGCATCTCGATGGTGATGAACAGGACCTTGTAGAGCGCGAAGAAGACCGGAATCTGGATCAGCACCGGCCAGCAGCCGGCGACCGGATTGATCTTCTCCTTCTTGTACAGCTCCATCGTGGCCTGCTGCTGCTTCATGCGGTCGTCCTTGTACCGCTCGCGGATGGCGGCCATCTCCGGCTGCACGGCCTTCATCTTGGCCATGGAGACGTAGGACCGGTTCGCGATCGGCAGGAACAGCAGCTTCAGGCAGAAGGTCACCACCAGGATCGAGACGCCGAAATTGCCGAACAGGTGGTAGAAGAAGTCTAGCGCCCGGAACATCGGCTTGGTGATGAAGAAGAACCAGCCCCAATCGATCATCAGATCGAAGTGCTTGATGCCGAGGTCCTTCTCGTAGTTGTTGATGACGTTGACTTCCTTGGCGCCGGCGAACAGCCGCTGCGTCGCGGTCGCCGAGGCGCCCGCCGCGAGATTCACGGCATCGCCGCGCACGCTGGCTTGGTAGACGTTGGTGGCACCGTCGGTCCGGTCGGTGAAGGCGCCGGTATAGGGCGCGTCCTGATCGGGGATCGCGGCCGCCGCCCAGTACTTGTCGGTGATGCCGACGAAGCCGCCGGTCACGCCGCTCCAGGCCTTGCCCTTGGTGTTGGCACCGCCGTAGGCGCCCTCCTTGGCGAGCTTGTCGTAGGTGAATTCCTGCAGGCCGTCGTTGCCGAGATAGCCGATCATGCCCTCGTGCAGGACGTAGTAGCCCTGGGTATGCGGCTTACCCCAGCGGGAGACGAGGCTGTACGGGTAGAGCGTGATGGCGCCCGAGCCCTTGTTCTCGACCTCGTCGCGGATCGTGAACATGTACTTGTCGTCGACCGCGATGATCCGCTTGAAGACGAGGCCGGCGCCGTTGTCCCAGGTCAGGGTCACGGGCATGCCGGGCGACAGTGTCTTGCCGTCGCTGGTCCAGAGGGTGTCGTTGGTCGGCAGCGGACCGGCATTGGCGCCGACCCAGCCGAACTCGGCGTAGTAGGGCGTCTCGGTCCCGGCCGGCGAGAACAGCACGATCTCGGGGCTCTTGGGGTCGATGGTCTCGTGGTAGTTCCTGAGCGAGACGTCGTCGACGCGGCCGCCCTTCAGGGCGATCGAGCCGGAGAGCGCCGGGGTCTCGATCCGGACGCGCGGCGAGCGGGCCAGCGCCGCCTCGCGGGAGACCGGGCCGCCCTGGGCGGTCGGCAGCGTGCCGGGCGCGGGGGCCGCCGGGCCACCCTCCTTCGGGGACGGCGAGGGCACGCCGTCCGGGGTCACGCCCGGGGGCTGCTGCTGCGCGGCCTTGTTCTGCGCCTCGATCTGGCGCTGCTGCTCCATGCGCGGGCCGGCCACGAAGTACTGCCACCCGAGCAGCACCAGCAGCGACAGGCCGATGGCCACGAACATGTTCGTCTTGTCATTGCCCATCAGGGACACCGCCGCACGCGTTCGGAGTGGCAACAGGAACGTCGCCGGCCCCGGGGGACCTGCGCGCGCCTGTGATTCGGGGATCTCTGTCGCACCCCTGCGACGGGCCGATGTCGGCACCGCCGGGTGGGGCCGCCTGCGCGGAGGCGCGGCCGGCTTCGTGCGGGAGAGAGGACGACTGAGAAGTGGCCGTGTCAGGAGCCGGCTTGGAGCGCCGGCCGCCGGATCGACCGGGTGACCTGTCCCCGCGGGGCGCGGCCGCGCGGGTCACCGCGGGAATCGCGCGGCGCAGATCCTCGGCGAGGGCCTCGAAGGAGGCTTCGAGGGCGGGGCGGCGGGCGATCAGCACGATGTCGGCCGGAAGGCCCGCGAGCTCGCTCGGCAGATCGGACGCGACCAACCCCACGGCAGCGCGGAGTCGGCGGCGGATGCGGTTGCGCTCCGTCGCGTGGCCGACACGCTTCGTGATGGTGAAACCGAGACGGAGGCCGGGGCAGACGTCGGGGTTCCGAAGACGCCCCTGCGCGGTCATACGCTCGGTGTGGAAGCGACGCCCCTCGGCTGCCGCCAGGAAGTCGGGTCGTTTCTTGAGCCGCTCGATCGTCGCCATCGATGGTTCGATCCCGGCCGATACCACTTGCCTCGTGGCGCGGATGCGTCGGAGCGTCCGCGCCGGCGAGGATCAGGCCTCAGGCCGACAGGCGCTTGCGGCCATGGGCGCGACGGCGCGCGATGACCTTGCGGCCGCCGGCGGTGGCCATGCGCGCACGGAAACCGTGACGGCGCTTACGGACGAGCTTGCTCGGCTGGTAGGTTCTCTTCATGGCTCAGAGCCTTCAAAGGTCGAGGCGCGCTCGCGGGCAGCTATTGCTGCACCCGACCTTCACGCGTCCTGGTTGTCTGCAAACACGAAGGGCGCCCATGCGGGGCGCCACGTCGCGAGTGGCGGGCTTATGGCGGATGGGCCCCGCGAAGTCAACGTTTCGCGGGGCTCAATGACCCTCGAACTGCATGAGGGTGCGCACCTCGACGCCCAGGTCGCGCAGGCGCTGCGCGCCGCCGATCTCGGGCAGGTCGATGACGAAGCAGGCGGCCACGATCTCGGCGCCGATCTTCTGGAGCAGGTTCACGGCCGCGATCGCGGTGCCGCCGGTGGCGATCAGGTCGTCGACCAGCAGCACCTTGTCGCCGGGCCGTACGGCGTCGACGTGGATCTCGATCTCGTCGGTCCCGTACTCGAGGGCGTAGGCCATCGAGACAGTCTTGTGAGGCAGCTTGCCCTTCTTGCGGATCGGCACGAAGCCGCAGGAGAGCTGGTGGGCGATGGCCCCGCCCAGGATGAAGCCCCGGGCCTCGATGCCGGCCACCTGGTGGATCTGTCCGCCGGCGTAGGGATGCACCAGGGCGTCCACCGCCCGCCGGAAGGCACGCGGGTCGCTCAGCAGCGTGGTGATGTCGCGGAAGATGATCCCCGGCTTCGGGTAATCGGGAATCGAGCGGACCGATTCCTTCAGCGCGACGTGGCGGCGGGCTTCCATGCGTTCAGCCTTCCGTGGGGAACCGCGGGCTTAAAGCAGAAGCCCGACGGCCTGACCAGTCGGTGGCGGCTCAGGCCGCCTGGACCTTCTTGAGGATGGCGACGAGGTCCCGGTGAAGCCCCTCGTTGCCGCAGGCCACCGACCGGGGCGCCAGCGGCTCGGCCGCGCCGTCCGCCGAGGTCACGAAGCCGCCCGCCTCGCGCACCAGGATCACGCCGGCGGCGAAGTCGTAGGTCTGGAGGTCGCGCTCCCAGTAGGCGTCGAGGCGGCCGCAGGCCACGTAGGCCATGTCGAGGGCCGCCGAGCCCATCCGGCGGGTCCCGCCGGCCACCGCCATCACGGCGCCGAGCTCGCGCAAGAGGCGCGGGTGGCTGCCGCGACCGAGATAGGGCGTGCCGTAGCCCACCAGCGCGTCCGCCATGTCCTGGCGGCCGGAGACGCGCAGGCGCCGGTTGTTGAGATAGGCGCCCTTGCCGCGCTCGGCGACGAACAGCTCGTCCTTGATCGGGTCGAAGATCACGCCGGCCACGATCTGGCCCTCGCGCTCGAGACCGACCGAGACCGCGAAATGCGGCACGCCGTGCAGGAAGTTCGACGTGCCGTCGAGGGGATCGATGTGCCAGGTGTGGCTCTTGTCGGTCCCCTCGATGATCCCGTTCTCCTCGAGGACGAGGCTGTAGCCCGGACGCGCCTTCATCAGGGCGTCGCGCAGCACCTCCTCGGCCTTGCGGTCGGCCGCGGAGACGAAGTCGCCCGGACCTTTGCGCGAGACCTGCAGGTTCTCGACCTCGCCGTAGTCGCGGCGCAGGCCGCGCGCGGCCTTGCGCACGGCATCGACCATGACGGTCATGAGGGGTGAGGAGATCATAGGCGGACTTTTCGCGGATGAGGATTGGCGCCGTCGTTACAGGTCGGCGCCGGAAAAGACGAGATGGGGACGGGACATGGAAGCGCTGCGGGCCGCTGCCTCAGCGCGGAGCCGGCGCGGTCAGGCCGGCCTCAGCATACCGGCGCGCCCGTCTTTGCGAGCGGAGCAAAGCAATCCAGGGCAGCAGGCCGGCCGCGGATGTGGCATCCCTGGGTTGCTTTGCTCCGCTCGCAAAGACGGGCGCCCGCAACACGGCCCGGCCGGGACGGCGGCGCGGATCCTACTCCGCGGCCTCGACGAAGACAGTGCCGGCGCGGGGCAGGTCCAGGGCCTGCCAGGTCTCGCCCAGCGCCGCGGCGAGGCGCTCGATATGCGCCGCGTCGTGGAACGGCGACGGCGTGATCCGCAGCCGCTCGGTCCCGCGCGGCACCGTCGGGTAATTGATCGGCTGAATGTAGATCGCGTGGTGCTCCAGCAGATGGTCCGCCGCCGCCTTGCACAGCTCGGCATCGCCGACCATCACCGGCACGATGTGCGTCTCGGTCTCCAGGACCGGAAGCCCCGCCGCGCTCAGCGCCGCCTTCGTGGCCGCCGCCTGACGCTGGTGCGCCTCGCGCTCCGCGCTCGAGCGCTTCAGGTAGCGCACCGACGCCCGCGCCGCCGCAGCCACCGCCGGCGGCAGCGCCGTCGTGAAGATGAAGCCCGGCGCGAAGCTGCGCACCGCGTCGCAGATCGCCGCCGAGGCGGTGATGTAGCCGCCCACGCAGCCGAAGCCCTTGGCCAGCGTCCCCTCGATCACGTCGACCCGGTGCATGACGCCGTCGCGCTCGGCGATGCCGCCGCCGCGCGGGCCGTACAGGCCGACGGCGTGGACCTCGTCGAGGTAGGTCATCGCGCCGTAGCGCTCGGCCAGGTCACAGATCGCGCCGATCGGCGCCACGTCGCCGTCCATCGAGTAGACCGACTCGAACACGATCAGCTTGGGCCGGTCGCCGGCCTGCCGCAGCAGCTCCTCGAGATGGGCGAGGTCGTTGTGGCGGAAGATCGTCTTGGCGCACCCGGAATGGCGCACGCCCTCGATCATCGAGTTGTGGTTGAAGGCGTCCGACAGGATCAGGCAGTCGGGGATCAGCTTGGCGATGGTCGAGATGCCGGCTTGGTTCGAGACGTAGCCGGAGGTGAAGACGAGACCGGCCTCCTTGCTGTGCAGGTCGGCGAGCTCGCGCTCCAGGTCGACCAGCGGCGAGGTGTTACCGGCGATGTTGCGGGTGCCTCCGGCGCCGACGCCGCAGCGGGCGGCGGTCTCGGTCATGGCGGCGACCACGTCCTTGTGCTGGCCCATGCCGAGGTAGTCGTTGGAGCACCACACGGTGATCTCGGTGGTCTTGCCGTCCGGCTGGCGCCACTTGGCGGTCGGGAAACGCCCCGAGATCCGCTCGATGTCGGCGAACACCCGGTACCGCCGTTCCCCGTGCAGCTGATCCAGGGCCCCGCGGAAGTAGCGCTCGTAGCCGGATCCGGCGCGCGTCGATCCCGCTTGGGCGAGCATCGTGCTGGGCATCCGGGTGACGGTCATCGAGCGTCCTTCGCGTGTTCGGCCGCGCGGGCGACACCGCGTGAGCGGCGTCTCAGGCCCGCGATCGAGGTCCGGCCTCGGTCCAGTCCTTCGCGTGAGGGCCGCAAGATACGCGCGGATCTGGAACTGGTTCAAGGTAAGGTTCCGACATCGCAGCGTTGCATCCGTTGAGAGGCCCGCGTGAACCCGCTAGCGTCCGGCACGTTCTTCCGACCCGAACTTGGCTCCCGCCCCCTGCAACAGCTCATGTCTCCGACCGCAGATGGCTCGTCCGGCGTGGACCGCGCGGCCCCGACCTTGCGGCGACCAAGGGTCGCGCCGTGACGGACTCCAGGGACGAGCGGGCGGAGCGCCTCAAGGCCGCGCTGCGCCAGAACCTGCGCCGCCGCAAGGCGCAGGGCCGCGGGCGGGCCGAAGGAAGACCGTCTCCCGGCGCGGATCAGTCCTGCGCGCGGGAATCGGACGGAAACGGTCCTGATTCCGACAAATCCGGTCTATAGGGCACGGCCAAGCCTGGGCGCTGCCGCGCCCGCGATCAGCACGGCCGGCCGCGCGCCCTCGCGGGTGCGCCGCCCGAGGACACACGATGGACCGCATCCACATCACCGGCGGCGCGCCGCTCAACGGCGTGATCCCGATCTCGGGCGCCAAGAACGCGGCGCTGCCGCTGATGATCGCGAGCCTGCTCACCGGCGAGACGCTGGAGCTGATCAACGTGCCGCGGCTCGCCGACATCGCCGCGCTGACGCGGATCCTCGGCAACCACGGCGTGGACCACATGGTCGTGGGCAAGCGCCCCGGTCAGACCACCGAGACGGGCCAGACGATCCGGCTCACCGCCTCGAACGTCATCGACACCACGGCGCCCTACGAGCTGGTCTCGACCATGCGGGCGAGCTTCTGGGTGATCGCACCGCTGCTCGCCCGGTTCGGCGAGGCCAAGGTCTCGCTGCCCGGCGGCTGCGCCATCGGCACCCGGCCGGTGGACCTGCTGATCATGGCGCTGGAGAAGCTCGGGGCCGAGATCGAGATCGACGCCGGTTACGTCGTCGCCAGGACCAAGAACGGCCTGCGCGGGGCCGAGTTCGCCTTCCCGAAGGTGACCGTGGGCGGCACGCACGTGGCGCTGATGGCCGCCGCCCTGGCCTACGGGACCACGGTGATCGAGAACGCCGCCCGCGAGCCGGAGGTGGTCGACCTCGCGGAGTGCCTGAACAAGATGGGCGCCAAGATCCGCGGCGCCGGCACGCCGCGCATCGAGATCGAGGGCGTGGCCCGCCTGAACGGCGCCCGCCACGAGGTCCTGCCCGACCGGATCGAGACCGGCACCTACGCCATGGCGGTGGCGATGGCCGGCGGCGACGTCGTGCTCAAGGATACCCGGGCCGACCTGCTCCACTCGGCCCTCGACGTCCTGACGACCACGGGCGCGGAGATCACGCAGGTCGAGGGCGGGATCCGCGTGCGCCGCAACGGCGCCGGCATCGCGGCGGTCGACGTCACCACCGACCCGTTCCCGGGCTTTCCCACGGATCTCCAGGCGCAGTTCATGGCGCTGATGACGCTGGCGAAGGGCCAGTCGCACATCCGCGAGACCATCTTCGAGAACCGGTTCATGCACGTGCAGGAGCTGGCCCGCCTCGGCGCGAAGATCCGCCTGGAGGGCGACCTCGCCATCGTCGAGGGCGTGGACCGGCTGAAGGGCGCCCCCGTGATGGCGACCGACCTGCGCGCCTCGGTCTCCCTGGTGATCGCGGGCCTCGCCGCCGAGGGCGAGACCCAGATCAACCGGGTCTACCATCTCGACCGCGGGTTCGAAGCGCTGGAGGCCAAGCTCGGCCGGTGCGGCGCGCAGATCGAGCGCGTCCGGGCCTGAGCGGCAGCGCTCGGTCCGAGCCGGCCGGCGCGCGGCAGCGCCCGAGGCTCAGTCCTCGATCTGCCCGCGCCTGTAGCCGAAGCCGGGGATCTCGCAGCCGCAGGGCGCGTCGGGAGGCCCCGGGCGCACCCTGCACGTGCCGCGGGCCGTCACGCAGACGCTGTCGTCCCACCGGCGCCCGAAGTCGCCGCGCCAGCGCGGGCCGCGCCTGTCGTACGCATCGTCGACTGGCAACGGGGGCGGACGCCAGCCATACCCGTCATCCGCGGGCGGAGGCGGCGGACGCCCGCCGGGCGGCGGTGCGTAGAGATCCCGATCCGGCGCCGGACGACCGTAGATGTAGGGCCGTGCGTCCGGACCGACCTGCGCGACGGCGGGTCCGGCCGCCTGCATCCCGACGGTCAGCACCGCCACAACCGCGCGCTCGGTGAGTGCCGCCATATGAGACCCTGCCCCGGCTCGACCGCCGGCGCGTCTAAACGGCGACGCTGGCCCGAGCCTGTGCCCGGCCGGGATCGCGATCCCCAGACCAGCCGTTGCCCGAACGGGGCCGCGCCGCTACCTACGCCGTGCCGCGGACCGGCCCTCGCCGCCCGACCCGCGCCCCGTATTCCCCGAGGACCCTCTGCATGGAGCTGCTCAGGCTCGCCGCCCTCGACACCGAGGACCTGACCGTGATCTCGGCCCATCTGCAGGACGCGATCCTGCGACCGCAGGACCTGACCTTCCTCGCCGGCGAGCACCGCTTCCTCATGGCGGTGCGCCGCTTCGACTGGACGCCGAGCGCCCCGCCGCGCCGGCGCCTCGCCGGCCTGCACATCGAGCGCGTGCTGGGCGTGAAGAGCCGCGGCCTGAAGCCGGACGATGCGACGCCGATGAGCCTGCTCGCCCTCACCTTCGAGCCGACGGACGCGCCCTCCGGGCACATCGACCTCGTCTTCTCCGGCGGCGCGGCCCTGCGGCTGGAGGTCGAGTGCATCGAGGTCCGGATGAAGGATCTCGGCCCGGTCTGGGAATCGGCGAACCGTCCCGGGCACGACATCGACACCGATACGGCCGCCGGCTCGGCGGCCTGACGCGAGACAGAAGGCTTCCCGATGGTCCGGCTCGACAGCAGCGATCCGAATTTTGCCGCCGCCTTCGCGCGCCTCCTCACGGTGAAGCGCGAGATCGCCGAGGATGTGGACGAGGCGGTGCGCGGCATCATCGCCGACGTCGTCGCCCGCGGGGACGAGGCGCTGGTCGATTTCACCCGGCGGTTCGACCGGCTCGGCGCCGATTTCTCCGCCGCGCAGCTGCGGGTCACGGACGCGGAGATCGAAGCGGCCGTCGCGGCCTGCCCGCCGGACTCGCTGGAGGCCCTGCGCCTCGCCGCCGAGCGGATCGAGAGCTTCCACCGGGCGCAGCGGCCCGCGGATCACCGGGCCACCGACGCCCTCGGCGTCACGGCCGGCTGGCGCTGGACCGCGCTGGAATCGGTCGGCCTCTACGTCCCGGGCGGCACCGCGAGCTATCCCTCCTCGGTGCTGATGAACGCGCTGCCGGCGCGCGTCGCCGGGGTGCCGCGCCTCGTGATGGTGGTGCCCACCCCGGACGGCCAGATGAACCCGCTGGTCCTGGCCGCCGCGCAGCTCTCCGGCGTCCACGAGGTCTACCGGGTGGGCGGCGCCCAGGCGGTCGCGGCCCTCGCCTACGGGACCGCCACGATCGCCCCCGTGGCCAAGGTCGTCGGGCCCGGCAACGCCTGGGTGGCGGCGGCCAAGCGCCGGGTCTTCGGCCAGGTCGGGATCGACATGATCGCCGGCCCCTCCGAGGTGCTGATCCTGGCGGACGGCCACGCCAACCCCGACTGGATCGCCGCCGACCTCCTGGCCCAGGCCGAGCACGACGTGGCCGCCCAGGCGATCCTGATCACCGACAGCGCCGAACTCGCCGGCGCCGTCGAGGCGGCGGTCGAGCGCGCCCTCACCACCCTGCCCCGTCAGGAGATCGCCCGGGCGAGCTGGCGCGATTACGGCGCCGTCATCCGGGTCCGCACCTTCGACGAGGCCGTGCCCCTGGTCGACCGCCTCGCCCCCGAACACCTGGAGATCGAGACGCAGGACGCGGAGGCGCTCGCCGCCAAGGTCCGCAATGCCGGCGCGATCTTCCTGGGCTCGCACACGCCGGAGGCGATCGGCGACTATGTCGGCGGCCCCAACCACGTGCTGCCGACCGCGCGCTCCGCCCGATTCTCGTCCGGGCTGGGCGTGCTCGACTTCATGAAGCGGACGACGATCCTCGCCTGCACGCCGGAGAGCTTGCGGGCGCTCGGCCCGGCAGCGATAAACCTCGGCCGGTCCGAGGGCCTGGAGGGGCATGCCCGCTCCGTCGCGATCCGGTTGAACCTGTGAGGTTTTGGGGATGGCGGAGAAGCAGCGCGGGCCGAACCGCCTCGCGAAGGTGAGCCTGGACGAGGGGTCCATCGCCCGCGGCAATCCGGATCAGGAGCACGAACGGGCGATCGCCCTGTTCGACATCCTGGAGGACAATTCCTTCACTATCCCCGGGCGGGAGGGCCCCTACGCGCTCACGCTCGGACTCGTCGAGAACAAGCTGTCCTTCGCCATCACCACGGTGGACGGTGAGCCGGTGATGACGCACCTCCTGTCGCTCACGCCGTTCCGGCGGGTGATCCGCGACTACGAGATGATCTGCGAGAGCTACTACAACGCGATCCGCACCGCCTCACCGTCGCAGATTGAGGCGATCGACATGGGTCGGCGGGGCCTGCACAACGAGGCGTCCGAGACGCTCAAGCAGCGGCTCGAGGGGAAGGTCGACCTCGACCACGACACGGCGCGCCGCCTGTTCACCCTGATCTTCGCGCTGCACTGGAAGGGTTAGGCGCCCTCCGCGCCGACCGGCGATGGCTGAGCCCGCTCCCGAGCCTCCTCCCGAGCCTTTTCCCCACGCGCCCCCGAAGAAGCGGCGGGTGCAGTCCGTCCTGTTCATGTGCAACTACAACGCCGTGCGCTCCGTGGCGGCGGAAGCGATCGCGCGCGCCTATTTCGGCAAGTCCACCTACGTGCAGTCGGCCGGGGTGCGCTCCGGCGAGCCCACCGACCCGTTCATGGTCGCCGCCCTCGACGAGGTCGGCATCGACGCGAGCCGGCACCGCCCGCGCACCGTGGAGGAGCTGGAGGACTGGGAGGGCCTGAACTTCGACCTGATCATCACCCTCGCGCCGGAGGCGCACCACCGGGCACTGGACCTGACGCACACCCTCGCGGCCGATGTCGAGTACTGGCCGACTCCCGACCCGACGCTGCTGCAGGACGCCTCGCGCGAGCAGCGCCTCGACGCCTACCGCGACGTCCGCGACGGGCTGACCCGGCGAATCAAGGCGCGCCTGAAGGCATAGGCGGCAGGCCCCCGCGACGCTGCCTTGCTGGCCGACCTCACGCGCTTGGCGGAAACGTCCTTTCCCGATGGCCGCTGCCAGGAATCGCCGACGTCAGCCGCGGTTGCCGACCAGCCAAGCGCGCATCCGGCCGGCGAGGAGCGGCCGGGCGCGCCCGACATCCTCGTCGTCGAGCAGCGGCGAGGCCGCGAGGGTCGCGAGATAGGCGTCCTCGGCGGTCCGGCAGGCCCGGAAGGCGGCGTCGGCGGCGAGATCCCGGTCCGTCAGTGCGGCCTGGATCCGGAAGTTGCGGCTGACGCAGTCGCGCCACGCGGCGTGGCGGGCTTCGGTCTCGCTCGCGGCCCGGGCGGTGCCGCAGGCGGCGGCGACGAGGACGACCGCCAGAAGCGGGACCGGCGTCACGTGGCGGGCTCGCGGCATCGTTAAGGCACTCCGTCACCCGACAGAGTGGCGCCGCAGGGTTAGCGATCCGTTAAGGAACGGCGCATGCGGCCGAGGTTCCACTGCTCGCCGCGTGGCTTGTTCACCGGTTTGCGGTGGTGACCGGGGAGGTGACGCCGCCGAGGGAGACCCAGGCGACGGCGTCCTGGCTCTCGCGCTTGATGAACACGTAGCCGGTCTTGTGCCAAGGCAGGATCGCGCTGGTCTTGTTGTCGAGCACCAGGTCGCCCCGGTCGGTGATCAGGGTCAGCACGGCGTGGCCCTCGCCCTTCTCGTCGATCACCACGGTCATGCGCATCGCCCGCCGCGGCAGGCCGGCCTCGGCCAGCATGTGGCGCTTGAGCAGCTGGAAGTCCTCGCAGTCGCCGATGCCGTCCTCGGCCAGGTCCCAGCGGTCGGCCACGTGCAGGTGGTCCTGGTCGGTCATCGGCTCGATCGCCTTGTTGACCCGCCGGTTCACCGACACGATCGTCGCCCAGGTCGCCGGCGTCAGGCTGATCCGGGCCGGCTCGCCCCGGTCCAGCGCGCACTCCGCCGCGTAGGTCTGGCAGAACGTCACCCACGCCGCGATCGGCTTGGCATCGCCCTGCACCCGGGCGCCGGCCTCGGTGGGCAGGCTCGCCAGCGTCTGCGCCTGGGCCGGGGCGGCGAGCCCCGCGACGGCGAGGACAGCCAGGGCCGCCCGGCGGCTCCGGGAGAGCCGACGCGAGGCGGGTCCCTTGACCAGGCCCTGCATCATGGAAACCGCGAACCGCATCGCCGGGACCCAACCGTTAAGCTCTCGTTAACGAAAGCTCTCACGCCGGCGGGCCGGCGGCAATCCGCCGATTAACAAAAGGTTAATGCTGTGCGCAACGCGGATAAGCGCACTCTCGGCCGGTCATCGTGACGCTCACCGGCCGTGCGCGAAAACGTGAAGGCGCCTCAAGGTGTTCTCCGACGAGATCCGCCGTTATCCCGGCACCGCGCCACCAAGAAGAAGCCTGTGGGCGGCAGGAGGAAGACGTATGCGTTGCGTTGCAGACAGAGTGGCCGGCCTCGTCCTGGCCGGGCTCGCAGCGGGAACCCTGGGGATGCTGCCGGCCTCCGCCGCGGCTCCGACCACCGCCCCGCCCGCGACCGACCTGAAGAGCGAGGGGCCGACGCAGCCGGCCAAGGTCCAGGACGGTCAGTACACCGACAAGAACGGTAACCCGACCTACCACGTCACGGACGGCGGCAAGATGGTCGACTGGTACACCATGTCCGGCTACGTCCGATACAGCGCGAACTGCATGGCCTGCCACGGCCCCGACGGGCTGGGATCGACCTACGCGCCGTCGCTGGTCGACGCCCTCAAGGGCATGGACTACGCGCAGTTCGCCGGCATCGTCGTGGGCGGCAAGAGGGACGTGAACGCCTCGCAGGAGTTGGTGATGCCCGCCTTCGGCGAGAACAAGAACGTCACCTGCTACCTGCCGGACATTTACACCTATCTCCGCGCCCGCTCCGACGGGGCGCTCGGCCGCAACCGGCCGTCCGAGCACGAACCCAAGCCCGCGGCCTTCGAGAAGGCCGAGGATGCCTGCATGAAGTGAGCCCTCCCGGTCCGGCTTCCCGCGCGAACCGGACCGGGTCGACACGCCCCGTTGCACCGCTCGATTGCGCACGACATACTCCGCCCAAGACGCTGAAGAGCGGGCGCCAAGCCTGCCGAGGGGGTCGCAGGGGGTGGAACGTGGCTCAAGGATCGGGAGTGCGCCGCCATCTGTGCGGCATCTGGACGGCCTGGACGGACGCGGCCGGGGCCGCCGACGCGGCCGCGGAGGTGGCGCTCGCGGTCGGTGACACCGCCCTGTCGCAGGTCGTCGCGTTCTTCTCCGCCGATTACGATGCCGAGATCCTGGCCCGTGCCCTGGAGACCCGGTTCCCCGGCGTGCCGGTGGCCGGCTGCTCGATGTCGGGCGGCATCGCCCCGGCCGGCGGCCTCGACCGCGGGCTCGTCGTCATCGCGTTCCCGGCCGAGCGGTTCCGGATCGTCTCGACCGTCCTCGACGCCATCGACCACCTCGACGTGGAGCGGACCGCCTCGGCGGTCCGGGCGCTGCGCCGGACCCTGGACCCGCTGGACCGGTGCCGCGATGTCGACGCGGCCGGCACGGGCCACCGCTTCGCCCTGTCGCTGATCGACGGGCTCGCCAACGCCGAGGAGACCGTGGTCTCGGCGATCGCCTGGGCGCTCGACGGCATCCCGATCGTCGGCGGCTCGGCCGGCGACGACCTGCGCTTCCGGGACGCCGTCATGCTCCACGGCGGGAAGATCCACCGCAAGGCGGCGGTCCTGGTGCTCGTCGAGACCGACTTCTCGGTGGAGATCTTCAAGAGCGACAATTTCGAGCCGACGCGGACCAAGTTCGTGGTCACCGCCTCGGACGGCGAGCGCCGCACCGTGCACGAGCTCAACGCCGAGCCGGCGGCCCGGGAATACGCGATGGCGATCGGCCTCGACCCCGAGGGCCTGTCGCCGATGAGCTTCGCCGCCTACCCGCTCGCCGTGAAGGTCGGCGGCGAGTATTTCTGCCGCTCGATCCGGCGGATGAACGAGGACGGCTCGCTCAGCTTCTTCTGCGCGGTGGATGAGGGCGTGGTGCTGACCCTCGCCGAGCCGCGCGACATCGTCGCCTCGACCCGGGCGGAGCTGGCGCGCCTCGACGCCGTGCTCGGCGGCGTCGACCTCATCATCGGCTTCGAGTGCGTGCTCCGCCGCCTCGACGCCGAGAGCCGGCAGGTCCGCCACGGGATCGCCGACCTCTACCGCCGCTACAACGTCGTCGGCTTCGAGACCTTCGGCGAGCAGTACCGGGCGATGCACCTGAACCAGACCTTCACGGGCATCGCCATCGGCAAGACCCTCGCCGCGGGCGCGCCGGCCGCGGCCCCCGCCCCGGCCGCGTCGTGACCCTGCACCCGAACGGCCTCGAGACCGACGCGTCCCTGCACCGGCGGATCGAGAAGCTCGAGCGGATCAACGCCGCGCTGATGTCCCATGTGGAGCGCTCCATGGACCAGCGGGGCAGCGCCTACTCGCTGTTCCAGACGGCGATCATGCTCGAGGGCCGGGTCCGCACCCGCACCGAGGAGCTGACCGGGCTGATGCACCGGCTGGAGCGCTCCAACGAGGCGCTGGCCGCGGCCAAGGAGGAGGCCGAGACCGCCAACCGCTCGAAGACGCGGTTCCTGGCGGCGGCGAGCCACGACCTGCTGCAGCCGGTCAACGCCGCCCGCCTCTCGATCTCGGCGCTCGCCGACCTCGACGTGCCGCCGGAGGCGCGCACCATCGCCGGACAGGTGGAGCGGGGCCTGCAGACCATCGAGGACCTGATCAAGACGCTGCTCGACATCTCGAAGCTCGATGCCGGGATTGTCCGGCCGCAGGTCCAGCCCGTCTTCCTGCCCGACCTGCTGGCGGGGATCGCGGAGAGCTTCGAACCCTTCGCGCAGCGCAAGGGCCTGCGCCTGTCGGTGCACTGCCCGGACCTGACCATCACCAGCGACGTGGTGCTCCTGCAGCGGATCCTCCAGAACCTCGTCTCCAACGCCGTCCGCTACACCCGCACCGGCGGGATCGTCCTGGCGGCCCGGCGCCGGTCCGGCGGCGTCCGGATCGAAGTGACCGACACGGGCTGCGGCATCGCCGCCGAGGAATGCGAGCTCGTCTTCGACGAGTTCTTCCGGGGCGGCGACCGGCCGAGCAGCGGCGAGGAGCCGGGCCTCGGCCTCGGCCTGTCGATTGTCCGCCGCATGGCCCTCGCCCTCGATCATCCCCTGCGGCTGCGCTCCCGGGTCGGCCACGGCACCCGGGTGTCGCTGACGCTGCCCCTGAGCGCGGTCCCGGCCGCCGCGGCGCCGCCCGCCCCGGTGGCGACCCGGCTCTCGGGAGCCCACGTCCTCGTCGTGGAGAACGACGCCTCCACGGCCGACGCCCTCGCGCGCCTGCTCCAGAACTGGGATGCAAGGGTCTCGACCTTCCGCGACCTCGCGGGGGTGAAGGCCGCCGTCGCGGCGGGCGCCGGGGCGCCGGACATCCTGGTGCTCGACTACCATCTCGACGACGGCGCCTGCGGCCTCGACGTGGCCGCCTATCTCCGGGCGCTGCGGACCGACCCGCTTCCGGTCATCGTCACCACCGCCGACCATACCGGCGCGGTCGAGGAGCGCGTCACCGCCGCCGGCGCGGAGCTCGTGCACAAGCCGATCAAGCCGGCCCAGCTCCGCTCCCTGCTCACCTACATGCTGGCCTGAACCCGATCGGGCGCCGCGACGCGCCGGCTCGCGCCCTGTCAGAGCCGCGGGCGTCCGCGGCGAACAGAGCCGTCCGCGCCGTGACATAGGACACACGGCCCCCCTCGACGGGCCTCCCCGCCTGCGCGACAGGGAGCAGCATCCGCGGCGCGTCCCGTGCCCGGATGTCCCCCCGCCATCGACGTCACGGACCCGCCGGGACGCCGCAGGAGCGCGCACCCATGGCGCAGGTCCCGCACGGTCCGACAGGCAGCCCGCCGGGTCATCCTCAGGGCACCGCGCAGGGGCCCGTCCAGGACGGCCTGCCGCCGCGCGAGCGCGTCCTCGCCATGGCGGCGATCGGGCTCGCCATGACCATGGCGGTCCTCGACGGGGCCATCGTCAACGTGGCGCTGCCCGTCATGGCCAAGGACCTCGCGGTCCGGCCGGCCGACGCGATCTTCGTGGTCAACGCCTACCAGGTCGCCGTCACGGCGAGCCTCCTGCCGTTCGCGGCCCTCGGCGACATCTTCGGCTTCCGGAAAGTCTACCTGCCGGGGCTCGCGCTGTTCGTCGCCGCGTCGCTCGCCTGCGCGGTCGCGCCGAACCTGCCGATGCTGATCGCGGCGCGCATCGTCCAGGGCCTCGGTGGCGCGGCGATCATGAGCGTGAATATCGGCTTCGTGCGCTTCATCTACCCGCACCGGATGATCGGCCAGGGGGTCGCCAACGTCGCGCTGGTGGTGGCGGTGGCCTCGGCCGCCGGCCCGACCGTGGCGGCGGCGATCCTGTCGGTGGCGACCTGGCCCTGGCTGTTCCTCGTGAACATCCCCGTGGGCCTGCTGGCCCTGGCGGTGGCGTCCCGGACCCTGCCGGTCACACCGGCGAGCGGCCGCCCCTTCGACCTCGCGAGCGCGGTGCTCAACGCGCTGACCTTCGGCCTGCTGATCATCGGGATCGACGGTCTCGGCGATCCGGAGGCGCGCAGCGTCGCGATCGTCGAGCTCGCCGCCGCCCTGGTCATCGGCGCGGTGTTCGTGCGGCGCCAGATCCGGCTGCCCGCCCCGCTCCTGCCGGTCGACCTGCTGCGGATCCCCGCCTTCGCCCTGTCGATGGCGACGTCCGTCGCCTCGTTCTGCGCCCAGATGGTCTCCTACGTGGCGCTGCCCTTCTACTTCCAGGACGTGCTCCACCTTTCCAGCACCCAGACCGGCTTCCTGCTCACCCCCTGGCCGATCGCGGTCGCCGCGATGGCGCCGATCTCCGGCCGCCTCGCGGACCGCTACCCGCCCGGCATCCTCGGCGGCGTCGGGCTGGCCATGATGGCCGCCGGGCTCGTCAGCGTGACGCTCCTGCCCGAGGCCCCCGCCACCCTCGACATCGTCTGGAGGCTCACCCTGTGCGGCCTCGGCTTCGGCCTGTTCCAGTCGCCCAACAACAAGGTCATCGTCACCTCGGCGCCGCGCGAGCGGGCCGGCGGGGCGAGCGGGATGCAGTCGACGGCGCGGCTCACCGGGCAGTCGCTCGGCGCGGCCCTGGTGGCGGTGATCTTCGGCCTGACGCACGGGCTCGGGGCCGAGCGGGCCGTCACCATCTCGCTCTCCTGCGCGGTGGCGCTCTCGGTGATCGGCGGCTGCGCCAGCGTCCTGCGGCGGAGTCGGAGCGGCTAGACCGACCCCGTATGCCACCGCGGGCGCGGGACCGCGTTGACGCGACGAGTCACGTGCAGGAGCGTCCCATGGATCTCGATCTCTCCGGCCGGAAGGCCCTGGTCACCGGCTCGACCGGCGGCATCGGCTACGCCATCGCCAAGGAACTCCTCGATCTCGGCGCCGAGGTCGGCATCAACGGCCGCACGCCCGAGCGCGTCGAGACCGCGCTGGCGAAGCTGCGGGGCGAAGCGCAAGCCGGCCGCGCCTTCGCGGCACCGGGGGATGTCGCGACCGCGGACGGCGTGTCCGCGCTCGTCCAGGGGCTGCCGGTCGTGGATATCCTGGTCAACAACACCGGGATCTTCGAGCCGAAGCCGTTCTTCGAGATCCCGGATGCCGACTGGCAGCGCTTCTTCGACGTCAACGTGATGAGCGGCGTGCGCCTGTCCCGGGCCTACACGCCCGGCATGGCGGAGCGCGGCTGGGGCCGGGTGATCTTCATCTCCAGCGAGTCCGGGATCAACACGCCGACCGAGATGGTCCATTACGGGATGACCAAGACCGCGCAGCTCGCGATTTCCCGCGGGCTCGCCCAGACGGTGGCCGGCAGCGGCGTGACGGTCAACAGCGTCCTGCCCGGCCCAACCCTGTCGGAGGGCGTCGCGGAGTTCATGACGCAGATGGCCGGCGGCGCGGCCGACGCCGACCTCGAGGCCATGGGCCGCCAGTTCGTCGCGGAGCACCGGCCTTCCTCGCTGATCCGGCGCCTCGCGCGGGTGGAGGAGGTGGCGAACCTCGTCGCCTATCTCTGCAGCCCGGCCGCGAGCGCCACCACCGGCGCAGCTCTGCGGGTCGACGGCGGTGTCCTGCAGGGCCTCGCCTAGGATCAGGCAGGGCCCGCCCCCGAGATCAGGACCGGTCCGGGCATCACCCGCCGGTCTCGGAAGCGGTGGCCCGGTCGACCAACCCGCGGGCGCGGGACCGCGATGCCCGGCGAGAGCGCGCGAGGAAGCCCGCGATCCAGACCCGTGGATCCGCACCTGTGGACGCGCCCCGCTCCGCGGATCGCCCGAGCCCGCCGGAGCGACCGGCGGCTCTGGATACCGGGCTTTCGCCCGCGGCGCGCCGCGCCATGTCGGCCGGTCGGCCGGCCCGACTGGAGCGTCGCGGAGGCACCTAGAGCCGTCGGCCCAGACGAGACGCCGGACTTGGCTCTAGGTCGTGATCAGGCCTTCAGGTGGGCGGCGAGATGCTTGTTCATCTCGAACATGGAGCACTTGTCCTTGCCGAAGACCTTCTTGAGCTTGTCGTCGGCAACGATCTCGCGCTTGTTCTGCGGGTTCTGAAGATTGTTCTTCTTGATGTAGTCCCAAACCTTGCTGACCACCTCGCCGCGGGGCAGCGGGCTGGTGCCGACGATGGCGCCGAGCTCGGCCGACGGCTTCAGCGGCTGCTGCAGAGCGTTGGGCTTGGTGCCGGCCGACTTGGCGGCAGCCGGCTTAGCAGCCTTCGCCGGGGCGGCCTTCTCCGCAGTCTTGGTGGTCTTGGCCGCCTTCGGCGCAGCCTTCTCGGTCTTTGTGGCCATAAACTTCCTCCGGTTCTCGGGCCGCAGGCCGGGGCATGATCGCCCCACGGCCGAGCCAGCATAGCAGCAACTAAGCGGTGCCGCCGCCGTTCCAAGGGGAAATTGCCTTTGCAGCCCCCTCATCCACAAGGCACGCACGAGAATCCCCTGTGGGATCGCCCGATCGACGCCGTGGTGAAGATTATTCGGTCCGATGCCGGGCGCGAAACCTGCTCTTAACAATCCTGCGCGCGAAGTACAGACATGTTCGCCCCGGCCCTCACGCTCGCGCTCCTGCTCGCCACCGGACTGGTCACCGGTCTCGGGTTGGTGATCCGCGCGGAGACGACGGCCTCCGGCACCGCGCCGGGGCGCGGACTGATCTGAGCGACCCGGGATTGCCGCGCGGGTCCGCCGGGTGCATCAGCCCGACCGCATGACCGACCCGATCACCCTCGCGAGCCTGGAAGGGACTGCCCACGTCGTCCAGGTGGCGCTCAGCCCCGTCTTCCTGCTGTCGGGCATCGCGACGCTCCTCAACGTCTTCGGGGCCCGCCTCGCGCGCGTGGCGGACCAGGCCGACCACGTCTCCGGATTGCTGGCGGGGGCCGGCGACGCCGAGCGCGTCCGCCTCGGTCAGCGCCTGGACCGCCTTCACCGGCGCTCCCTCGCGCTCGACGCCGCAGTGTTCCTGGCCGCGCTCGGCGGCGTGGCGACCTGCGGCTCGGTGCTGACGCTGTTCGTGGGCGCGCTGCGCGACAGCACGGTCGCGACCCTGCTGTTCGGCCTGTTCGGCGCGGCGATCCTGTGCACGCTGTGCGCCCTCGTGGCCTTCGGCTTCGAGATGCTGCTGGCGAACCGCTCGGTCCGCGACCGGATCAACCAGCGGCGGGCGAGCGCCGGCATGCCGCCCGACCGTTGAGCGCTCGGTGCGGGTCCGGACCCCGCGCCCCGCCGGCGGAACCGGTCCCGACCGGCGCGCTTAGTGAGCCGAGGGACCGCCGCGCGGGCACGACCCCGCGCGCGAACCGGGAGAGATCATGCCGACGGACCTGCCCAACGAGCGCACCCTGAGAAAGCCCGGCACGCTGGAGCTCGACCCCGCCGCCGGCGAAGGCGTCGCCATCGACGAGACGCCGCGTCTGATCGCGTCCAACAGGGTCGAGGGCACCGCCGTCTACGACCGCAGCGGCCGCCACCTCGGCGCTATCCACAATTTCATGGTGGACAAGATCTCCGGACAGGTCGCCTACGCGGTTCTGGCCTTCGGAGGCTTCCTCGGGCTCGGCGAGACCCACCACCCGCTGCCCTGGAAGGCGCTGAGCTACAGCACTGAACTCGGCGGCTACGTGGTCGATCTCGAGCCCGGCGTGCTCGCGGAGGCGCCGAGCCAGGCGGCCGGTTAGGCCTGGCTCGTCGACCCGGGCTGTCGGGCTCGGATCATCCCGCGTCGCGGCGCGCGGACGCTTCGCTGCGGAGCGGGCCCCGGGACGTGCCGGCTCAGAACTTCCCGCCGAGGCCGACGCTGCCACCCGGCGACAGCATCGGGCCCATCGAGCCGCTGCCGCCGCTGCCGCCGACGGCCGCGTTGCCGCCGTCGAGATCCTCGCGCCGGATGCGGCGCTCGCCGCTGTCGGCCGTCCGCGTGGCGCCGCCGGCGGTCTTGGGAATCGCGAGCTGCCTCGTCGGCGCCGTCTGGAGAGGCTGACCGTCGGCATCGACCGCGGCGTTGCGCGGCTCGCGGTTCGGCAGCGAACCGCGCAGCGACGGCGGCAGCCCGACCTCCGTCGCCGGCATCACGCCTCCGCCTCCGCCGAGCGCCTGACAGCCGGCCACGAGACCGGACAGGGCAGCACCGAGCGCGAGGCCGCGCGCTGCCGCGCATCGCGACGTGGTGAGGGTCGACATCGTGTAGTCCTCGACAGTGGCCACGGTGCCATCCGCGGCTCGCGTGGGTTTATGCGCGGCTGTCTACGCTGGGGATGCGGCGAAAACCAGACAGCGCCGCGGGACGCCGGGGGATGACGCCGCCCCCTCGGGCCGTGCGAGCGCCCCGCGCGGCCCGAGCCTTGCTGCGAGGCCGCCGCGGTCCATAACTTCGCCCAGGTCCTGCGGCACGACGCCATCCGCGGGCGGGATCCTGCCGGCGGCGGACCCGGAACCGGCCGAATGCGGTCGTGGACGCGCCGGCACGCCGGCGCGGCCCGGCCTTTCCTCAGAGGACGAAGCGTGTTCAGAACCAACCGGATGATCGCGGCCGTGACGCTCGCCCTCTGGGCGTCGGGGGCCGCGGCGCAGGCCCAGGTGAGCGGCAGCGAGGGTCCTGCCGGTCAGGCCGCGCCGCAGAGTCCGGCCGCGCCGCCATCCGCACCGCCGGCCCAGACGCCGGCCCAGACCCCGGCCCCGGTACCGGCCCCGACGCCACCGCCCGCGGCGACCCCGGCCGCCCCGCCCGCCAGCCCGCCGGCTGCCGCGGGCGCGCCGCCCTCCGCGGCCCAGGCCCAGCAGCAGGGGACACCCGCCACCGTCCTCGACACGCAGGATTACGAGAGCCTGCTCGGCCGCAGCGTGCGCAGCGCCGGCGGCGACGAGCTCGGGCGCGTCATCGACATCATCATCGACAAGGAGGGTCATCCCCGCGCCGCCATCATCGATTTCGGCGGCTTCCTCGGTGTGGGAACCCGCAAGATCGCCGTGGACTGGCGCGCCCTGCGCTTCACGCCGGACGGCGGGAAGGAGCGCAAGCTGTCGGTCGCGCTGACCCGCAATCAGGTCCGCGTCTCCCCGGAATACAAGGCCGGCGAGCCGATCGTGGTCCTGGGCCCCGCCAGCCCGGCCGCGCCCGCGGCCGAGGGCGAGCAGGCTGCCGCGCCGACGGCGGGCTCCGCGACGCCGCCGCAGTCGGCCCCAGCCGCGCCGGCGCCCGGCAACGCGGCCTCGGGCGCCGCGGCGCCGGCCGCCGCGACCCCGCCGACCCCCGCCGCGCCTGTGCCCGCGCCCGCGCCCGCCCCGCCCCCGGAGAAGGCACCGGATAAGTGACGGTGGCCCGGTTGAAGGTCAGAACCGCCGCCGCCCCCCGCGAGCGCGACGTGCCCCGGCAGGACATCCGCTCCCGTCCGACCCGCCTGAAGGATCAGGCGGCCGAGGCCGCGCGCGCACCGGCAGGCTCGGCGGTCCACGGCGAACGCGCGATCTCGTCGGCGAGCCGCTACGGCCTCGACGCCTTCGCGTTCTTCGTCGCGAACCTGCAGACCGGGTTCGGCCCGTTCCTGGCGGTCTACTTCTCGCAGGCCAAGTGGACCCAGTCCGACATCGGCTTCGCCCTGACGGTGGGCAGCCTCGTGGCGCTCCTCGGCCAGGTGCCGGGGGGCGCCTTCGTCGACGTCGTGCGCTCGAAGCGCTTCGCCGCCGCCGTGGCGGTCATCGGGATCGCCGGCAGCGCCTTCGCGCTGGCGGTCTGGCCGAGCTTCCTGATCGTGCTCCTGGCGATGGCGCTCCACTCGGCCGCGAGCTGCGTGCTGACGCCGGCCATCGCGGCGATCAGCATCGGCCTGGTCGGGCGCGCCCGGGCCGGCGAGCGCCTCGGCCGGAACGCGAGCTTCGCCGCCCTCGGCAACGCCCTCGGCGCGGCCGGCATGGGCGCCATCGGCTACTACCTGTCGAACGGCGCCGTCTTCTACCTCACCGCCGCCCTCGGGATCCCGACGGTGATCGCGCTGGCGCGCATCCGCGCCCAGGACATCGATCCGGGCGTGTTCAAGGAGCCGGCCCCGGCCCAGGCGGCGCCGGCCTCGACGGCGCCCGCGTCCGGCCAGGACGGAATCCGCGCGCTCCTGACCAACCGCGGCCTCCTGTGCTTCGCGGCCTGCATGGTGCTGTTCTTCCTCGCCAACGCCGCGATGCTGCCCCTCGTCGGCAGCGTCCTGACCCTGCGGGCGAGCGAGACCGCGACCGCGCTGGTGGCGGCCTGCATCATGGTCCCGCAGGCCGTCCTCGCGGTCAGCGCCCCGGCGGTCGGCCGGGCCGCCGAGCGTTTCGGCCGCTACCCGGTGCTGCTGTTCGGCTTCGGCGCCCTCCCGGTCCGCGGCCTGCTGCTCGCCTACACGACCAACCCCTACGGCCTCGTCGCCATCCAGGTGCTCGACGGGATCTCGGCCTCGGTGCTGGGCGTGATGGTGCCGCTGATCGTGTCGGACCTCACCCGCGGCACCGGCCGCTTCAACCTCGCCCTCGGTGCGGTCGGGACCGCCATGGGCATCGGCGCGGCCCTCTCGACCTCGCTCGCCGGCATCATGGCCGACCATCTCGGCAGCCACAGCGCCTTCCTGGGGCTCGCGGTCGTCGGCTTCGCGGCCTTCATGCTGGTGGCGCTGATCATGCCGGAGACGCGCCAGCCGGAGCGCGCGGCCTGACCCGGCGCGGCATCGGATTCGCTTGGGTGTTTCCAAGCCGCTCAAGCGGCGTTCAGGTTCTGCGGATAAAAGCGCGGCGAAGGTGCGAGCCGGTGAAACATATGGCAACGCTCTCGCGTTGCCGCTGCGGGTCAGACTGCGCCCGCGCTGCACTCCGCCTCAGCCCGTAAGCCAAAGCCGCGCGAATACGGAATGGTCACCGCGATGGAAGAGCTGCACCGATACGCCGACAGGCCCTTCGCCTTCGTCGGACGGTATCTCCGGCGCCGCTGGCTGCCGCACCTGGTCATCCTGATCTCGGTGCTCGGCGCCGTCGGCTTCTCGGTCTCCACCGACTACGCCCTGAAGGGCGTGGTCGACGCGCTGACGAAGGGTCCCGGCCCCGACAACACCGTGATCTGGGGCGCCCTGGCGGTCCTGATCGCCTTCATCGCCGCCGACAACATGCTCTGGCGCGTGGCCGCGCTGACCGGCGCCTTCACCTTCGTGGGCATCACGGGCGACATCCGGCGCGACCTGTTCCGGCACCTGACCGGCCACTCCCCGACCTTCTTCTCCGACCGCCAGCCGGGCACCCTGGCGTCGCGGATCACGGCGACCTCGAACGCGATCTTCACGGTCGAGAACATGTTCGTGTTCAACGTGATGCCGCCGACGGTCGCGGCCTTCGGGTCGATCGCCTACATCGCCACCGTCAACCTCACCATGGCGGGCATCCTGGCGGGCGTGTTCGCCGCCGTCGTCGTGCTGATGTTCAAGATGGCCGCGGCCGGCAAGCCGCTGCACCACGACTTCGCCGCCAAGGCCGCCTCCGTCGACGGCGAGATGGTCGACCTCGTCGGCAACATGTCGCTCGTGCGCGCCTTCTCGGCGTTCAAGCGCGAGGGCCAGCGCTTCGAGGGCACCGTCGCCACCGAGATGCGCGCCCGCCGCTCCTCGCTGCTCTACCTCGAGAAGCTGCGCATCGTGCACGCGGTGCTCACCGTGCTCGCCGTGTTCGGCCTGCTCTACTGGGCGATCCAGATGTGGGAGGCCGGCCAGGCGACGAACGGTCAGGTGGTCCTCGTCTGCACGCTCGGCATCCGCATCCTCGCCGCGACTCGCGACCTCGCGGTGGCGCTGGTCGACGCGACCCAGCACACCGCCCGCCTCTCCGAGGCGCTGCACACCCTGCTCCAGCCCCACGACCTCGTGGACCATCCGGAGGCGCAGCCGCTCAGCGGCCAGGGCGCCAAGATCGAGTTCGAGCACGTCGCGTTCAGCTATCCGGACGGGCGCCCCGTCTTCACCGACTTCGACCTCGTCATCGAGCCCGGCCAGCGCGTCGGCCTCGTGGGCAGGTCGGGCGGCGGCAAGTCGACCCTGTTCTCGCTGATCCAGCGCTTCTACGACGTGCAGAGCGGCGCGATCCGCATCAACGGGCAGAACATCGAGCGCGTCACGCAGGAATCCCTGCGCGAGGCCATCACGGTCGTGCCGCAGGACGTCTCGATGTTCCACCGCTCCCTGCGTGAGAACATCCGCTACGGCCGGCCCGAGGCGACCGACGAGGAGGTCTGGCAGGCGGCCGAGGCGGCGCACTGCACCGACTTCATCAAGGCCCTGCCGGAAGGCTTCGACACGATCGTGGGCGATCGCGGCGTGAAGCTCTCGGGCGGCCAGCGCCAGCGCATCGCCATCGCCCGGGCGATCCTGAAGAACTCGCCGATCCTGCTGCTCGACGAGGCGACCTCGGCGCTCGACGCCGAATCCGAGCAGGCGATCCGTCACGCCCTCGCCAACCTGATGAAGGGCCGGACCGTCATCGCGATCGCGCACCGTCTCTCGACGCTGCAGGATTTCGACCGGATTGTCGTGCTCGACGGCGGCCGCATCGCGCAGGACGGCTCGCCCGACAAGCTGACCCATCTCGACGGCTTCTTCCGGGAGCTGATGAAGAAGGAATCGATGGCGATGGCGCTCGCCGCCGCGTGATGATCCTTCTCGCCGAGCGGACGCACCGCAGCCGTCTTTGCGAGTGCAGCGAAGCAATCCAGTGAGGCACGCGATGCCCGAGCGTGGCGCATCCCTGGGTCGCTTCGCTGCGCTCGCGATGACGGTGCGGATCGAGTGACGGCCCGGCGGCCGGCGCTCGCCGGCTGATCATCGCGCGGGCACGGCCGCTCCGGTTCCCACGCCCGCCCGGCACTGCTAGATCACCCCGCGGCCGGACCGGACCTTGCATCGCCTGAGACGTCGCGAACCGGCCCGGTTCCGACGCAACGCGACGCCCGAGCCCGACCGTGCCCGACCTTGCCCACGTCATCCGGGAGATCTCCGAGGAGATGGCCCAGCGCCCCGACCGGGGCGCGGTCGCGGACTACATCCCGGAGCTGGCCCGGGTCGATCCCGGCCAGTTCGGCCTGGCGGTGATCGACGCCGAGGGGCAGGTCTTCACCGGCGGCGACAGCGAGACGCCGTTCTCGATCCAGAGCGTGTCGAAGGTGTTCACGCTCACCCTCGCCCTCGGCATGGTCGGCGACCGCCTCTGGAAGCGCGTCGGCCGCGAGCCCTCGGGCAACCCGTTCAATTCCATCGTGCAGCTGGAGCGGGAGCGCGGCGTGCCGCGCAATCCCTTCATCAACGCGGGCGCGATCGCGGTCACCGACGTGATCCTCTCGGGCCACGAGCCCCGCGAGGCGCTGGGCGAGATCCTGCGCTTCATGCAGTTCCTGGCCCAGGATTCCAGCATCACCATCGACGAGACGGTGGCGGCCTCGGAGAAGCGCACGGGCTTCCGCAACACCGCGCTGGCCAACTACATGAAGTCGTTCGGCGTCCTCGACAATCCGGTCGACTACACGCTCGGCGTCTACTTCCACCACTGCGCCATCGCGATGAACTGCCGCCAGCTCGCGCGGGCCGGACGGTTCCTAGCGCATAACGGCGTCAACCCGTCGACCGGCCACTCGGTGGTCTCGGCCGAGCGCGCGCGCCGCATCAACGCGATCATGCTGACCTGCGGCCACTACGACGGGTCGGGCGAGTTCGCCTATCGCGTGGGCCTGCCGGGCAAGAGCGGGGTCGGCGGCAGCATCCTGGCGATCGCGCCCGGCAAGGCGTCCATCGCCGTCTGGTCGCCCGGCCTCGACGCGGCGGGCAATTCCCATCTCGGCCGCATCGCCCTGGAGCGGCTGACGCAGCGCATGGGCTGGTCCGTCTTCGGCGCCTGACGGCTCCGCCGCGCGGCCCGCGTCGCGCCCCCTTGCGCGCTGCACGCTTCCGCGGCACTGCGCCGGCGGGGCGCCGCGGCGCCGAGACGAGGCTCACCTGCATGGCGACGCGTACGGCAGTCCAGGCTTCCGATGAGGGTCTCGATCCCGGCGCCATCCTGGCCCGTCTCGACCGGCTCCCGGCGACGCCGACGGTCTGGCGCCTCGTGATGCTGCTCGGGCTCGGCTTCTTCTTCGAACTCTACGACCTGCTGTTCACCGGCTACGTCGCGCCGGGCCTCGTCAAGGCCGGGATCCTGACGCCGACGACTCCGGGCCTGTTCGGTGCCAGCGGTGTCGCGAGCTTCGTCGCGGCCCTCTTCACCGGCCTGTTCATCGGCACCATCGCCTGCGGCTGGCTCGCCGACCGGTTCGGCCGGCGGGCGATCTTCACGTGGTCGCTGCTGTCCTACACCGCCGCCAACGTGGTGATGGCCTGCCAGAGCGACGCCTTCGGCCTCAATCTCTGGCGCCTGATCGCCGGGATCGGCCTCGGCCTGGAGATGGTGACGATCGGCAGCTACCTGTCCGAGCTGGTGCCGAAGGCGATCCGGGGCCGGGCCTTCGCCCTGTGCCAGGGCATCGGCTTCACCGCCGTGCCGGTCGTGGCGTTCCTGTCCTACCTGCTGATCCCGGCGGCGCCCCTCGGCATCGACGGGTGGCGCTGGGTGGTGCTGATCGGCGCCTCGGCGGCGATCGTGGTCTGGTGGATGCGAGCGGGCCTGCCGGAGAGCCCGCGCTGGCTCGTCGAGCACGGCCGTCTGGCGGAGGCCGAGGCGGTCCTGCGGCGGCTGGAGGCGCGGATCGCGGCCGAGCACGGCGGCGCGCTTCCCGCACCGGCCGCGCCGGAGCCGGTGCAGCCGCGCGGCGCGTTCCGCGACATGTGGGTCCAGCCCTACCGGCGCCGCGCCCTGATGATGGCGGGGTTCAACGTCTTCCAGACGGTCGGCTTCTACGGCTTCGCCAACTGGGTGCCGACCCTCCTGGTGGCCCAGGGCATCACGGTGACGTCGAGCCTCGCCTACACGGCGCTGATCGCGCTGGCCGCCCCGGTCGGGCCCCTGATCGGCCTCGCCATCGCCGACCGGTTCGAGCGCAAGCACGTCATCGTGGCCGCCGCCCTCCTCTACATCGCTTGCGGCCTGGCCTTCGCGCAGACGCGGGACGTCACCGTCATCGTGGCGCTCGGCATCGGCCTGACGCTGGCCTCGAACGTGATGTCGTACAGCTTCCACGCCTATCAGGCCGAGCTGTTCCCCACGGGCATCCGGGCCCGGGCGGTCGGCTTCGTCTATTCCTGGAGCCGCTTCTCGGCGATCTTCACCGGCTTCGTCATCGCGTTCGTGCTGCGGGAGGCCGGGACGCCGGGCGTGTTCCTGTTCATCTCGGCGGCGATGCTGGCCGCGGGCCTGCTCGTCGGGCTGCTGGGTCCCCGGACGCGGGACGTCGCGCTGGAGAAGATCGCGGGGTGAGGCCCGTGAGGAGCACAGCTCCCGGCAAGCCGAATCCGTGCTAACCTCGGGCATGGTCGCTCAGCCGAGATCCCGGATGACGGTCGACGAGTTTCTCGCCTGGGCCGAGGGGCAGCCGGGGCGATTCGAGCTGGTCGATGGCGAGGTGTTCGCGATGTCACCGGAGCGGGCCGGACATGCGTTGGTCAAGTTCGCAGCACAGACAGCCCTGAATCGCGCGATCAGAGCCTCCGGTGTCGTCTGCCACATGATGCCCGACGGCATGACGGTCCGCATCGACAGCACGACGACATTCGAACCGGATGCATTGGTCTATTGTGGGCCCCGGATGGATCTCGATGCCATCGAAGTGCCGGATCCCGTCATCGTCGTCGAGGTTCAGTCGCCGGGCACACGCGCGGTGGACTCGGGCCTGAAATTGACCCGCTACTTCGGTCTGGAGAGCGTCATCCACTATCTGATCGTGGATCCGGTGAAGCGTCTCGTCATCCATCACCGCCGCGCGCAGGGCGGCCTGATCGAGACCCGCATCGCGACCCGGGAGACGCTGGATTTGACGCCCCCCGGCCTGCGCCTGCCCGTGCCCGAGCTGTTCGCCGACCTCGCGCCCGCCGACGACGGCGCTTGATCCGATCCGAGGCGGATGCCACAGCGGCGCGAACGCGAATCAGGACGCCCGGATGACTGCACCCCTCGATCTCCTCGTGCTCGGCAACGCGATCGTCGACGTGATCGCCCGCACGGACGACGCCTTCCTGTCGGCGCAGGGCGTCACCAAGGGCGCGATGCAGCTCATCGACGAGCCGCGGGCCGAGGCGCTGTTCCAGGCGATGGGACCGGCGACGATCGTGTCGGGCGGCTCGGGCGCCAACACCGCGGTCGGCGCGGCGCTCCTCGGGGCCAAGACCGGCTTCGTCGGCAAGGTCCGGAACGACGAGCTCGGCGGCCTGTTCAGCCACGACCTCAAGGCGACCGGCGTCGACTTCGCCGTCCCGGCCGCCGCCGAGGGGCCGGCCACCGCCCGGTGCTTCGTGCTCGTGACGCCGGACGGCGAGCGCACGATGAACACGTATCTCGGCGCCTGCCAGGGCCTGTCGCCCGACGACGTCGACAAGGCGCTCGTGAGCTCGGCCCGCGTCGTCTATCTCGAGGGCTACCTGTGGGATCCGCCGGCCGCCAAGGATGCGTTCCGCAAGGCCGCTCAGCTCGCCCATCAGGCGGGCAACGCCGTCGCGCTGACCCTCTCGGACGCGTTCTGCGTGGGCCGCTACCGCGACGAGTTCCTCGGCCTCGTGCGGGACGGCAGCATCGACATCCTGTTCGCCAACATGGCCGAGCTGCAGAGCCTCTACGAGACCGACGATCCCGAGGCCGCCGTGGCGGCCCTGCGCGATGAGCGCAACGCCCGCGGCCGGCACCTGCTCGGCCTCGTCACGCGCTCGGCCGACGGCGCCCTGGTGGTTCAGGGCGGCGAGGTCCGGGCCGTCGAGGCGAGCCCGGTCCAGACTGTGGTCGACACGACCGGCGCGGGCGACCTGTTCGCGGCCGGCTTCCTGGCCGGGCACGCCCGCGGGCTCGACAACGTTGCCAGCGCCCGCCTGGGCACGCTCGCGGCCGCCGAGGTCATCCAGCATATCGGCGCCCGCCCGCAGGCGGACCTGGTCGGCCTGGCCAAGGCGCGCGGGCTCCTCTGAGCCGGCGCGCCGGGCGCGCGGCCGGAGGTCCGCGTTTGCGCCGATCCCGCGCGCTCAGGCCGCGCGGACGGTCGCGAGGAAGCGCGTCACCTCGTCCCTGAGGTGGCCGGACCGGTTCGACAGCTCCGAGGCTGCCGTGAGAACCTGATCGGCCGCCGCTCCGGTCCCCTTCGCCGCGTCGGCGACGCCCGTGATGGTGCTGGTGACGTCCGCTGCCCCCTGGGCGGCCTGGGAGACGTTGCGGACGATCTCCTGCGTCGCGGCGCCCTGCTGCTCCACGGCGCTGGCGATCCGCGTCGCCACCGCGCTGAGTTCCTGAACCCGACCGCCGATGCGTCCGATCGCCGTGACGGCGTCGCCGGTGGAAGACTGGATCCGGGCGACGTGGCCGCCGATCTCGTCGGTTGCCCGCGCGGTCTGACCGGCCAGTTCCTTGACCTCCGCGGCCACGACGGCGAAGCCGCGGCCCGCCGCGCCGGCCCGCGCCGCCTCGATCGTGGCGTTCAGCGCGAGGAGATTCGTCTGCTCGGCGATGGTCGAGATCAGGGTCACGACATGACCGATCTGGATCGCCGCCCCGTTCAGATCCTGAACCAAGTGAGCGGTCGCTGCGGCGTCCGCGACCGCCGACTGTGTCAGTTCCGTCGAACCCGCGACCTGGCGGCCGATCTCCTGGACGGAGGCGCCGAGTTCCTCGGCCGCCGCCGCCGCGACGCTGACGGTGCTGGCGGCGCGTTCGGCCGCGCTCGCCACCCGGATGGAGCGATCGGCGGTGTCGGCGGCCGCCTCGTTCATGGCCGAGGCCGTGTCCTGCAGCGCGGCGACGGCGGTCGAGACCGTGCCGATGATGCCGCCGACCGTGCCCTCGAAGGCGTCGGCGATCCGGTGCATGCCGCTCCGCCGCTCCGCCTCGGCCGTGGCGCGGGCCTGTGCGGCGTCGTGTTCGAGCGTGCGCGCCCGGATCAGGCCGTCCTTGAAGACCTGGACGGACGCCGCCATGACGCCGATCTCGTCCCCGCGCTCGGAACCGCCGACGGCCGCGTCGAGGTCGTCGGCCGCGAGCCGGCCCATGGTTCCGGCCAGGGACCGGATCGGGCGGGCGACCCGGTGCCAGACCCACCAGACCGCCGCGCCGGTCAGGAGCAACCCGATGACCGCGAGCGCGACGGTGACGGACCACGCCGTCCGGAACGCGTCCTCGGAGCGCTGGACCGAGACGTTCGTGCCCTCGGCGGTGACCTGGGCGAGATCCGCCAGGGCATCGAAGGCGGCCACGAGCGGCGGGCGGGCGGGCGCGATGGCGTCGCGGGCCGCGTTCCGGTCGCCGCGCCTGAGCGGCGCGAGGATCGCCTCCTGGGCGACGCGATAGACCTTCCACCGCCCCTCGAACGCGTCCCAGAGCGCGCGCTCCCGGGGCGTCGTCGCGCGCGCGCGGTAGCTCTGGAAGGCCTCGGGGATGGACCGATCCATCTCGACGAACTCGGCATCGAGGTCCCGGTTCTCACCGTCGTCGACGGCGACCACCTTGCGGATCGTCGTCGTGTGGTACCGCAGCATCAGGAATCGAATCGTATGGAGATCGTTGTCCTTGCGCACCCAGACGTCGCGGGTCTCCACGGCGGCGGCGTTGATGGCCTGTATCTGCATCAAGCCGACGGCCGAGCTTGCCAGGAAAAGCAGAAATCCGACGATCGAGGGCAGTATCAGCTTCGATACGATACTTCTTCGCAGTCTCATCTCGGGCACCACAGAGAACGACAACGTCGCGTCGGGATGCATGAAGATGAAAGACAGATTTTTCCGCAACCTCTACTGCGGCAGCGATCTGCGCCGCAGATCGGCGCGGAACGCATAGCGCGTCGCCCGCCGACGCCGCGCTGCGGGTCGCGCGCCGATCCGGGCTGAGGCGGGCGGCCGCGCCCCGGGTCAGGGCCGCAGCAGCACCTTGCCCACCGCCGCGCGGCGGGTCAGGAGGCCGAAGGCCTCCGGGTACTCCGCCAGCGGGTAGACGCCGTGGACCTGCGCGGTGAGCCTGCCCGCGGCGACCCAGTCGAGGAGCCGGCGCTGATCGGCCCGGTGCGCCTCCGGCTCTCGGTCCAGGAAGGCGCCCCAGTGGACGCCCTGCACGTCGAGTTCCTTGAGGAGCATCAGGTTCAGCGGCAGCCGCGGGATGGCGCCGGCGGCGAAGCCGATCACGAGGAAGCGCCCGCGCCAGCCGAGCGCCCGCAGGGCCGGCTCCGCGTAGGCGTCGCCGACCGCGTCGTAGACCACGTCGATCCCGCCGCCCGAGATCCGGCGCAGCTCGTCCTTGAGCGTCGCCGGGTCGTAGACCACGCCCGCCTCGGCGCCGTGGGCGCGGGCGACCGATAGCTTCTCCTCCGAGGAGGCGCAGGCGATCACCCGGGCGCCCATCAGCCGGCCGAGCTCGACGGCGGCGAGGCCGACGCCCCCGGAGGCGCCGAGGACCGCCAGCCACTCGCCGGGCCGCAGGCGCGCGCGGTTCGCCAGGGCGTGCAGCGAGGTGCCGTAGGTGATGGTCAGCCCGGCCGCCTGCTCGTCCGGCACGGCGTCCGGCACCGGCGTGAGCCGGGCGGCGTCGAGGGCGATCAGCTCCGCGCAGCAGCCGTGCCCGGCATGGACGATCACCCGCTCGCCCACGGACACGCCCGCGGCGCCCTCGCCCAGCGCCTCGACCACGCCGACCCCCTCGCCGCCCGGCGAGAACGGCAGGGTCGGCTTCACCTGGTAGCGCCCGGCGGTGATCAGCGTGTCGAAGAAGTTCAGGGCCGCCAGCCGCATCCGCACCAGCGCCTGCCCGGGGCCCGGCACCGGGTCGGGCCGCTCGACGATCTCCAGATGCTCCGGCCCGTCGAGCCTCGTGCACAGCAGCGCCCGCATGGCGTCCCTCCTCCCCGGCGTTTCCCGGCCGATCAGGCCCGAACCGACGGTGCGGTCAAGCCGTTCCGATCATCTCGCGGATGCGGGCGCCCAGCACCTCCACCACGAACGGCTTGGTGATGACCTGCATCCCGGCCTCGAGGGGCCCGTTGCCGAAGACCGCGCTCTCGGCGTAGCCGGTGACGAACAGGACCTTGAGGCCCGGCCGCGTGAGCCGCCCGGCCTCGGCCATCTGGCGCCCGTTCATGCCCCCCGGCAATCCGATGTCGGACACCAGCAGGTCGATGCGCACGTCGGATTGCAGCACTTTGAGGCCGGCCGCGCTGTCGGCGGCCTCGATCGCCGTGTAGCCGAGATCCTCCAGCACCTCGGTGACCAGCATGCGGACGGTCGGCTCGTCGTCGACCACCAGCACGGTCTCGCCCGGCGCGGCCCGCGGCGGCGCGCCGACGGCGGCGTGCGCGTCCTCCTCGGCGACCGCGCCGCGGTGGCGGGGCAGGTACAGGCAGACCGTCGTGCCCCTGCCGACCTCCGAGTGGATCCGCACCTGGCCGCCGGATTGCTGCGCGAAGCCGTAGATCATCGACAGGCCGAGGCCGGTGCCCTGCCCCAGGGGCTTCGTGGTGAAGAACGGCTCGAACACCTTGCCGACGATCTCCGGCGCCATACCGCTGCCGGTGTCGGTGACGCACAGCGACAGGTACTGGCCCGGCGGCATGTCGTGGCGCCGGGCGGCGCGCTCGTCGAGCCACGCATTGGCGGTCTCGATCGTGATGCGCCCGCCCTCCGGCATCGCGTCCCGGGCGTTGATGCACAGGTTGAGGAGCGCGTTCTCGAGCTGCGGCGGGTCGACCAGGGCCGGCCAGAGGCCGGGCGGCGCCACGACCTCGACCACCACGGCGGGGCCCACGGTGCGGCGGATCAGCTCCTCCATGCCGGCCACCAGCCGGTTCACGTCGGTGGGCTTCGGGTCGAGGGTCTGGCGACGCGAGAAGGCGAGCAGCCGGTGGGTCAGCGCCGCGGCCCGTTTCGAGGCCCCCTGCGCGGCGTTGATGTAGCGGTCGACGTCCATGACGCGGCCCTGGCCGAGCCGGGTCTGGATCAGCTCCAGCGAGCCGGAGATGCCGGCGAGCAGGTTGTTGAAGTCGTGGGCGATGCCGCCGGTCAGCTGGCCGACCGCCTCCATCTTCTGCGACTGGCGCAGGGCCTCCTCGGCGGCGGCCAGGGCGTCGGCGCGCTCGCGCTCCGCGGTGAAGTCGCGGCCGACGGCGTTGATGACGCCCTCCCCGGGCCGGGCCGCCCAGCTGATCCAGCGATAGCCGCCGTCCCGGTGGCGGTAGCGGTTGTCGAAGCGCGCGAGGCTCGACCCCGCGGAGAGCTGGCGCGCGCCCTCGACGGTGCGGTCGAGATCGTCCGGGTGGACGAAGGCGATGAGCTTCGTTCCGATCAGCTCGTCCGGGCGCCAGCCCAGCACCTCGGTCCACGCTGGGTTCACCGCGGTGATCGTCCCGTCGAACAGGCAGCGCAGCATCATGTCGGACGAGAGCGTCCACAGGGCGTTGCGGTCGGCCGTGCGCTCCTCGACCTGCTGCGCCAGCGTGGCGTTGAGTTGGCGCAACTCGGCCAGGGCGGCCTCCAGCCGGCCCTGGCTCTCCTTGAGGGCGGCGTCCGCCAGGACCCGGCCGGTGGTCTCGTTGGTGAGGATGAACAGGCCGGCGACCCGGCCCTCGGCGTCGAGAACCCGCGAGTACGAGAAGGTCCACCACGTCTCCCGGGCGCCGCGGTCGGTGTCGAGCTGCCACGGCAGATCGACGAAGCGCTCCGGACGGCCCGCCATGGCGGCGTCGATGATCGGTTTGGCCTGATCCCAGGCATCGGCCCAGACCACGTCGAACCGCTCGCCCATCGCCCAGGGCAGCCGCGGACCGAGCAGCGGGAAGTAGGTGTCGTTGAAGAAGAAGTGGAGGTCGGGCCCCCAGGCCAGGATCATCGATTCCGGCGAGTTGAGGACGAGCGACAGGGCCGCACGGAACTCCGCCGGCCACGTCTCCGGAAGCCCCAGGGGATGACCCGACCAGTCGCGCGCGCGGATCATCCGCGCGGCCTCGCCGCCGCCGGAGAGGAAGGGGAAGGGGTCGGTCACGGGCTCTGAGCAATGCAGGTCATGGGCGTACGGCGTATGACCGTCTTCGGCGGCATCTCCAAGCTGCCCGGTCGCGGTTCGACGACGTCGTCTCAGCGCGCCGCCGTCCTCGCGAGCGGAGCGAAGCGACCCAGGGCTACGGGACGTCGGCAAGCGCGGCGCCGACGGGATCGCCTCGCTCCGCTCGCGAAGACGGCCGGCTGAGCCTCGGTCCGACCCGTCAATGCGCCTCCTGCCAGTTGCCCGCCGCGTTGGCCTCGACCACCAGCGGCACCTTCAGGGTCAGGGCCGGCGCCGGCGCCTCCTCCATGACGCCGCGGATGATCGGGATCGTCCGCTCCACCTCGTCCTCGGCCGCCTCGAACACCAGCTCGTCGTGCACCTGCAGCAGCATGCGCGCCCTGAGCTTCTTCGCGGCGAGGGCCGCCTCCATCCGCGTCATGGCCCGCCGGATGATGTCGGCGGCCGAGCCCTGGATCGGCGCGTTGATCGCTTGCCGCTCGACGCTGGCGCGCTCGGAGGGGTTGTTGGAGCGGATCTGCGGGTAGTGGCACACGCGGCCGAACAGGGTGGTGACGTAGCCCTTGTCGCGGCAGCTCTTCTTGGTGGTCTCGATGTAGTCCCGGATGCCCGGGAACTGCTCGAAATACTGCTTGATGAACGCCGAGGCCTCCTCGCGGCCGATGCCGAGCCGGTCGGCGAGGCCGAAGGCCGAGATGCCGTAGATGATGCCGAAGTTGATGGTCTTCGCCCGGCGCCGCAGGTCGGGCGTCATCGCCTTGAGCGGCACGCCGAACATCGCCGAGGCGGTCGCCGCGTGGATGTCGATCCCGTCCTCGAACGCTTTCCGGAGCTCCGGGATGTCGGCCATGTGGGCCAGCAGCCGCAGCTCGATCTGCGAGTAGTCGGCCGAGATCAGCCGGTTGCCGGGCGCCGCCACGAAGGCGCGGCGGATCCGGCGACCCTCCTCGGTGCGGATCGGGATGTTCTGCAGGTTCGGCTCGGAGGAGGACAGCCGGCCCGTGGTGGTCGCCGCCAGCGAGAACGAGGTGTGGACCCGCGCCGTCTCGCGGTCGGCATGGGCCTGGAGCGCGTCCGTGTAGGTGGATTTCAGCTTCGAGAGCTGCCGCCACTCCAGGATCTTCTTGGGCAGCTCGTGGCCCGCCTGGGCCAGCTCCTCCAGCAGGGTCGCGGGCGTGGCCCACTGGCCCGACGGCGTCTTCTTGGCCCCCGGCAGACCCATCTTCCCGAACAGGATGTCGCCGATCTGCTTCGGCGAGCCGACCGAGAATTTCTCCCCGGCATCCTCCTGGATCTCCTCCTCCAGGCGGACGAGGATCTGCGAGAAATCCCCGGACAGGCGGCTCAGCATCTCCCGGTCGACGCGGATGCCGCGCTGCTCCATCCGGGCGATCACCGGCAGCAGGGGCCGCTCCAGGGTCTCGTAGACGGCGACCCGGTGCTCGGCCACGAGGCGCGGCTTCATCATCCGCCACAGGCGCAGGGTCACGTCGGCGTCCTCGGCCGCGTAGGCGGTGGCCTTGTCGATGGCGACGCGGTCGAACGTCACCTTGTTGCGGCCGGTGCCGGCCACGTCCGAGAAGGTGATCGGCTGGTGGCCGAGATGCCGGCGGGCCAGCTCGTCCATGCCGTGGCCGCCCTTGCCGGCGTCGAGCACGTACGAGATCAGCATCGTGTCGTCGAACGGCGCGACCTCGATGCCGTAGCGGGCGAGCACCACCCAGTCGTATTTGAGGTTCTGGCCGACCTTCAGGACGCCGGGGTGCTCGAGGAGCGGCTTCAGCCGGGCGACGGCCTCCTTCAGGGGGATCTGGCCCGGCACCGGCTCGACCACGTCGGAGGGCGCGGCGCCCTCGCCGAACAGGTCGGTGGCGTCCGCCTGCACCTTGGCGGCCTGGACGTGGGCCAGCGGGATGTAGCAGGCCCGGCCGGTGGCGACCGCCAGCGAGACGCCGACGAGGCCGGCCCTGTGGGCATCGAGCGAGTCGGTCTCGGTGTCGACCGCGATCACGCCGGCCTCCTCGGCCTCGGCGATCCAGGCGTCGAGCTGCTCCAGCGACGAGACCGTCTCGTAGGCGGCGGTGTCGAACGGCGCCACGGATTCCGCGGCCCGTGCCGCCACCACGTTGCCGGGTGTCGCCTCGACGGGCGCCCGGGGCTTGGCGGGCGCGTCCGGCAGGTCGAGGTCGGCGAAGGGATCGATCTCGCCGCCCTCCGGCGGGGCGGCGCCCGGCGGTCGCTCGGCCCCGGCGGCCGCGGTCTCGGGATCCGGCGGCACGGAATCGCCGAAGAACGGCACCGCGTCGCTGCCCCCGGCGGCGTTGCCGTAGCCGTGCGGCCGGGCGCCCGGCAGGAGGCGCGGATCGGGCTTCACCGCCTCGGGATCGACGTGCAGCATCTGGGCGATGCGGCGCGTCAGCGTGTTGAACTCCATCGCCTTCAGGAAGCCGACCAGCTTCTCGGGATTGGGCTGGGGCACGCAGAGGTCGTCCAGCGGCACCGGGACGGGCACGTCCTCCATCAGCGCCACGAGCCTGCGCGACAGCTTGGCCTGATCGACGTTGGCGAGCAGCGTCTCCCGCCGCTTGGGCTGCTTGATCTCGCCCGCCCGCTCCAGCAGGGCCTCGAGGCTGCCGAACTCCTTGATCAGCGCCGCGGCCGTCTTCAGGCCGATGCCGGGCACGCCCGGCACGTTGTCGGAGGTGTCGCCGATGAGCGCCAGCGCGTCGCCGATCTGGTTCGGCTGCAGGCCCTCCCACTTGGCGACGATCGCCTCGACGTCGAGGTTGCGCTCGGGCCGGTAGCCGGGCTTGCCCTTGGCACCCGACTCGAAATCGTAGAACCGCACCTGCGGCCCGACGAGCTGCATCAGGTCCTTGTCGGACGAGACGATGATGACGCCCGCGCCCCGCGCCTCGGCCTGGCGGGTGTAAGTGGCGATGAGATCGTCGGCCTCGTAGCGCTCCAGCTCCACCGCGTGCAGGCCGAAGGCGCGCACCGCGTCGCGCATCAGCGGCATCTGGCGCTTCAGGTCGTCGGGCGCGTCCGGGCGGTGGCCCTTGTAGTCGGGGAACATCTCCTTGCGGAACGAGCCCTCCGACTTGTCGAAGACGATCCCGAGATGGCTCGGCATGGTGCCGGCGGCGCCGTCCTGCAGGAACTGCGCGATCTTGGTGCAGAACAGCCGCACGGCGCCGGTGGGCAGCCCGTCGGAGGGGCGCGAATTGTACTTCTGGTCCTGGTTGATCGACTGGAAATAGGCCCGGAAGATGAAGGACGAGCCGTCGACCAGGATCACCTGATCGCCGGGTCCGACGGGCTTGGTCTCGGGGCTCGAGTCGGGCTTCGAGTCGGTCATGGGCTCAGGCGGCTCGGGGCGATCAGGAGTCGGGCGCGCGGTCCAGCTCGGCGCGGCAGGCCGCGACGAGGACGGGCAACTCGTGGTGGACGGTGAGCCAGACGATGTCCAGCGTCACCCGATGATAGCTGTGGCGATAAAAGTTCCCCGCATCCGCGATCTGACGCCACGGCACGGCGGGATATCGGGCTCTCGTCTCGGCGCTCAATCGGCGGCTCGCCTCCGAGATGATCTCCAGGCAGCGCACGACCGCGAAGTGGGTGCGTTCGTCTGCCTCGAACGTCTCGAGCGTGAATCCCGCCACGAAGCGGGCAACGCGCTCCGCGTTGGCGATCATGTCGGCGCAGGCGGCCCGCTCGCGTTCAGAAGGCGGAAATGGCATCGCGCTCCGCGTGCGTGCGAACCCGATCCTTCAGGGCCGCCCGATCCGCCACGTCGACCCGGATCGGAAAGAGATCATCGATGAAGTGGCACAGGCCGACATAGCCGAAGAGACCGCCCACGACGGACACATCGATCTCGATCATCACGTCGAGATCGCTGTCGGCCCGCGCCTCCCCCCGGGCGACCGAACCGAACAGAGCCGCGTGGAGAACGCCGCGGCGGCGCAGTTCCGCCTCGTTGGCGCGCAGGATATCGAGGGCGGCGAGCTTGTCCATGGCGGCGGGACCGGAGGGAATCGGCGGCCGCCAGCATAGCAGAAGCGCGGCAGAGGAGGATCAGGCCGCCAACTCGCGCCCGAGCGCCTCCACCCGGCGCAGGTCGTCCACGAAGGCCGCGTAGGCCTCCGCCTTCGCCTCGTCCGGCAACCGGAGCAGGTAGGACGGGTGGACCGTGATGAAGCCCTGGAATCGGTTGTCGTGCCGGTCGAAGCGGAACGGGCCGCGCGCCCGGGTGATCGGGATCGCCTTGCCGGTCAGCGCCAGCACGGCGGTCGCGCCGAGCGCCACGACGAGCTTCGGGCCGACGAATTCGAGCTCCCGGTCGAGCCACCACCGGTAATGGCTGACCTCGCCGGCTGTCGGCTTCTGGTGGATGCGGCGCTTGCCGCGCTCCTCGAACTTGAAGTGCTTGACCGCGTTCGTCAGGTAGCTCGCGCCCCGGTCGAGCCCGGCCTCCGCCATGGCGCGGGAGAGCAACTGGCCGGCGGGCCCGACGAAGGGCCGGCCTTGCCGGTCCTCCTGGTCGCCGGGCTGCTCGCCCACGAAGGCCACCGTCGCCCCGACCGACCCCTCGCCGAGCACGGCCTGGGTGGCCCCCGGAACCAGCGGCTCGGTCCGGCGGATGATCGCGTTCAGCTCGTCGAGGCTCTTGGGATCCTGGTCGGCCATGGCGGCGACGGCCCGGGCGGGTTCGCGGCGTGTGGGCAAGGTCGGCTCCCTCTCGATCATGGCTTCGGTTCGCCCGGCCGCCGCCCGGACCAGGGCCGGGATCGCAGCCGTCTCGGGCATGTTGTGCCAGTACTTCTTGGGCATCTCCGCCCGCATCGCCTTCAGGTTGGTGCGGGCCGGGTTGAACGTGCTCTCGTAATAGGTCTGCCAGCCGGCCTCGAAGCCGTCGCCCTCCGGAAGATGGGCGCGGTCGCCGGGCGGCCCCAAAGTCAGGGTCTCGGTGTCCCAGTGGGCCGAGCCCTCGGGCGTCAGGATCGACCAGCGCATCCCGCGGAAGCGGTCGACGAAGAACGGTGCCGCCGCCTCGAGGATGTGGTGGTCCGGCTCGAACCACGCGACGTAGCGCTCGCCGTCCGGTCCCTCCGCCCGGCGGAAACGCAGGAAGGCGTGCATCTTGTGGAGGTCGCGCCCGATCGCCTTCGCCATCCGGTGCAGGCGGTGGACCAGCGGGTCGCTGCCGATCTCCATCAGGTGCCGCTCGCCGCGGCAGACGCGCCAGATCAGCGCGTAGAGCAGGCCGTAGCGCTCCGGATCGCGGTGGGGAATGACCTGCGGAATCAAGGTGGCGACGGCCTTCGGCAGGACAAGCGGCGTCCCGGCGGCCTGCTCCGCGTCGCCGCCGAACAGGCCGGGCGCATCCGTCACCGACCACGTCACGGCCTCGGGGGCGACGCCCTGCGCGACGAGGCTCCGGGCGGCTTTGCGGAAACCGTCGAGATCGGCGCCGGGGCGCAGCGCGACGGCGCGCGGCGACCGCGCATCCCCTCTCTCCACGGAGGCAGACGGAAACGGCGCGTGCCCCGCCCCCATCAGAACAGGCTCAGCTGCGCCGCGGGCTCGACCAGCCGCGTCCGCAGGTCGAGCCGGTCGGTGAGCCCGACCGGCCGATGGTCGGCGGCCACTAGGAACGGCCGCGCCCGCTTCAATCCGGAGGTCAGCCGGGCGACGTCATCGAGGCGCAGGGTCGCGTGGCGGCGCGCCCTGACGATCTTGTCGACCGCCCGCGCCCCGAGCCCCGGCACCCGCAGCAGCCATTCCCGGTCGGCGCGGTTCACGTCCACGGGGAATTTGTCCCGGTGCTTCAGCGCCCAGGCGAGCTTCGGGTCGATGTCGAGGGCGAGCATCCCGCCCTCGGAGGCGTCGGCCACCTCGTCGGGGGTGAATTCGTAGTACCGGAGCAGCCAGTCGGCCTGGTACAGCCGGTGCTCGCGCTGGAGCGGCGGCGGCTTCGGCGGCAGGATCGCTGAGCCGTCCGGGATCGGACTGTAGGCAGAGTAGTAGACCCGCTTCAGGCCAACGCTGCCGTAGAGGAGCGCGCTCTTGCGGATCAGGGCCTCATCGGTGGTGGTGTCCGCCCCGACGATCACCTGCGTCGAGTGGCCGGCCGGCGAGAAGCGGCGCTTCTCGGCCTTGGCCTGCACGATGCGCTCGCCGATCTGCGCCATCGCCCCCTGGATCGCGGCGCCGTCCTTCTCGGGCGCGAGCCGCTCCAGGCTCGCCTCAGTCGGCAGCTCGACGTTGATCGAGAGCCGGTCGGCGTAGAGGCCCGCCTCCTCGATCAGCCAGGGGCTCGCCTCCGGGATCGACTTAAGGTGGATGTAGCCGGCGAAACCGTGGTCGCGCCGGAGCGACTTCGCCACGCGGGTCAGCAGCTCCATCGTGTGATCCGGCGACTTGATGATGCCGGAGGAGAGGAACAGCCCCTCGATGTAGTTGCGCCGGTAGAAGTTCAGGGTGAGGTTCACGACCTCCTCCACGGTGAACTTCGCCCGCCGCACGTTCGAGGAGCGCCGGTTCACGCAGTAGGCGCAGTCGAACAGGCACCAGTTCGTCAGCAGGATCTTGAGGAGCGAGACGCACCGCCCGTCGGGCGTGTAGGCGTGGCAGATCCCGGCGCCGGTGGTCGACCCGAGCCCGTCCTTGCCGGCCGCCCGCTTCGGCGCGGCCGAGGAGGCGCAGGAGGCGTCGTACTTGGCGGCGTCCGCGAGGATGCGCAGCTTCTTGGCCAGGGTCTCGTCCATCGAACAGACAATGAACAACGCGGCCGAAGGTGCAAGGCCGGCGCGGCGTTCACCCCGGGCCGCGATGCCGCACCCGTCACGCAGGCGCGTCGGGCTCGCCGGATTCGTCGGGCTCCCGGTCGACCACACGGCGGGCGAGGCCGTAGGCGAAGCCGGCCCGGGCCAGGGCGGCGAGGTCGCGGTCGCGGTGCGTCGCCCGCTGGTCCGGTCGGCGATACGGTCCCAGGCGTCGCCGCTTGGCGTAGGCCTGGGCGGCCTGCTCCTCGATCGCGTCCGCCTCCCCGTCCGGCAGGGCGTCGCGCTCAGCCAGCATGGCGGCCTCCACGACGTCGCGCGGGATCCCCTTGGCGGCGAGCTTGGCCGAGACGCCGCGGGTCGAGGTGCCGCGACGCCGCAGGGTGGCGAGGCGGGTATCGGCGAAGCGCGCGTCGTCCACGAGGCCGGCCGACACCGCCCGCGCGACGGTCGCCGTCACGAGGTCGGCGAAGCGTTCGGGATCCTCGCCCCGGGCCCGCGCGCGCTTCTGGACGCGGCGCGCGAGCGTCCGGCGCAGCATATCGGTCGAGGCGCTGTAGCGCTCCAGATAGTGGAGCGCCGCACGCTCCAGCCAGGCCGGGCTCACGGGGCCGGGCGGCTTGATCTCGCGGTCGCGACCTTCTGGCGCGGATCCTGCAACGAATGGAGATTTCACCGGTTCTTCACGATCTCGACAGGTTTGCGTTCCATGACTCAGGTATGGAACGCGCGCAACGCGACAGGCTCGGCCATGGCCCGAACCACCGTTCTTCGCCCGGCACTCCGCAGGGCCGATGGCGCCTGCGGCTGCACGGCGCGGCGGCCGTACTGATGCGGCGCGAGTGGCTCCTGGTCCTCGTGGCCCTGGGGCTCGCCGCGGCCGCGGCCGCGATCGTCTACCTGTCGCGCCCGAACACCCTGACGGTGGCGGTCGGCCCCCAGGACGGGCCCGAGGCCGCGCTGATCGAGGCCTATGCCGGCGCCCTCGACCGGGCCCGGGAGGACGTCCGTCTCAAGGTGGTGCGCTACGGCGACGTGCGCGACAGCGCCCTGGCACTCCAGCGCAACAAGGCTGACCTCGCGGTGGTGCGGCCGGACGTGTTCCTGCCCGAGAACGGGCTGACCCTGGCGATCCTGCACGACGAGGCCCTGGTCATCGCGGCGCCGGAGGCGGCCGATCTCGACGACGTGCCGGCCCTGGCGCGCAAGCGGCTCGGCATCGTGGTCCGTCACAGCGCTGACCTGTCGTTCCTCACGAACCTCCTGTCCTTCTACGACCTCGTGCCGGACATCGTGGGCGAGGACGCGCCGGAGGCCGGCCACGCCGCCGAGGCGGAGCCCGGCCACGTGGTCGTGGTGCCGCTGAAGGTCGGTGACGTCACGGCCGCACTCACCGAGAAGCGGGTCGACGCGGTGGCGGTGATCGCGAGCCCGGCCTCCAAGCCGGCGGCCGCGGTCGTCCGCGCCGTCGAGCTGGGCGCGCCGGACCGCAAGATCGGCTTCGTCTCGATCCCGGACGGCGACGCGATCCTGCAGCGCTTCCCCGAGCTGCAGTCGGTGACGATCCCGGCCGGCACCTTCGGCGGCCGCCCGAAGCGGCCCGACGAGGAGGTCAAGACCGTCGGCGCCTCCTATCGCCTGATGGCCCGCGGCACGGTGAGCCGCGTCGCGGTCGCCTCTGCGACGCAGCACCTGTTCGAGTGGCGCTCGCGGCTCGCCTCGACCGCGCCGGTGGCCAAGCTGATGAAGGCGCCGGACTTCGACACGACGGTGGCGGCGACCTCGGCGCGCCTGCCGAACCACCCCGGCGCCGTCGACTATTTCGAGCGCGAGCAGCAGACCTTCCTCGACCGCTACGAGGACTACATCTACCTGTTCGCCTTCTTCGGCGGCACGATCGGCTCCGGCTTCGCGTGGCTCGGCCAGCGCCTCGCCCGCAAGCGCCGGGAGCGGGTCGACTTCGTCCTCGACCGGCTCCTCGACATCATGCGCGAGGTGCGCGCGGCGACCAGCGCCGCCGAACTCGACGCGATCGCGATCGAGACCGACGGGCTGGTGGCGGACGTGGTCTGCTACGCCCGCGAGCGCAGCATCGACGCGCGGACGGTCAGCGCGCTGATCCTGGCGGTCGACGGCGTCCACGCGGCCATCGCCGACGCGCGGCGGCAGACGAGCGAGACCGAGCCCCGGGCGGCGACCCGCAACCGCACGGCCCGGCTGCTCGCCCTCGATCTGCCGGCCGCGGAGTAGCGGCGGGCGCCGCATGGCTGGCGGCTTAGGGATATCATGCTAACGGGAACCATGTTCGATCCCGTCGCCGCCCTCGATACGGTTCTCGAGAACCTCGACCGCGAGGCCCGCGAGCCCACGAAGCTCCGGGCCGCGCTGGTGCCGCAGCTGCGCCGGGTGATCGAGGAGGGCCACCGGGCCGCCGAGGCGCAGCTCCTCGAGGACCGCAACGGGCTGCTGTGCGCGCAGACCCTGTCGAATCTTACCGACGCGGTGGTCCGGGCGATCCACGACGCCGTGGTCTGGCGGCTCTATCCCAACGACAACCCGTCGACCGGCGAGCAGCTCGCGGTGGTCGCCACCGGCGGCTACGGCCGGGGCACGATGGCGCCGGGATCGGACATCGATCTGCTGTTCCTGCTGCCCTACAAGCAGACCGCGTGGTCCGAGAGCGTCGTCGAGGGGATGCTCTACGTCCTGTGGGACCTGAAACTGAAGGTCGGCCACGCCACCCGCTCGGTCGAGGAGTGCCTGCGCGAGGCGCGGGCCGACATGACGATCCGGACGGCCCTGCTGGAGGCGCGGTACCTGTTCGGCACCCGGGTGCTCTACGAGGAGCTCGTGACGCGCTTCGACGCCGAGCTGGTGGTCGGATCCGCCGCCGAGTTCGTCGAGGCGAAGCTGCGCGAGCGCGACCTGCGCGTCTCCAAGGCCGGCACCTCGCGCTACCTCGTCGAGCCCAACGTCAAGGACGGCAAGGGCGGCCTGCGCGACCTCAACACGCTGTTCTGGATCGCCAAGTACACCTACCGGGTCCGCGACCAGATCGAGCTCGTCAGCGCCGGCCTGTTCACCCCGGAAGAGTACGCGCTGTTCGAGCGCTGCGAGGAGTTCCTGTGGCGGGTGCGCTGCCACATGCACTTCGCCACGAAGCGCGCCGAGGAGCGCCTGTCCTTCGGTCTGCAGCCGCGGATCGCCGAGCGCTTCGGCTACGAGGCCCGGGGCGGCCTCTCCGGCGTCGAGCGCTTCATGAAGGCCTATTTCCGCATCGCCAAGGATGTGGGCGATCTCACCGCCATCGTCTGCGCCGAGCTGGAGGCGCGCCACGCCAAGCGCACGCCGGTTCTCGACCGCTGGATCGGCCGGTTCCGCGACCGGTTCCGGGCGACCGCCATGGAGGCGGAGGATTTCTGGATCGACCACGGCCGGGTGAACCTGCGCGCGGAGGACGCCTTCGAGCGCGACCCGGTCAACCTCATCCGGCTGTTCTGGCTCGCCGACCGGCACAACCTCGCGATCCATCCGGACGCCAAGCGGCTGGCCAACCGGTCCCTGCGCCTCGTCAACCCGTCGCTGCGCGTGGACCCCGAGGCGAACCGACTGTTCGTCGAGATCCTGACCTCGCGGAACGCGCCGGAGGAGGCGCTGCGCGAGATGAACGAGGCGGGCGTGCTCGGCCGCTTCATCCCGGATTTCGGCCGCATCGTCGCGATGATGCAGTTCAACATGTACCACCACTTCACGGTGGACGAGCACCTGCTGCGCACGGTCGGCGTGCTGGCGGACATCGAATCGGGCCGGGCCCAGGAGACCTACCCGCTGGTCTCGCGCCTCGTGCACTCGATCCACAACCGCACCGCGCTCTACGTGGCGATCCTGCTGCACGACATCGCCAAGGGCCGCCCGGAGGACCACTCGATCGCCGGCGCCGCCATCGCCGAGAAGCTCTGCCCGCGCTTCGGCCTGAACCAGGCCGAGACCGAGACGGTGCGCTGGCTCGTGGAGCACCACCTGCTGATGTCGATGACCGCGCAGAGCCGCGACCTCTCGGATGCCAAGACGATCGAGCGCTTCGCCGCGAGCGTGCAGAGCCTGGAGCGGCTGAAGCTCCTGACCATCCTGACGGTGGCCGACATCACCGCCGTCGGCCCCGGCGTCTGGACCGCCTGGAAGGGCACCTTGGTCCGCACCCTGTACGACGAGACCGAGGTCTACCTCTCGGGCGGCCATTCCGAGATCGCCCGCACCGACCGGGTGCGCCTCGTGCAGATGGGCCTGCGGGAACAGCTGCCCGGCTGGGGCTCGGAGGAGTTCGACGCCTACGCGGCCCGCCACAGCCAGGCCTACTGGCTCAAGGTCGACGGCACGCGCCAGCTCAAGAACGCGATCTTCCTGCGCGACGTCGTGCGCGACGGGCGGACCAGCGCGACCGACGTCGCCCTCGATCCCGTCCGGGGCGTGACCGAGATCACGGTCTACTCGCCGGACCATCCCCGCCTGCTCGCCATCGTCACCGGCGCCTGCGCCGCGGCCGGCAGCAACATCGTCGACGCGCAGATCTTCACCACCACGGACGGGTTCGCCCTCGACACGATCTTCATCTCGCGCGCCTTCGAGCGGGACGACGACGAGCTGCGTCGGACCAAGCGCATCACCGCGGCGATCGAGCGGGCGCTGAAGGGCGAGATCAAGATCGCCGACCTCGTGGCCGACAAGCACCCGCCGACCAGCACCCGCGCCAAGACCTTCCCGGTGCCGCCGGACGTCATCATCGACAACGCCCTGTCGAGCCGGGAGACCGTGGTGGAGATCACCGGCCTCGACCGGCCGGGCCTGCTCTACGAGCTCACCACGGCCTTCAGCCGGCTGTCGCTCAACATCACGTCGGCGCATGTGGCGACGTTCGGCGAGCGCGCCGTGGACGTCTTCTACGTCACCGACCTCACCGGCACGCGGGTGACGCAGCCCGACCGGCAGGCCGCGATCCGGGCCGCCGTGATGGACGTGTTCGCCCACGACGTCGCGACGCTGAAGGCCGAGGGTCTGGAGGCGCTGGTGGCGGCGCCGCCGCCGCGCGAGGCGTGAGCGTACGGGTTGATTTCGCGGCCCCGTGGCCAGATATCAGCGCCGATTCCACCATCCCTCACCGATTCCCGCCCACGACTGAAACGTGATGACGAGCAACGACATGCCTCAGGATGACCAGCGCCAGACCACGGTCGAAGCCGGTGCCGGCGCGGCCCAGGATCCCGCGCCCGCGGGTCAGGGCAGCGAGTCGGCCACCGTCGATCCGGTCGCGGAGGCCCTGGCCTTGCTGACCGCCGAGCGCGACGAGCTCAAGGACCGGACGCTGCGCACCCTCGCCGAGATGGAGAACCTGCGCCGCCGGACGGAGCGCGAGGTCGCCGACGCGCGCGCCTACGCGGTGACCAACTTCGCCCGGGACGTGCTCAACGTCGCCGACAACATCCGCCGCGCCCTCGACAGCGTTCCGGCCGACGCGAAGGCCACGGCCGACGGCGCCCTGAAGGGGCTGATCGACGGGATCGAGCTCACCGAGCGCGACCTCGGCAAGACCCTCGAGCGCCACGGCGTGAAGATCGTCGAGCCGCAGGGCCAGAAGTTCGACCCGAACCGCCATCAGGCGATGTTCGAGGTGCCGAACGCGGAGGTTCCGGCCGGCACCGTCGTGCAGGTCGTGCAGGCGGGCTACGTCATCGGCGAGCGCGTGCTGCGCCCGGCCCTGGTGGGCGTCGCCAAGGGCGGCCCGAAGGCAGCCGCCAACCCGGCCGACGCCGCCTGAGCGGCCCCGTGGTGCGCCCTACTGGCAGGGCAGCGCCGCGGCGAAATCCGAGATGAACTGCGCGGTCTGGCGGGTCCGGGCCGGCGCCGCCGGATCGCGGGCGACGAGCCCCGCCTCGACGCGGAGGCGGCCGTTGCAGGCGCAGGTCGGCAGCGTTCCCGCGGCCGGCTCAGGCGAGCACGCGTCGTGGTGCGCGCAGGCGAGATCCAGCGCGTCGATCGGCGGGTAGCCGGGCCCGCGGCTGCCGGGGCCGCAGAAATTCCCGTAGATCAGGATGGCGCCGCGCCCGTCGGGCCCGGGTGGCACGATCTCCTGCGCCCGCGCCGGGACGGTGCAGGCCGCGAGCGCGACGGCGAGCAGCATTGTCGTGAGGGAGGTCGAGCTGGGCATGCTCACGGCCGATCCTGTCGGAGAGAATCCGCGGTCCCGCGGGGCTGCACCCGCGCGGTATCCGGCCTCACCGACATCCCTCGGCCATGGACAGGCTCGCGCGGCCGACAGATTCGCGAAGCCGAATGCAGGGCATTGCGACCCAGCTTGACCGCTCCGTCAAGCTATCGCCCAACGAATATTGCTCAGAATCGGTAATTCACACCGGCCCGAACCACCGCAAACCCGGAGTCCTGTTTGCCGGCACCATAAAACGCCGGAACACTGGCGTTGTAGTACGTGGCGGCGTTCGTTCCGCGGCCGAGATGGAGGTAGAGCGCCTCCACCTTGGCGGAGAGCTTCTCGGTGAAGGCGTACTCGATGCCGCCGCCGGCCGCGTATCCGGTCCGGTCGGTCGACGGCAGGGTGTAGGGGTAGGCGCCCGCGTCGGTCGCGCGCGCCCCGCCGCCGTAAGCGAAACCGCCGGTCCCGTAGACGAGGACCCGGTCGAACGCGTAGCCGAGCCGGGCGCGGACCGTGCCGAAATAGTCGAGGCTCGGTCGGACACTGTAATACGGCGTGGTGCCGAGATAGGCGGCGTCCGCCTTGGCGAAGGCCGCGCCCTGGATGTCGGCCTCGACGCCGACGACGGCGCCGGAGCCCGGCGTGAATTGGTAATTGTAGCCTATCTGGCCGCCGCCGGCGAAGCCGCCTGACCGCCCGCCGCCCGTGACGGTGCCGTAGGTCGGGTCGGTGAAGCCGCCGCTCCCGGTCGGGAATGCGTATCCCGCATTCACGCCGGCATAGATGCCCGTCCAGGTGAAGACCGGGAGCGACGGCAGTGGCGGCGGCGGCGCGCGGCGGGGCAGGTCGGCCGCCTGGGCGGCGAGGGCCAGGCAGCCGCATGCGGCGCCCGCGAGGGCTGCGGAGGTTCGTGCGTTCATGGAAATCTCGTTCGGCGCGCGGCGGAGCCGCGGGATCAGAGGGCCAGGAGGAGCAGCCCGACGACGGTCACGGACAGGATCAGGCAGAGGGCGAGATCGAGAATGGCCGCTCCACCGCAGGTCGGCGCGGTTCGTGCGCGGTCGATACCGGACAGGGCGATCAAGAGCGGACCTCGCGGTTCTCTTCCGTGCGTGCCGCGACCCTCACGGTTCTCGCGGCGCGTCGGGGCCCGACGGCGCCCGAGGGTGCCGCCGCCCCGCCTGAGGGGGTGGCGGGAGCGGCGGCCTGCGGCGCCCTCGGTGAACCGGCGCGGTGGACCGTTTCCGCGACGGCGACCCCGAGGACGGGCAGTGTGAGCGCGGCGACGACGCAGACGAGGCGTCGGAGCCGCGGAAGGGGATCACCCAGGCTTGCCCGTCGCGCCTGGGCGGTGGGAAGCGTGAGCGGCGGCAGGGGCATCGCCACGAGCGTTCGCGTATCAATCGTCATCGGCCGGCCCCGCATTTCGTGGGAAATTTGACCACGAAATGGTTTTACGTGTGCAAAAATCCCACGTCAACGCGAAATCGAGGGACCAGCGTGCGCCTTCGCACGCGGTGGGATTGTGTCCCACAGCGTGAGCCGTCACGATGCGGCCATGTCTGATACTGCCGATACACCGCGGGAGGGCGCCAGCCTGCACGCGCCGCTGGCGCGGCTGCTGCGCCCCCTCGTGCGCCTGCTCGTCGCCCGCGGCATCACCTTCCCAGCACTCACCGACCTGCTGCGCGAGCTGTACGTGAACGTCGCCGAGTACGACTTCGCCCTCACCGGAAAGGAGCAGACCGACAGCCGCGTCTCCCTGCTCACCGGCATCCACCGCAAGGAGGTCCGGCGCCTGCGAGGCGCCGGTGCTCCGGTCAGCGCCGTCCCGGCGGTCGTCTCCCGCACCAGCCGGATCATCGCCCGCTGGATCGCCGACCCGGCCTTCACCGACGCGCAGGGCCAGCCCCTGAAACTTCCGCGCACGGCCGAGGGCGGCGCACCCTCGTTCGAGTCGCTGGTCGCGGGCGTGACGCGGGACCTGCGGCCGCGCGCCGTCCTCGACGAGTGGCTCGATCGCGGGCTGGCCTTCACGGATCCGCAGGACCGGATCGTGCTGGCCGAGGCCGCCTACGTACCGAGGGGCGACGGCGCCGAGGGGCCCCAGCTCTACTATTTCGGCCGCAACCTGCACGACCATATCGCCGCCGCCGTCGCCAACATCTTCGGAGACGCGCCGCGCTTCCTCGAGCGGGCGGTCCACTACGACGGGCTGTCCGAGGACCTCGCGACCCGGCTCGAGGCGCGCGCCCGCGAGATCGCCATGGAGGCGCTGCAGCAGGCCAACCGGGAAGCGCACGCGGCCTGCCAGACCGATCCCGGCGGCACGCATCGCTGGAACTTCGGCCTGTACGTCTACACCGAAGCGGCGCCGCCGGCGCGGCGAGCGGACGAGCGGTGAGAGGCCGGCCGGTGCGCGCCACGCTCAACCGCCGGTTCGTCCTGCGCCTGCTCGCGGGCGCCGCGACCGTTCTGCCCGGCACCGTCCGGTCGCAGGAATCCCCGCGCGATCAGGGCATCGGCGGGACCGGCATGATGCGGACCGACGCGCCGAAGAGCGGGCCCCTCGGCGAGGGCGACCGCGGCATCGGCGGCACCGGCGTGATCGGCACGATCCGACGCTTCGGCTCGATCGTCGTCAACGACCTGCGCATCGCCTATCCGCCCGAGGTGGAGGTGCATATCGACGGCACGGCCGCGAAGGCCGCCCACCTGAAGATCGGTCAGGTCGTCCACGTGGTGGCGCGGCCCGAGGGCGGCGGACTCGCCACGGGACGGATCGACGTCACGAGCGAAGTGGTCGGGACGGTGGAATCGGTCGCGCCTGGGCGGCTCGTAGTGCTCGGCCAGCGGGTCTCGACCACGGGTCTCGGCGGCGCGTGGCAGCCGGGCGCGCGAGTCGCGGTGAGCGGGCTGCGCCGGCCCGACGGCGTGATCGTGGCGAGCCTGATCGAGCCGCGGGACACCGGGCCCGACCGCGTCGCCGGCCCGGTGCGGCGGGTCGCGGGCGGCCTCGGGATCGGCGGCCTCCGCCTCGCGGGCGCCGACGCCCTGCCGCCGGGCCGGCGCGCCCTGGTGACGGGCCGTGCGGCGAACGGCGTGCTCACCGTGACCAACGCCGCGCAGGTCGGTCTGCCCTTCCCGCCGGGTCTGAAACAGGTCTCGATCGAGGCCTATATCGGCCGGGATAGCGGCAGGCTCGACGTCGGCGCGGGCTACGCCGTCGCGGGCCGCCCCGGCGCGCAGGTTCCGCGCACCGGGAGCGTGCGGGCGGTGCTGACCGCGGCGATCGCGCGGGACGGGGACCTGACGGTGGAGCGGCTGCGGATCGAGGACCGCATCGCGCCCGAGCCGCAGCGGCCGGACGCCCCCCGGTTCGAGCGGGAGCGCGACCGGCTCGACCTCCGCAACCTCCCCGACGAGGCGCCCGGCCGCTTCGGCGCCGAGCCCGGAGGCCGCCAGGGCGGCCTGGGCGGCATCGGCGAACCGCGCGGCCCCGCGATCGACACCCGGCCGGGGGGCGCGGTCGTCCCCGGATCGGAGGGTACCGGCGGATTCGGAGCGCCGCGCGGCGGCTTCGGCGGCACGCCGCCGGCAGGCCCCGGGGCGTTCCCGGGCGGCCCCGGGGGCTTCGGCGGCTCGCCCGGGGGCCCCGGCCCGGGCCCGGGCGGGGGCGGCTTCGGCGGCGGTGGTTTCGGCGGCGGTGGTTTCGGCGGGCCTGGCGGTCCGGGCGGCGGCCGGCGCTAGAGCCGCGCCCGGTCGGGACGACAATGTAGCCGGGCCCGTGCCGAGCGAGGCGTGGGTCCTCTCTCCCCTGCGGGAGAGGGGTGTGGGGCGGCTGTCTCGACCGGATCGGCCTTCGTCCCGCACCGTCGCAACGCAATCGGAGGCGGCTCTAGAACAGACCGCGCGGAGCGCGGACGCGCGCGGGACGGAGGGACTTCAGGCCTCCGCCTCCCGGTCGAGCAGCGCGCGCTTGCGCGCGACGCCCCAGCGATAGCCCGACAGGGCACCGTCCGAGCGCACGACGCGGTGGCAGGGGATGGCCACCGCGACCGGGTTCGCCCCGCAGGCCTGCGCGACCGCGCGCGTCGCCGTCGGCAGGCCGATCGCCCGGGCGATCTCCGCGTAGGTCGCGGTGGATCCCACCGGGATCTTGCGCAGCGCCGTCCAGACCCGCTGCTGGAACGCCGTCCCGCGGATGTCGAGGGGCAGGTCGAGGCCGCTGCCCGGCGCCTCCACGAGCCCGATGACCCGCGCCATCCAGCCCTCGAAGGCCGGGTCGCCGCCCTCGATCTCCGCGGCGGGGAAGCGGTCCTGGAGATCGTGCAGGAGCGGCTCGGGCGCGTCCCCGAGGAGGATCGCGCAGACGCCCGCCTCGGTGGCGGCGACGAGGATCGCGCCGAGGCTGCAGGCGCCGATGCCGAACCGGATGCGCAGGCCCGCGCCGCCCGTCCGGTAGGCGGCGGGCGCCATGCCGAGGCGCGGCGCGCCCGCCGCGTAGAACCGGCTCGCGGCGGCGTAGCCGGCCTCGTACAGCGCCTCCGTCACCGAGGCGGCCCCGGGCAGCCGCCGCGCCACGGCGGCGGCGCGGTGGGCGGCCGCGTAGGCTCTGGGGGTCACGCCGGTGGCGTCCTTGAACACCCGGTGGAAGTGGTAGGCGCTCAGGCCGGCGGCGCTGGCGAGCGCGGCGAGGGACGGAACCGTCTCCGCCGTCTCGATCAGGCGGCAGGCGCGGGCGACCGCCTCGGCCCGGCGCTCGGCGAGGGCGGGCTCGTCCGGGCGGCAGCGGCGGCACGGCCGGAAGCCGGCAGCCTCGGCCTCAGCGCAGGTCCGGTGGAAGCTGACATTCTCGGGCCGCGCCGCGCGCGCGGCGCAGCTCGGGCGGCAGTACACGCCCGTGGTGCGGACCGCGTACACGAAGGTGCCGTCGGCCCGCGGGTCGCGGGCGGCGAGGGCGGCCCAGCGCTCGGCATCGCCAGGGTCTGTCGCGGGAACGGGGCTCATGGCAGCCGTACTATGCGGCTTGGCGCGGGCCTTGAGGAGGGGCATGACGGGGCCTGCCGGGTGGTGGATGACGCGTGCGGCACTCTGCCGGTCCGCCGCCGCACCGGCATCCCGCGCCTTGCGGCCGAATTCGACATCGGCGGCCGCCGGAACGGGCGACCCGCCTCACGAGTGCGCCATGGCTTCGAGCACGCCCGATCACATCCATGTCGGCCAGGACGGCTGGCTGTTCCTGAAGACGGGCACGAACGACGTGCTCGGCCAGTACGAGCGGCCGGAGGAGACGACCGAGCTGATCTGGCAGTGGCGCAGCCTCGTGACGACGCGGGAGCGGCGCCTGCGCGCCCAGGGGATCCTGTACCGCCACGTCGTCGCCCCGGAGAAGCTGATGATCTACGATCACCGGCTCGACGGGCTCACCATCCGGCCGAGCGCGTCGCCGGCCTACCGCCTCCTCCACAGCGAGCCCCCGGCGGGCCGCTTCCCGGGTCCGGTCGGGCTGTACGCGGCCTGGCGCCGGCGGAAGCGCTGGCGGCAGACCTGCATCGATCTGGTGACGCCGATGCGGGCGCAGCGCGACGCGGCCGACCTCTACTGCCGGACCGACACCCACTGGTCCGCCGACGGCTGCTATCTCGCCTACGCGGAGATCTGCCGGGCGCTGGGCGCCGAGCCGCGGCAGGACCTGCGAGAGCGGCCGTCCTTCGAGACCGACCACGACGGCGATCTGGGGAGCGCCTTCGATCCACCCCGGCAGGCGCGCTCGCGCACCGTCCTGATGCAGCAGAACGCGGTCCGGACCTACGGCAGCCCGATCGTCGAGGCCCGGGAGAAGGCCGGCCTGCTGCACACGCTGCATGTCGGTGCGCACGTGATCTACGGGAACGCCAAGGCCACCGACCCGCGCCGGCTGGTCTTGTTCGGCGATTCCTTCTCGCACGTCATGCCGTACATGCTGACGATCATGCTGGCCGAGACGTTCCGCGAGGTGCACTTCGTCTGGAGCACCTCGCTGGACTGGCCGTATATCGAGCGCGTCCGGCCCGACATCGTGCTGACCGAGGTGGCCGAGCGCTTCATGGTGCAGCTGCCCGACGACACCTTCTCGGTGGAGCGCTACGCGCAGGACCGCTTCGGGGCCGAACTCGCGGCCGCGGGCGCCTGACGGGCGAGCCCGGAACTCGGGAGGGCGAACACGTCGCCACCCCCGACTTCGCCAGTCCGGGATTGCCGAGCGGGATCCGGAGCGCGAGCGGGCGCCCGGCATGGCTGCGACCGGGACTGTCCGTTCCCGGCTCGCCGGCCGTGCCCCTCACGCCTGCAGCTTGGCCACCAGCGCGTCCGACAGGGCGAAGTTCACGTAGACGTTCTGGACGTCGTCCTGGTCCTCGATCACCTCGACGAGGCGGATGAGCTTCTCGCCGGTCTCGTCGTCGACGTTGATGGTGTTCTGCGCCTTCCAGATCAGGCCCGTGCGCGCGGGCTCGCCGAAGCGCGCCTCGAGGGCCTTGGTGACCTCGCCGTAGGAATCCTGGGCGCAGATGACCTCGTGTCCGTCCTCGCCGGAGCTGACGTCGTCGGCGCCGGCCTCGATCGCCGCCTCCAGCATCGTGTCGGCGTCGGCCACGGAGGCCGGGTAGACGATCACGCCAACGCGGTCGAACATGAAGGCGACGGCCCCGGTCTCGGCGAGGCTGCCGCCGGACTTGGTGAAGGCCGAGCGCACGTCCGAGGCGGTGCGGTTGCGGTTGTCGGTCTGTGCCTCGACGATCAGCGCGGCGCCGCCGGGCCCGTAGCCCTCGTAGCGGATGTCCTCGTAGTTCTCGCCGTCGGCGCCGGCGGCCTTCTTGATGGCGCGCTCGATATTGTCCTTGGGCATGTTCTCGGCGCGGGCCGCCAGGATCGCGGCGCGCAGGCGCGGGTTCATCGCCGGGTCGGGCGTGCCGAGCTTGGCCGCCACCGTGATCTCGCGGGCGAGCTTGCCGAACACCTTCGAGCGGACCGCGTCCACCCGGCCCTTCCGGTGCATGATGTTCTTGAACTGCGAATGGCCTGCCATGACGGTTCGGACTTTTGTTCGTTGGCGCGGGCGGGCGTGCGGAACCCCGCCGTCGCGGCTGTGAGGTCGCGCCGTATATAGGCCGCCGCCTTCGGACGAAGCAACGCGGCCGCTGCCGGTCGGCGCGACACGGGCCGATACGGCCCCGCGGGCTTCGCAATCCCGTGACCGCGGAAAAAGTCGCCGTCTCGGGCGTTGGCGCTGGACTTCACGCGCAGCTGGGAACCCGATGTCGAGCCGGAACGGACGCAGCACGGTCATGGTCACGGGCGCGAGCGCCGGCGTCGGCCGGGCTGTCGCCCACGAATTCGCCCGGCACGGCTGGAACGTGGGGCTGATCGCGCGCGGCCCGGCGGGGCTGAGGGGCACGATCCGCGATGTCGAGCGGGCCGGCGGCCGGGCCCTGGCCTTTGCGGCCGACGTCGCCGACGCGGAGGCCGTCGCCCAGGCCGCCGACGCGCTGGCCGAGGCGTTCGGCGGCATCGACGTCTGGGTCAACAACGCGATGGTGACGGTCTACGCGCCCGTTCAAGAGACGAGCCCGGACGAGTTCCACCGCGCCACCGCGGTGACCTATCTGGGGCAGGTGCACGGCACGCTGGCGGCCCTCCGCCACATGGTCCCGCGCGACCGGGGCACGATCGTGCATGTCGGCTCGGCGCTCGCCTACCGGTCGATCCCGCTCCAGGCAAGCTACTGCGCCGCCAAGGCCGCCGTGCGGGGCTTCGTCGATTCCCTGCGCAGCGAGCTGCTCCACGACCGCAGCCGAGTCCGCCTGACGATGGTACAGCTTCCGGCCGTGAACACGCCGCAATTCGACTGGGCGCGCTCGCGGCTGCCACGCAAGCTCGAGCCGGTGCCGCCGATCTACCAGCCGGGGGCCATCGCCCGGCACGTCTTCCGGGCGGCGCACGACGCGCCCCGGGAAGTGTGGATCGGGGCCTCGGCCTGGAAGGCGATCATCGGAAACATGCTGATCCCGGGCTGGATCGACGGCTACCTCGCCCGGCACGGCTATCGCGGGGAGATGACCGGCGTGCAGGCGCAGAAGAACCGACCCGACAACCTCTACGACCCGGTGGACACCGATCCCGGCGCCCACGGCCGCTTCGACTCCCGCGCGACCAGCGACGTCGCCGCGGCCGACCCGCGCTGGCTCAAGTTCGGGATCGCGGCCGCGCTCGGCCTCGTGGCCGGGACGATGCTGTTCGCCACCGAGGCGCACGGGCGGGCGGACGCCCGCGCCGATCGCCGGCCGGGCAGACGCTAGGACACGGGCCAACGCGGGTTTCAAGGAGGATCCGATGCCGGGCACGAACCGTCGCGATCTGGTGCGGGCCGCGCTCGCCGGAGGGGCCGTCCTGGGTCTCGGCGGCCGCGCCCGCGCCACCGCACCCTTCGGCGGAGCGCAGGCGCCGGGCTTCTACCGGACGCGTGTCGGCAGCTGCGAGGTCACGATCCTCAACGACGGGGCGCGCAGCTTCCCGATGCCGGACCGCTTCGTGCGCAACGTTCCCCGGGACGAGGCGCTCGGCGCCGCGCGGGCGGCCTACATGCCCCCCGGCCAGGTGACGGTGCCGTTCAACCCGACGCTGATCAACACGGGCGCGCAGCTCGTCCTGATCGATACCGGCAACGGCCCGGTGCCGGGCGCGCCCGTCGGCCGCCTCGCGGCGAACCTCGCGGCGGCCGGGATCAGGCCCGAGGACATCGACCTCGTCCTGCTCTCGCACCTCCATCCCGACCACACGAACGGCCTCAAGCGGGCGGACGGGTCCCTCGCCTTCGCGAACGCCGAGATCCGGGCCGCCGCACCCGACTGGGCGTTCTGGATGAGCGACGCCAACATGGCCCGCGCCGCCGACCCGGTGACGCAGGGCTACTTCGCCAACACCCGCCGGGTGCTCGGCGACCTGAAGGACCGGATCGGCACCTTCGCGTGGGACGAGGAGATCGTGCCCGGGATCACCGCCCTCGCCGCCCCCGGCCACACGCCGGGCCACACGGCCTTCGCGGTCGCCTCGGGTGCGGACCGTCTGCTGATCCAGTCCGACGTGACCAACATCCCGGCCCTCTTCCTGCAGCACCCGGACTGGCACGTGATGTACGATCACGACGCCGATCAGGCGCAGGCGACGCGCCACCGCTTCTACGACACGGCCGCGTCCGAGAGGGCCCTCGTGGTCGGCTACCACTTCCCCTTCCCGTCGCTCGGCCACGTGGAACGGGACGGACGGGGCTACCGGCTCGTGCCCATCGCCTGGACCGGCGTGCTCTGACCGCCCCGGGATTCGTGCCACCGGATCAGGGAGGCCAGATCCACGACCCCGCCCGGCCATTCGACGCCCGCGAGGTGCCGGTGCGGCCGGTCCGGCTCGCCGAGATCCGAGACGGCCGAGAAGGCGCCGTCGAGCCGGTGGCTCTCGGTGTAGCGGCTCCGGGTTGCCAGGACCGGCAGCCCGGCGGCTCGGGCCGAGCTGATGCCGGCGGCCGAATCCTCGAAGGCCACCGCCTCGGAGGCCGGGATCTCCAGGCCGGCGAGCGCCAGCAGGAACACGTCGGGGGCGGGCTTCTTGCGGCTCGCCTCGTCGCCGGCCGCGATCACGTCGAAGGGCGCTGCGTCCGGCGGGAAATTGGCGGCGAGGAGCCGGTCGACGTTCGGGCGGCTCGTCGTGGTGGCCACCGCGAGCCGGACTCCCGCGGCCCGGGCCTCGGCGATCAGCCGGGCGATCCCGGGGCGCAGCGGCAGGCCGTTCCGCGCGACGAGGTCGCCGTAGGCGCGCGTCTTGATGGCGTGGATCTCCGGCGCGCGGGCGTGGAGCGCGGCGGCTTCCGCCGGGTGCTCGGTGTCGATGTAGTGGGCGAGCCGCTCCTTGCCGCCCATGACGGCCAGCAGGTCGGCGTAGAGCGCCTCGTCCCACCGCCAGGGCAGGCCGAGCTCCGCGAAGGCGCGGTTGAACGCCTGCCGGTGCAGGTCCTCGGTCTCGGCGAGGGTCCCGTCGACGTCGAAGATCAGCGCCTTCAGCACGACAGGTCGCGACCGGAGGCGCCCTCCGCGCCCTCGCGGATCGCCGCGATGCGCTCGGCGTAGGCGTCCGGGCCGCCGCTGAACACCGCGTTGCCGGCCACGAACGTGTCGGCGCCGGCGCGGCTCGCGACCTTGACCGTCTCGGGGTCGATCCCGCCGTCGACCTGGATGCGGATGTCCCGGCCCGCCACCATGGCGCGCACCCGCGCCACCGATTCCATGGCGCCCTTGATGAAGCTCTGGCCGCCGAAGCCGGGATTGACGGTCATCACCAGCACGAGATCCACGAGGTCGAGCACCGGCTCGACCATGGCGGCCGGCGTGCCCGGGTTGATCGCCACGCCGGCGCGCTTGCCGAGGTCGCGGATGGTCTGGAGCGAGCGGTGGATGTGCGGCCCGGCCTCAGCGTGGACCGTGATGCCGTCGGCCCCCGCCTGCGCGAAGGCCGCGAGGTACGGATCGGCCGGCGCGATCATCAGATGCACGTCGAAGTACTTCTGCGTGTGCGGCCGGAGCGCTTTCACCACCGGCGGCCCGAAGGTGATGTTGGGCACGAAATGCCCGTCCATCACGTCGAGATGGATCCAGTCGGCCCCGGCCGCGTCCACGGCGCGGGTCTCCTCGGCCAGCTTCGAGAAGTCGGCGGATAGGATCGACGGGGCGATGACGGGTGCGAGCATGGGAGGCTTTCGGGGTCGGCTCAGGCCAGCCGGCGGCGGCGCTCGACGAGCTGCATGATCATCGGCGTCAGGATCAGCTGCATCGCCAAGTCGAGCTTGCCGCCGGGGATCACGATGGAGTTGGCCCGGCTCATGAAACTGTCGTGAATCATGGAGACGAGATACGAGAAGTCGATCCCCTTCGGGTCCTTGAAGCGGATCACGACCATCGATTCGTCGGCGGTGGGGATCCAGCGGGCGATGAACGGGTTCGACGTGTCGACCGTCGGCACCCGCTGGAAGTTGATGTCGGTGAACGAGAATTGCGGGCAGATAGTCTGCACGTAGTCGGGCATGCGCCGCAGGATCACGTCGGTCACCGCCTCGGTGGAGTAGCCGCGGAACGAGCGGTCCCGGTGCAGCTTCTGGATCCATTCGAGGTTGATCACCGGCACGACGCCGATCTTCAGGTCGGCGTAGCGGGCGATGTCGACGTCCTGGTCGGCCACGCAGCCGTGCAGGCCCTCGTAGAACAGGAGGTCGGAATCGGGCGGGAACGTCTCCCAGTCCGAGAAGCTGCCCTCCGGGATGCCGTAGGCCTGCGCGTCGTGCTGGTCGTGGGCGTAGTGACGGGTCCGGCCGGTGCCGGACTCGGCGTAGCTGCGGAACACCGCCTCCAGCTCCGGCAGGAGGTTGGCCCGCGGCGCGAAGTGGGACAGCGTCGGCTCGTTCGCCATCATCGCCCGCATCGTGTCGCGGTCGAAGGCGTGGAAGCCGTCACCCTCGATGAAGACCGCCCGCACGTCCTCGCGGCGGAAGATCTGCTCGAAGGTGTTGCGCACCGAGGTGGTCCCGGCCCCGGAGGAGCCGGTCACCGAGATGATGGGGTGCCGCGCCGACATGCCTTTACGACTTCACGGTGCGGCTATGACCGCATCAGGCCGCGCTGGCCGAAGAGCGGCGAGCGGCCGGCATCGGGCTTGCCTCCGGCATAGTAGGTGGCGACGCACGCCACTTCCTCGGTCGAGCCGCAGACCAGCGGCGCCCGCTCGTGGATGCCGGTGGCCACGAGGTCGAGGATCCGCGTCTGGCCGTCGGTCGCCGCGCCGCCGGCCTGCTCGACCAGCATGGCCACGGGCGCGACCTCGTAGAGCAGCCGCAGGCGGCCACGGGCGTAGTTCTTCCGGGCGTCGCCCGGGTAGAGGAACACACCGCCGCGGGTCAGCACGCGCTGGATGTCGGCCACCAGCGAGGCGAGCCAGCGCATGTTGTAGTCCTTGTCGCGCGGCCCCTCGGTGCCGCGCTGGCAATCCTCGATATAGGCCTTCACCGGCGCGTCCCAGTGCCGAGCGTTGGAGGCGTTGATGGCGAATTCCTTGGTGGAGGCCGGCACCGACATCGCCGGGCTCGTCAGCTTGAACCGGCCCTCGGCGCGGTCGAGCACGTAGGACTGGGTGCCGTCGCCGAGCGTCAGGATCAGCGCCGTGGCCGGGCCGTAGGTGACGAAGCCCGCGGCGATCTGCGTCGAGCCGGGGGTGGTGAACGAGGCCAGCGGGTTCGCCGGATCCTTGATCGACGGCCGGATGCCGAAGATCATGCCGACGGCCATGTTCACGCCGATGTTGGAGGAGCCGTCGAGGGGGTCGATGGCGACGGCGAGCGGGGCGTCCGGGTTCAGACGCATCACCTCCTCGGCCTCCTCGGAGGCGACCTCGGCGACCGGCGCGCCCCGCAGCGCCGCGGTCACGCTCTCGTGAGCGATGACGTCGAGGGCCTTCTGGACGTCGCCGTCGCTGTTGTGATCGCCGGCCGCCGCGAGGTCGCCGCTGAGCGCGCCGCGCCCGATCCGCTCGCTGATCTCCACCGCCGACCGCGCCACGGCCGCGATCACCGCGGCGGCGTCCTTCAGCGCCGGATTGGCGTCCACGGCCTGCGCCAGGCAGGTCTCGAGGGGCGTCCCGATCGCCGCTGAAATTGCCATCGGCCTACTCCTCCTGCTCGGATCCCGTCCGCGGGGATCGCGCGTTCCGCGCCGGCTCTGTAGCGGCCGCTTGGCTGCCAAGATAGCGGTCTCTGTCTCCGGATCGACAGGAACCCGCGGCGGGGCCTTCAAGATTTCTGTGCGATCTTGTGCCATAGGACGAAAAAAACGAGATGTCCGCCATGCGCAACCTCTCCCTCAAGCAGCTTCAGGCGGTCGCTGCCGTGGCCCGCCTCGGCACCATGACCCGGGCTGCGCAGGAGCTGAACGTCACCTCCGCCGCCCTCTACGCGCGCATCCGCCAGCTGGAGGAGGAGGCCGGGCTGCTGCTGTTCGACCGGACGCCGGGGGGCCTCAAGCCGACGGATGCCGGCCGCGAGATGCTCTGGGCGATCGACAGCATCAACACGGTGCTGGAGACCTGCACGGACCGCCTGCGCACCCTGCGCGGCGCGGAGGGCGGCCGCGTGGCGCTCGGCGTCGTCTCCACCGCCAAGTACTTCGCCCCGCAGGTGATCGCGGGCTTCGTCAAGAAGCATCCCGGCGTCGAGATCAGCCTGTCGGTGCGCAACCGCGGCCAGACCGTGGAGGCGCTGCGCGGCTACGAGATCGACTTCGCCCTGATGGGCCGCCCGCCCCGGGACTTCCCGATCGAGGCCGCCACCTTCGGGCCGCACCCGATCGTGCTGATCGCGCCGCCCGGCCACCCCCTGGCGGGCCGGACCGACCTGAACCGCGAGGACCTCGCGGACCAGCCGTTCTTCCTCCGCGAAGAGGGCTCGGGCACCCGCATGGTCTTCGAGGAGTTCATGAGCGGCGTCCTGGTCAAGCGGGCGCCGCTGGACATCGACACCGGGTCGAACGAGACGATCAAGCAGGCGGTGATGGCCGGGCTCGGGATCGCGCTGCTCTCGGTGCACTCCGTGGCGGCCGAGCTGGAGAGCGGGCGCCTCGTCCTCCTCAACGTCAGGGGCCTGCCGATCCGGCGCGACTGGTACGCGGTCCGGCGCGCCGACAAGGTGCTGGGCCCGGCCGCCTCCGCGGTCTGGTCCTACCTGATGTCGGAGGGCGCGCGCTGCCTGCCGGGCGTCGCCCAGAGCGGTCTGGTGCTGGCGGGAGCCAAGGCGTGAGCGCCGCTGCCGGCGTCGTCGTGGCCGGGGCCGGGCAGGCCGGCTTCCAGCTCGCCGCGTCCCTGCGGGAGGGCGGGTTCCGCGACCCGATCACCCTGGTGGGCGACGAGACCGCCCTGCCCTACCAGCGGCCGCCCCTCTCGAAGGCCTACCTCGCCGGCAAGACCGACCGAGAGGGCCTGTTCCTGCGCCCGCCCGGCTTCTTCGCCGAGCACGCCATCGCGCACCGCCCGGGGCTCCGCGCCGTCGCGATCGACCGGGACGCGCGCCGCCTGCAGCTCTCGGACGGCACCGACCTCCCCTACGACCACCTCGTGCTCGCCACCGGCGCGCGCAACCGCCCCCTGCCGGTCCCGGGCGCCGAACTCGCGGGCGTGCGCCAGCTGCGCGGTCTCGCGGATGCCGACGCCCTGAAGGCGGCAGTCGCCGAGGCCCGGGCGGTCGTCATCATCGGGGCCGGCTTCATCGGGCTCGAATTCGCCGCCGTCGCGGCCGCGCGCGGCCTCCCGGTGACGGTGGTCGAGGCGGCCGAGCGGCCCATGGCCCGGGCGGTCTCGTCCGAGATGGGCGAATTCTTCCGCCGCGCCCACGCCGCGATGGGCGTGCGCTTCGCCTTCGGGGCGGGCGTGACTGCGATCGTCGGGCGGGACGGCCGCGCCGCCGGCGTCGCCCTGGCGGACGGCAGCGAACGCGCGGCCGACCTGGTCCTCGTGGGGATCGGCGTCCTGCCGAACCGGGAACTCGCCGCGGAGGCCGGCCTCCCGGCCGAGGACGGCGTGCGCGTCGACGCGTTCCTGGCGACGCTCGACCCGGCCATCTCGGCGATCGGCGACTGCGCCCGCTTCCCCATCCCCTTCGCCCACGGGCTGACGCCGGACGGGACGGTGCGGATCGAGTCCGTGCAGAACGCCATCGACCAGGGCCGCTGCCTCGCGGCCCGCCTCACCGGCAAGCCCGCCGCCTACGGCGCGCTGCCGTGGTTCTGGAGCGACCAGGGTCCGCACAAGCTGCAGATCGCGGGCCTGTCGGGACCCGGCGATGCCGGCGTCGTCCGCGGGACCGGCGACGCCTTCTCGGTCTTCCGCTTCCGCGAGGGGCAGCTGAGCGCGGTGGAATCCGTCGACCGCGCGGGCGACCACATGATCGCGCGGCGCCTGCTCGCGGCCGGGACGCCGCTGACGCCCGACCAGGCGGCCGATCCGGACTTCGACCTGAAGGGGCTGGCGATGGGGCGGGTCTGAGAGCTGCTCCGCGTCATCGCGAGCGTAGCGAAGCGACCCAGAGCAGCGCGACATCGGGAGGCGTGGCGCGACACTGGATTGCTTCGCTGCGCTCGCAAGGACGACCTCGCGCGGTTCAGACTAGCTCTCGGAAAACCATGGAACGGCTGGACGCCGCTCTGAATCGTCCGAGCACCATGCCCTTTCCCGGGCGCATGGAGCACCAGCGGAATGCGACCCGGGATCCAGCGCGAAACGTCGCGAAGCGTCGATATGCGGTGCCGCTTTCGCGGCGCTTCGTGTGCTGGTTCCCGGATCGCCTTCCACTGCGTTGCGGGCGTCCGGGAAAAGGCGCGCTCAGCCGGTAAACGGGACTGGTCCCGGCTTCTGCCGCAGGGCGATGGCGGTGGCGATCCCGAGCGCCAGGATGGTGACGGCGCATCCGAGCAGCGCCCCGAGCTGGCCGAACCGGAGCAGCGCCTGCCCGATCACCGCGACGCCGAGCGCCTGACCGCAGAAGAACGAGAAGGCGTGCAGCGCCACCGCGGAGGCGCGGGCCTTGGGCGCGACCTCGGTGACCTGCGTCTGGTAGGTGTTGTGCAGCATGTAGAAGCCGAGGCCCATGGCGGTGAGCGCGGCGCAGTCGACCTGCCAGGAGCCCGCCAGCCCGACCACGGTGAGCGACGCGCCGCAGATCAGGCCGCCGCCGATCAGCATCCGCGGCAGGCCGAGCAGCCGGACGAGCAGCCCGACCAGGGCCGAGTAGAGCAGGCCGCCGACCGCGAACCCCGCCAGAACCAGCCCGGCCTCGCGCGGGCCGCCCTCCCCCCGCGCCTCGATCAGCGGGGCGAGGTGCGGGAACACGCCGAAGATCGCGATGGCCTCGATGAACACCGCCGCGAACAGCACCCGCGCCCGGGGATTGCCCAGGATCGTGCGGTAGCGCGTCACCGCCTCGCCGAAGGCGGGGCGGCGGGCCGGGGCCCGGCCGGCCCGGTCGAAACCGAAGACGGTCGCCGCGCAGGCCAGGGCCGCCACCGCGGCGGTGACCGCGAAGACGCCGCGCCAGCCGATCGCCGCCTCGATCAGGCCCGCGAAGGTCGAGCCCGAGAGCTGGCCGAGGATCACCGCCACGAGGAAGCGCCCGATCGCCACCTGGCGACCCTCCATCGGCACGCGGTCGCCCAGGAGCGCGAGCGAGAGCGGGATGCAGCCGCCCGCGGCAGCCCCCGCGAGCATGCGGAGGCCGAACAGGCTGCCGATATCCGGCGCGACGCTGCACAGGGTCAGCGCGACGGCGAGCACCGCGAGGCAGGTGCTCATCACCCGCTCCTTGCCGAGCGCGTCGCCGATCGGGCCGAGCACCGGCTGGATGAACGCGTAGGGCAGTGCGAAGGCGGTGGAGAGGAGCGCCACCGTGTGGGCGTCGCTCGCGAGATCCCGGGCGAGCACGCCGACGAGGGGCTCGACCGAGCGGAGCGCGAAGGTGCTGCCGAACCCCGCGCAGGCCAGCACGACGATCAGGCGCGGGATCGACGTGGCCGGCGCCGCGGCGACGGCCGCGCTGGACGGGAGAGCCGGCTCTGTGCTGTCGGTCATGGCACGCTTCGCGACGCGGGCGGGATCAGACCCGCGGCATCGCATCTCCCTCGCCGGAGCGGAACCCCGCCGCGCGACAGATCAGTGCGCGTAGAATGCGGGATCCGGATTGTCGGTCGGGTGCGCGAAGGCCCAGCGCAGGGCCGACGACAGCGGCACGTTGTAGGTCAGGCCGCGCGGCGGCACGGGCTTCAGGAACCAGCGGTCGTAGAACACCGTGATCTCGGGGCTCCGGTAGAGATCGGCCGTCGCCCGGTCGACCACCGCCTTGAAGGCCGGGTCGTCCTTGCGCAGCATGATCCCGTAGGGCTCCGGATTGGACAGGGTCTCCTCGCTGACCACGTAGGCGGCGGGCTCCTTGGACTGGGCCGCGACCACGCTGAGCTGGACGTCGTCCATGACGAAGGCCGAGGCCCGGCCGGTCTCGACCATGAGGAAGCCTTCCGGGACGTCCTTGGCGGCGATCACCGTGATGCCGAGCTTGCGCTCGTTGTTGGCCTTGATCAGCATCAGGATGTTGGTCGAGCCGGCGACCGACGAGACCGTCCTGCCGCGCAGGTCGTCCAAGCTGGCGATGTGCTGGTCCTTCCGGGAGACGAAGCGGGTCGCCGTCAGGAAGTGCGTGTTGGTGAAGTCCACCTGCTTCTTGCGCTCGGCGTTGTTGGTGGTCGTCCCGCACTCCAGATCGATCGTGCCGTTGGTCATCAGCGGGATGCGGGACGAGGAGTTGACGAACTCCATCCCGACCTCGAGGCCCGGCATCTTCAATTCGCGCTTCACCGCGTCGGCGATCCTCAGGCAGATGTCGACCGCGAAGCCGACGACCTTCTGGTCCTGGTCCAGGTAGCTGAACGGGGTCGCGGTATCGCGCACGCCGAGGACCAGCCTGTTGCTGTCGTGGATCTTCCTGAGCGTGCCGGTGAGATCGGCGGCCCGCGCGGCCCCGGCGGGGGCGCCGAGGAGGAGCGCGGCGATGAGGGGAGCGAGCAGACGCATGGGCCGACGGGTTCCGGTCGCGCGAGGGGCCGCCCGCGGGGTGAACCGGCGGCGGGAGACCGGACCGCGCGCCGGGGCCGGCCCCCGGCGCGAGCCCCAGCAAGAGTCCGGCCGCGGTCAGGTCGACGCCGCCTGGTGCGCCTCGGCGAGCTGCGCGTCCGCGGCCGCGACCTTCCGCGAGGCCGGGCGGGACCGGATGCGCTCCACGTAGGCCGCCAGCACCGGGTCGGGCGCGACGAGGCCGAAGCCCGTCGTCCAGCCGAGGGCGCCGCCCCACAGCACGTCGGCGGCGCTGAAGCGCGCGCCGAGGAGGTACGGGCCGGGCGTCAGGGCCTCCTTCACCCGGGCGATGACGCTGTCGTAATCGGCGTAGGCCGACAGGGCGCGCGGGCCCGGCTCCCGCTTCAGGTACCGGTCGATCACCGCGGGCTCGAAGCAGGAGCCGTAGAACACCATCCAGCGCAGGTAGGTGGCCCGGTCGGGCTCGGTCGGCGCCGGGGCGAGCCCCGCCTCGGGGAACAGGTCGGCCAGGTAGAGGTAGACGGCCGCCTGCTCGGTCACCAGGGCGTCGCCGTGGCGGATCGCCGGCACCTTCGCCATCGGGTTCACGGCGCGATAGGCGTCCTGGAGGTGCTCGCCGGCGCGCATGTTGAGCGCGTGCAGCCGGTACGGGACCCCGAGTTCCTCGAGCAGCACGCGGACGCCCGACGAGCGGGTATTGGGCGAATGATAGAACTCGATGTCAGGCATACTGGCCATTCCGCCCCGTTCGAGGATTGTCGATTCGTTGGCGTCCACGCTCTTACCCGCGGACCGACGGGTCAACCGCGGACCGGAGGCCACTTCTCCAGGGACCGGAATCGCGGCAGGAACGTTGGGCGATTGTGCGTTGCCGCGCGTTGGGCCTCCGACCGGCACGACGCGAGCCGGGGGTTACGAGTTCTGATGGCGAAGATTCTGCTGGTCGAGGACCACGAAGAGATCTGGGACTTCCTCTCGCGCCGCCTCAAGCGGCGCGGCTACGAGGTGATGCTCGCGCATGACGGCGAGGCCGGCGTCCGGCAGGCGCGCTCGGGCCAGCCCGACGTGATCCTCCTCGACATGAACCTGCCGGTCCTCGACGGCTGGTCGGTCGCCCGGACGCTGAAATCCGGCACCGACACCCGGGCGATCCCGATCATCGCGCTCACGGCCCACGCCATGTCGGGCGATCGCGACAAGGCCATCCAGGCGGGCTGCGACGACTATCACCCGAAGCCCGTCGATTTCTCGAAGCTGCTCAGCCAGATCAGCGCCGCCCTGGGCGAGACCGCGCAGGCGAGCTGACCCGGCAGCGGACGCGCGACCTGCGGCCCCGAGATGTGGGGCCCCAAGATCTGCGGCCCCGAGACCTGATGTGAGTGGAGCGTGTCCGTGAGCGAGGATCCCGTCACTGCCCAGCGCCTGCGGCAGGGCCTGCCGATCTTCGTGGCGCTGGCGTCGCTCCTCCTCGTGGTCGCCACGATGGCGGCCCTCTACCTCGGGCGCGAGATCCTCGTGCCGGTGACGCTGGCGATCCTCCTGAGCTTCGTCCTCGTGCCGGCGGTGCGGATGCTGCGGCGGCTGCGCGTGCCCCGCGCGCCCGCGGTCCTGCTGGTCGTGGTGATCGTCTTCGGCGCCCTGTTCGGCATCGGCAGCCTGATCGCCAGCGAGGCGTCCCAGCTCGCCTCCGACCTGCCGCGCTACACCCAGGTGATGCGCACCAAGATCAAGGATCTGCGCGGGGCGACGGCCGGGACCGGCACGCTCTCGCGGATCGTCGACATGGTGCAGGATCTCAGCGCCACCCTGCAGCCGCCGCCGGCCGCCGAGGTCCGCGGCGAGCCGGGATCGCGCACGCACCCGCTCACGGTCGAGCTCACCCCCGCCCGCGCGAGCGTCGTCGACACGCTCCAGACCTTCGCGGGCCCGATCCTGCACCCGCTGGCGACGACCGGCCTGATCCTGATCTTCACGATCTTCATCCTGCTCCAGCGCGAGGACCTGCGGAACCGGGCGATCCGGCTCGCCGGCGGCTCGGGCGATCTGCGGCGCACGACGGCGGCGATCGACGACGCCACGAGCCGGCTGAGCCGGTTCTTCCTGGCCCAGCTCGCCCTCAACATCGCCTTCGGGCTGGTGATCGGCATCGGCCTCTGGCTGATCGGCGTGCCGAGCCCGACCCTGTTCGGCGTCCTCGCCGCGATCCTGCGGTTCGTGCCCTATATCGGCGCGGCGATCAGCGCCCTGCTGCCGCTGATCCTCGCGGCCGCCGTCGATCCCGGCTGGAGCATGGTGATCGCCACCGCGGCCCTGTTCCTCGTGGTCGAGCCGATCTGCGGCCACGTCATCGAGCCGCTGCTCTACGGGCACTCCACCGGCCTCTCGCCGGTCGCCGTCATCCTGGCCGCGACGATCTGGACGTTCCTGTGGGGCCCGATCGGCCTCGTGCTGGCCACGCCCCTCACCGTCTGCCTCGTGGTGCTCGGCCGGCACGTGGAGCGGCTCTGGTACCTCGACGTGCTGCTCGGCGATCAGCCCGCCCTGTCGCCGCCCGAGATCTTCTACCAGCGCATGCTGGCCGGCGACCCGGTCGAGGCGATCGACCAGGGCTGGCAGTTCCTGAAGGAGCGCGCCCTCGTCACCTACTACGACGAGGTCGCCCTCGCGGGCCTCCTGCTGGCGCAGGAGGACCTGTCCCGCGGCACCCTGGATCGGGAACGGCAGGCGGAGGTCGGTGCCGCGATCGGGACGGTGGTGGACCGCCTCGGCACGGCGCCGGTCGGGCGCCGCGCCCGGCGGGGATCCGGCCGCGGCCCCGACACCGAGACCGCGGCGGCGCTCGCCGCCGTCGGGCCCGACCGGCAGGTGGCCGGCATCGTCCTCGAGCGCGAGGATCTCGCGCCCAACTGGCGCGGCGAGACGCCGGTCCTGTGCGTGTCGAGCCGCGGCCCGTTCGACGAGGCGGCGACGCTGATGCTGAGCCAGATCCTCGCGCGCCACGGGCTGGCCTCGCAGATCCTGTCCATGGCGGCGATCCGCGCCGGCGAGCGGCCGCAGAACCCGGACGGCCTCGCGCTGATCTGCTTCTCCTACCTGGAGCCGGTGAGCCTGTCGCAGATCCGGTTCACCGTCCGGCAGGCCCGGGCCGCGGTGCCGGGTGTCCGCATCCTGGTCGGCTTCTGGCGCGAGCGCGATCCCGCGACCCTGGAGCGGCTGCGCCGGGCGACCTCGGCGGACTTCCTGGTGACGTCGCTGAACGAGGCGCTGTCGGCGGTGCTGGGCGCCTGCCGTGAGGCCGCGCCGCCCCGGCTCGTCCCGGCCCCCGTGGGCGCGCCTTCCGAGGCGGCGCGGCCGGCCGCGGCATGAGCCCTTCGCGCGACACCGCCGCTGGGGATACAAGGTCGACTTCGGCCGTCCGGCCGCTAGTCTCGCGCACGCCTCGCGTGATCGACCGGGCGCAGAGGTCTTTCCCGGCCAGGAAGGTGACGACCGCCTCGCATGTCTGAGACGCCAGAAACACCGCCCTCCGGGCCGAGTCCCCCGATCCGGGACGGCGCCCCGAGCGACATCACCGATCGCAAGAGCGACATCTTCTTCGCGGCCGTCGAGACGACGCGGATGCCGATGATCGTCACCGATCCGCGCCAGCCCGACAACCCGATCATCTTCGCCAACCGGGCGTTCCTGGCGATGACCGGCTACACGCCGGAAGAGCTGATCGGGCGCAACTGCCGCTTCCTCCAGGGTCCCGACACCGACCGCGAGAGCGTCGCGCAGGTCCGCGCGGCGATCGCCGAGAAGCGCGAGTTCGCCACCGAGATCCTGAACTACCGCAAGAACGGCTCGACTTTCTGGAACGCCCTGTTCGTCTCGCCGGTCTACAATGCCGACGGCGAGCTCGTGTACTACTTCGGCTCGCAGCTCGACGTCTCGCGCCGCCGCGACGCCGAGGAGGCGCTGGGCCAGGCCCAGAAGATGGAGGCGCTCGGCCAGCTCACCGGCGGCATCGCGCACGATTTCAACAACCTGCTGCAGGTGATCGTCGGCTACGTCGACATCCTGGCGGCCGGCCTGGAGAAGCCCGACGCCGACCGCGCGCGGCTCGGCCGCGCCACCGAGAACATCCGGCAGGCGGCCGAGCGCGCCACGACGCTGACGCAGCAATTGCTGGCCTTCGCCCGCAAGCAGCGGCTGGACGGCCGCGCGGTCAATCTCAACACCCTGATCGAGGGGATGGGCGAGATGGTCGCCCGCTCGGTGGGCGAGGCCGTGAAGGTCGAACTCGACCTCGCGCCCGATCTCTGGAACTGCCGCGTCGACCCGACCCAGGCCGAGGTCGCGATCTTGAACGTGCTGATCAACGCTCGCGACGCGATGCCGGAGGGCGGCACCGTCCGGATCTCCACCGAGAACAGCGAGATCGCCGCGCGCGGCCGGGAGATCGGGCCGCTGCGCGACGGCCGCTACGTCAGCATCGCCATCAGGGACAGCGGCACCGGCATCCCGCCCGCCGTGCTCGCCCGGGTGATGGACCCGTTCTTCACCACCAAGGAGGAGGGCAAGGGGACGGGTCTCGGCCTGTCGATGGTCTACGGCTTCGCCAAGCAGTCGGGCGGCGCCGCGCAGATCGAGTCGGCGGTGGGGTCCGGCACGACGGTGCGCCTGTCGTTCCCAGCGACCGACGGCGACGTCAACGCCCCCGCGAAGGTCTCGCTGCGGGCCGTGGACCGCCAGGGCACCGAGACGATCCTGATCGTCGACGACCGCGAGGACGTGGCCGAACTCGCCCGCACCATCCTGCGGGACTTCGGCTACACGACGCTGGTCGCGAGCAATGCCCGCGAGGCGCTGGAGATCCTGGACTCGAGCGGGAAGGTCGATCTGCTCTTCACCGACCTGATCATGCCGGGGGGCATGAACGGTGTGCTCCTGGCCCGCGAGGCCCGGCGCCGCCAGCCCAAGCTCAAGGTGCTGCTCGCCACGGGCTACGCGGAGGCGAGCCTGGAGCGAACCGATATCGGCGGCTCGGAGTTTGATCTCCTGAACAAGCCCTACCGGCGCACGGAGCTGGTCCGCCGCGTGCGCGCGATCCTCGACGGTCCGACCGGGGTGGGCTGAGCTTCGGGAGACGGCCCATGTCCCAGGGCGACAAGTCGAAATACACCGACAAGCAGAAGCGCAAGGCCGAGCACATCGCCGACTCGTACGAGTCCCGCGGCGTGCCGGAGAAGGAGGCGGAGGCCCGGGCCTGGGCCACCGTCAACAAGGACGACGGCGGCGGCAAGAAGCCGGGCGGCTCGGGCCGCGGCAAGGCCACCGGTCACCCGGCCGCCCACAAGGGCGGCGCGTCCGGCGGCAAGGCCTCGGCCGGACGCACGGCCGCGGAGCGCTCCGCCTCCGCCAAGAAGGCCGCCGCGACCCGCAAGGCCAACGCCGCCGCGCGGGCCTGACCGCCCGTCGCGAGCCGGACCGCCGGCCTCCGTGCCGGTGCGGGGCCGATCTCAGTCCCGCCGCTCGGCGAGCTTGACCAGCGCGTGCAGCAGCCGGTTCGCCGGCGTCGGGATTCCGTGCGCCGCGCCCCGGCGCACGATGGTGCCGTTGAGGTGGTCGATCTCGCTCGGCCGGCCGCGGGCCAGGTCCTGGGCGGTGGACGAGCGCTGTCCGGCCATGGCGGTGCTGAGCGCCATCACGTCGTCGAGGATGCCGGGCGACACGGACACACCCTCGGCCTCCGCGACGCGCGCGCATTCCTGGACGACGTCCGCGATGACCGCGGCCACGCCCTCGCCCTCCACCAGGCGGCCGTAGGGCAGCTGCGTCAGGGCCGACAGGGCGTTGTAGGCGCAGTTGATGATCAGCTTCGCCCAGAGCGCGTCGACGGCCTTCGCCGAGACGGTGGTCGGGATGCCGGCCGCCGCGAACGCGGCGGCGACGTGCCCGCTCGTCTCGGACGCGCCGAGGATCAGGTCGCCGCGCCCGTTGTGCCGGACGTGGCCGGGGCCGGCCATCGCGGTGGCGACGTAGACCGCCACCGGCACCACCGGCCGGCCCAGCACGGCGGCGAGCCGCTCGGCGTTGTCGACGCCGTTCTGGAGGCTGAGGACCGTGGCGGCCGGATCGAGGTGGTGGGCGATCATCGCGCCCGCCGCCTCGGTGTCGCCCGACTTCACGCAGACCAGCACGAGGTCGGCGCCCGACACTCCCGCCCCCGTATCGGTCGCCCGGACGGGCACGGAGGCCGTCCCGGCCGCGCTCTCCAGCACGAGACCGTCCTTCTCGACCGCCTCGACCAGGGCGGGACGGCCGATCAGCGTCACCGCGTGGCCGGCCCGCGCCAGGAGGAACCCGTAGTAGCAGCCGACCGCGCCGGCCCCCACGACGGCGACGGTCATGGCGGGGCTCACGGCGGCGCTCACGGTGCCACCGCCGCGGCGCGCTCGGGGTGGAAGGGCGCGGCGCCCGCGTCGGCCGCGCGGACATGCTCGAGCAGCGCCTGGGCCGGGTGCCGCAGCCGCACGCCGTCGATAAGCTTGGCCTGCGAGCGGCAGGAATAGCCGTCCGCCAGCAGGGTGCAGCCGGGCGCCTCGGCGACGTGGCGGGCCCAGCTCAGGCCGTAGATCGCCTCGGAGGTGGCGCGGTGGCGCGCCTCGTGACCGTAGGTCCCCGCCATGCCGCAGCAGCCGGCGGCCGGCACCTCAAGCCGCAGGCCGAGATGGGCGAACACGACCTGCCAGTCCCGCACCGCGCCCGGCGCGTTGGTGCGCTCGGTGCAGTGGGGCAGCAGCCGCATCGTGCGCCCGCCCTGCCCCGGCGCGATCCGGTCGAGCCGGGCGGCGAGCCATTCCTGCAGGAGCTGGACCTTCGGGAGATCGCCGCCCAGCGCCTGCGCGTACTCGGACCGGTAGGTCAGCGTCATCGACGGGTCGATCCCGACCAGGGGCACGCCGTGCCCGGCGAGGTCGCGCAGCAGCGCGGCGTTCGAGCGGGCGACGGCGGCGAACCGCGCCAGGAAGCCGTGTACGTGCAGCGGCTTGCCGTTCGGCCGGTAGGGCACCAGCCAGGGCCGGAAGCCGAGGGCGGCGAGGAGGTCGCAGCTGTCGGCCACGACTTCCGCGTCGAAGTGGCTGGTGAAGGCGTCCTGCACCACCAGCACGGACCGCGCGCGCTCCTGCGGGTCCAGCCGGGCCAGGGCGTCCGGAGTCGAGACGGCGACGCCGCGTTCCGCCAGCCGCGCCGTGAGGTCGACGGGCGACAGGGCCGGGATCGCCACCAGCCCGGCCCGGGCCAGGATCAGCCGGGCCAGCGGGTTGGCGAGGACCGCGTTGCTCAAGCGCGGCGCCCGCGCCGCCAGCGGCAGCAGCGGCTCCAGCGCCGCCACGAGATGGTCCTTCAGCGGCCGCGCGTAGCGCGTGTGGTAGAGCGCCAGGAACTTCGCCCGGAAGGTCGGCACATCGACCTTGATCGGGCAGGACCCCGTGCAGGACTTGCAGGCGAGGCAGCCGTCCATCGCCTCCTTGACGGCGTGGGAGAAGTCGTCGGCCTCGGACCGGCCGCGGAGGCGGCTCCGCAGGGTCGCCGCCACGTCGGAGAGCCACCCGGCGGGCTGCCGCGCCAGCTCGGCGGCCGGGTCGATCCCGGCCTCCGCGGCGCGGCGCAGCCACTCGCGCATCAGCGAGGCGCGGCCCTTGGGGGAGTGGCGCCGCTCCCGCGTCGCCTTCCAGGACGGGCACATGGCCTCGTCCGCGTCGAAGCTGAAGCAGGCGCCGTTGCCGTTGCAGTGGAGCGCTTCGTCGAAATCCTCCCGGACCGGCGCCGGGATGGTGCGGTCCCGCTCGCCCCGGCGCGGCACGCCGTCGATCCGGGTCAGGCCCGCACCCATGGCCGAGGCGATCTTGCCCGGGTTCATCCGGTCGTCCGGGTCGAAGGCGCGCTTGACCGCCTCCAGCGCGGGCATCAGCGGCCCGAACGTCGCCGGCACGAATTCCGACCGGAAGCCCTTGCCGTGCTCGCCCCAGAGCAGGCCGCCGTACTTGGCGGTGAGCGCGACCACCCCCTCCGTGACCTCGCGGATCAGGCCGTTCTGCGCCGGGTCCTTGAGGTCGATGGCCGGCCGCACGTGCAGCACGCCGGCATCGACGTGGCCGAACATGCCGTAGCGCAGCCCCTTGCCGTCGAGGAGCGCGCGGAACTCCGCGATGTAGTCGGCGAGCCGCTCCGGCGGGACCGCCGTGTCCTCGACGAACGGGATCGGGCGCGCGTCGCCCTTGGCGGCGCCGAGCAGGCCCACCGCCTTCTTCCGCATGGTCCAGAGCCGCTCGATCGCGTCGCCCCGGGCGATGGTGAAGCCGGTGCGCCTCGTGTCGGTGCCGCGCTCGGCCTCCAGCGTCCCGGTGAGCCGCGCGAGGGCCGCCTCCACGGTCGCGGCGTCGTCGCCGACGAACTCCACGAGGTTGATGCCGTCCACCGGCCGCCCGGCCGGATCGTCGGGGAAGAAGGCCCGCACCTCGGCCCAGATCGGGTCCTTGCGGGCCAGCGCCAGGACCGTGGAATCGATCGTCTCCACCGAGGCGGCGCCGAACGGCAGCAGCGCCTGCGCGTCGCGCAGCGCCGCGTCGAAGTCGATGTACGAGAGCGCGATCAGCACGGCGGCCTTGGGGATCGGCAGCACGTTCAGCCGCGCCTCGGCGATCAGCGCCAGCGTGCCCTCGGAGCCGCAGATCACGCTCTTGAGGTCGAACCGGCCGCCCGCGTCGCGCAGATGCGCGAGGTCGTAGCCGGTGAGGCAGCGGTTGAGCTTGGGGAAGCGCTCGGCGATGAGCGCGGCGTTCTCGGTGACGACGGCGTCGACGGTGCGGTGGATGGCGCCGACGCGGTCGTCGCGGCCCTTGGCGGCGTCGAGCCCGGCCGGGTCCAAGGGCTCGGCGGTCCAGACCGTGCCGTCGGTGAGCACGCAGGTCAGCGCGAGGACGTGGTCCCGGGTCTTGCCGTAGAGGCACGAGCCCTGCCCGCAGGCATCGGTCGAGATCATCCCGCCGATCGTGGCGCGGTTCGAGGTGGAGAGCTCCGGCGCGAAGAACAGGCCGTGCTTGGCGAGCTCCCGGTTGAGCTGGTCCTTCACCACCCCCGGCTCGACCCGGACGACGCGGTTCGCGACGTCGATCTCCAGGATGCGGTTCATGTGCCGCGAGGTGTCGACCACGAGGCCGTGGCCCAGCGACTGGCCGTTGGTGCCGGTCGCCCCGCCCCGGGGCCGGATCACGATCTCGGCGAAGCGCGGATCCGCGAGGAGCTTGGCGACGCGCACGAGGTCGTCGCGGGTGCGCGGAAAGGCCACGGCCCCCGGCGCCACCTGGTAGATCGAGTTGTCGGTGGAGAAGACCGTGCGGTCGGCGTCCGAGAGCGTCAGGTCGCCCTCGAAGCCGCGCAGGCGCAGCTCGGCGCAGGCCGCGGCGTAGAGCGGCACGGCCTCGGTGTGGCGGGTCAGGACCGGGATCATCCGCGCCTTCTACACCCGGCGGATCGCGGGAGACCATCGGCGGCGGGACGGGGCGCGCTGGCATCCGGCTTGCCACGCACCCGCGACCTCCTGCGACCTCCCGCAATCTCCGGAACGGATGCCCATGAACGCGAGCCTCGAACGGGTCAGGGACGCCCTGGCCGAGCTGATCAAGGCCGCCCTCCTCTCGGACGACGGCCTGAGCGACGCCTGCCGCGCGGCCGGCCGCGCCAGGCTCGCCGCCCTCGCGGGCGATCTGCCCGAGCCCGAGAGCCTGCGGATGGACGGCGCCTGGACGCTCGCCGTCCAGGCGGCGGAGAGCCCGGAACTCGCGCCGCTAGAGGGACGGGTGAACCTGACCCTGCCGCGCGCCTGCCCCTTCACCCTGGACGAGCTCCTCGCACCCGGCCTCGACGTGGATCAGGCCGTGGCGCGCATCCGCAAGAGTGCCTCGACCGGCTGATCGCGCCTGTTGAGGAGTGCCGGCACGGCGTTGCCGCGCGCGGGCCGGACACCCATGTTAGCCTCACAGGACCGACGCCTCGGTCCCGCGCCCGCACGCGGGTCCCGTCTATCGCAGAACTCTCCGGCACCCCCCTTTTGGCACGACGCACCACCGCCCCGGCGGCCGAGCCCGCCGCTCCGCAGCCCTTCCCCACCCGTGAGCAGATCCTCGCCTTCGTGGCCGAGTCGAAGGAGCGCGTCGGCAAGCGGGAGATCGCCAAGGCCTTCGGCATCAAGGGGGCCGCCAAGATCGACCTGAAGCGCGTCCTCAAGGAGATCGAGGAGGACGGCGCCCTCGACCGCGGCCGCGGCGGCCTCGCCCCGGCGGGTCACCTGCCGCCGGTCGTGCTGGCCGACATCCGCTCCCGCGACCGTCACGGCGATTTCCTGGCGGTCCCGGTGGAGTGGACCGGCACCGGCAAGCCGCCCGCCATCGTGCTGACGCAGCCCCGCGGCCCCCGGAAGGGCAACCGCCCGGCCCCGGGCATCGGCGACCGCGCCCTGATCCGGGTCGAGCGCGACGCGGAGGGCGGCTACACCGGCCGGGTCGTCAAGGTCATCGGGAAGAACAAGGCCGAGATCATCGGTGTCTACCGGGCCGGCGCGCAGGGCGGCCGGATCGTGCCCGTCGAGAAGCGCGCGCAGGGCCGCGAGATCCTGATCCCGCCCGGCGAGGAGGGGCAGGCCCGCGACGGCGACCTCGTCAGCGTCTCGCTGGAGCGCGAGACCCGGTTCGGCCTGCCGAAGGGGCGTGTGCGGGAGCGGCTCGGCTCGCTCGGTTCCGAGAAGGCGGTGAGCCTGATCGCCCTGCACCTCCACAACATCCCGCACGTCTTCGCCGACGCGACGCTGGCGGAGGCGGATTCCGCCAAGCCCGCCACCCTGAAGGGCCGCGAGGACTGGCGCGACCGGCCGCTCGTGACCATCGACCCGCCGGACGCCAAGGACCACGACGACGCCGTCATGGCCGAGGCCGATCCCGACCCGGCCAATCCCGGCGGCTTCGTCCTCACCGTCGCCATCGCGGACGTGGCCGCCTATGTCCGGCCGGGCTCCAGCCTCGACCGGGAGGCGCTGGAGCGGGGCAACTCGGTCTACTTCCCCGACCGGGTCGTGCCGATGCTGCCCGAGCGGATCTCGAACGACCTCTGCTCGCTCCGCGAGGGCGAGGACCGGCCGGCGCTGGCGGTGCGGATGGTCATCGCCGCCGACGGCGAGAAGCGCCGCCACGGGTTCCACCGGGTGATGATGCGCTCCCGCGCCAAGCTCGCCTACGCGCAGGCGCAGGCCGCCATCGACGGGCAGCCGGACGACGCGACCGGGCCGCTGCTGGAGACGGCGCTCCGCCCCCTCTGGGCGGCCTACGCGGCCCTGCGCGCGGCCCGCGACCGCCGCGGGCCCCTGGCCCTCGACCTGCCCGAGCGCAAGGTCGTCCTGAGCCCCGAGGGCGCGGTCGACCGGGTGATCGTGCCGGAGCGCCTCGACGCCCACCGGCTGATCGAGGAGTTCATGATCCAGGCGAACGTCGCCGCCGCCGAGACCCTGGAGCAGGCGCGCCAGCCGCTGATCTACCGCGTCCACGACGAGCCCGCCCTGGAGAAGATGCGGGCGCTCGGCGAGGTCCTGGCCTCGGTCGGCATCAAGCTGCCCAAGGAGGGGGCGCTGCGCCCCGCCCTGTTCAACCGGATCCTCGCCACGGCGGCCGAGACCGAGCACGGGGTCTTCCTCAACGAGGTGATCCTGCGCAGCCAGGCCCAGGCCGTCTACGCCCCGGAGAATCTCGGGCATTTCGGCCTGAACCTGCGCCGCTACGCGCACTTCACCTCGCCGATCCGGCGCTACGCCGACCTGATCGTGCACCGGGCGCTGATCACCGCCTGCCGGCTCGGCTCGGACGGGCTCGCGAGCGACATCTCCCTCGGCGAGCTGGCGCAGATCGGCGAGCAGATCTCGGCGGCCGAGCGCCGCGCCATGGCGGCCGAGCGCGAGACGATCGACCGGCTCATCGCCCACCACCTCGCCGACCAGGTCGGCGCGACCTTCGCGGGCCAGATCGCCGGCGTCACCCGGGCCGGCCTGTTCATCAAGCTCGACGAGACCGGCGCGGACGGCTTCGTGCCGGTCTCCCAGCTCGGCGCGGACTATTTCCGCCACGAGGAGGGCCGCCACGCCCTGGTCGGCGAGCGCACCGGCGAGACGTTCCGCCTCGGGGACCGGGTCGAGGTGCGGCTCGTGGAGGCCGCGCCGGTGGCCGGGGCGCTGCGCTTCGAGCTGCTCAGCGAGGGCCGGACCCGCTCCGGCGCCCGGTCCGCCGGGCCGGGGAAGAAGTCCGGCGGGCGGCCCTTCAAGGCCGCGCCGCCCGGCCGCCCCGCCGGCATCCGCAACACCGGGTCGCGCCACCGCGGCTCGCGCCGCTGACCCGGGCGGTGTAGAGCCAGGGCATGGCCGCCGACGCGATTCCCGAGCGCACCCGCCTGATCCCCGCGATGGCCCGCGGCTTCGTCGGCCGCTGCCCGCATTGCGGCCAGGGCCGGATCTTCGGCCGCTTCCTCAAGGTGCGGCCGGAATGCGACGTCTGCGGCCTGGAGTTGCACCACCACCGGGCCGACGACCTGCCGCCCTACGTGGTGATCTTCATCGTCGCCCACATCGTCGGCTACCTGATCCTGGAGACCGAGAGCGCCTACGACGTGCCGCTCTGGGTCGAGATGGGCGTGTGGCCGGTCTTCACCCTCGTCTTCGCGCTGGCCCTGCTCCAGCCCGTGAAGGGCGCCGTCGTCGGGCTGCAATACGCCCTTGGCATGCACGGCTTCGCCACGCTACCGCGGAGCCGCCCCGCAGCGGGGCTTGAGGAGACGCGCCTTGCCGGAGCCGCAGCGGGAGCCCCCGATCGTCACAGCTCCTGAGCGGAAGCCCGCCGCGGCGCGCCTGCGGCCGCGCGACGCCGCGACCATGATCGTGATCGACCGGCGCGGACGGGGCGGCCCGAAGGTCCTGATGGGCCGGCGCAACCCCAACCTCGCCTTCATGCCGGGCAAGTTCGTCTTCCCGGGCGGCCGGATCGAGCTCGGCGACCGCCACATGCCGGTGGCCGGGGCGCTCCCGGACTACGCCGAGGCGGCGCTGACCCGGCAGGTGTCCCGGCCCCCGCACCATCTCGGCCGGGCGCTGGCGCTCGCCGCGATCCGCGAGACCTACGAGGAGACCGGTCTGCTCCTCGGCACGACCGAGCACGGTGCGCCCGAGGACGTCCCGGCGGGCTGGGAGGGGTTCGCCCGGCACGGCGTCCTGCCCGACCTCGAGGCGCTGCACCTCGTCGCCCGCGCGATCACCCCACCGAAGCGCGTTCGCCGCTTCGACACGCGCTTCTTCACCGTCGACCGCCGGATGGTGGCGGCCGAGGAGCCGGGGCGGGTCGAGGCCGACGCCGAGTTCACCGAACTTGCCTGGGTGCAGCTCGACGCGGCCCGCAAGCTCGACCTGCCCTACATCACCCGCGCGATCCTCGACGAGCTGGAGGCGCAGATCGCCGTCGATTTCGCGCCCTACCGGATGATCCCCTTCCATTACGAGCGCTACGGGCGGCGCGAACGGGTGGCCTTGTGAGCGGTCCGGACGGATTGCAGGACGGGCGGCGGGGGATCAGTTCGGAGGACGTGGCGGCGATCTCGGCGGCCGTGACCTGCGTCACCGTCGTCGGCATCGGGCTCAGCCTGTCGATCCCGCTCCTCTCGATCGAGATGGAGCGGCGCGGCGCGTCGAGCACGCTGATCGGGCTCAACACCGCGGTGGCGGGCATCGCCAGCATCTGCACGGTGCCGTTCGTGCCGCGCCTCGCCGCGCGGGTCGGCGTCGCCCCGCTGCTCGGCCTGGCGCTCCTCGTCGGGGCGATCAGCCTCGCGCTGTTCCCGATGCTGCCGGGCATCGCCCTGTGGTTCCCCCTGCGCTTCGTCTTCTCGGCAACGCTCGGGGCGCTGTTCGTCCTCTCCGAGTACTGGATCAACGCCGCCGCCCCGCCGGAGCGGCGCGGCCTGGTGATGGGCATCTACGCCACCGTGCTGGCGGCGGGCTTCGCGGTCGGACCGCTGCTGCTGGCCCTGGTCGGGACCGAGGGGCTGGCGCCCTACGCGACGGGGGCCGCCCTCATGCTGGCCGGCGGCCTGCCCATCGCGCTGGCCCGCGGCCTGTTGCCGACGATCGAGACGGGCTCCGGCCGCGGCATCCTCGGCTACGTCCGGCTCGCCCCCGGCGCCCTGGCGGCGGCCCTGGCCTACGGGGCGGTGGAGACCGGCATCTTCGCCATCCTGCCGCTCTACGGCCTGCGCCTCGGCTACGACGCGCAAGGGGCGGCCGGCCTCGTCAGCCTGATCGCGCTGGGCAACGTGCTGTTCCAGATCCCGTTCGGCTGGCTCGCCGACCGCCTCGACCGGGGCGCGGTGCTTCTCGGCGCGGGCCTCGCGGGGGCGGCGGGCTCGGCCCTGATCCCGCTCGCGGCCGGACATCCGGCGGCGTTCGGCCTGCTGCTCCTCGTCTGGGGCGGCATCGCCGGCACCCTCTACACGGTCGGCCTCGCGATGCTGGGCGACCGCACGCCGCCGAACGACCTCGCGGGCGCCAACGCGGCCTTCGTGGTGCTCTACAATGTCGGGCTGATGCTGGGGCCGCCGGTGATCGGCGGCGGGCTCGATCTGGTGCCGCCGAACGGGTTCGCGCTGGCGCTGCTCGCCCTGTTCCTGGCCTTCGCGGGCTGGCTCGCCGTCACGGAGCGCCGGCGCGTCCGCTCTTGACCTGTCGGGCCTGATCGGGCATTCACCCGCCCGTATTCGGCCGGGCTCTCCCGGCCATTTGCGTTTCGCTCACGCGGAATGCCGCACCCTGCAGGAGCGCCGCGCCATGGCCAAGGCCGTCACCGTCAAGATCAAGCTCGTCTCCACCGCCGACACGGGCTATTTCTACGTCACCAAGAAGAACTCCCGCACGCAGACCGAGAAGCTGACGATGCGCAAGTACGACCCGGTCGCGCGCAAGCACGTCGATTTCAAGGAAACCAAGATCAAGTAAGGCCGCGGGCCGCTTCGCGGCCTGACCGCCCACGGGAAGCCGCTCCGGAGACGGGGCGGCTTTTTCCTTGCCCGGCGCGTTCCCGCGCACGGCGTCGCCGGGATCTCCCGAACCGCGACCTGACCGGCCGACAGCCCGGCGCCAGCACGACTCGTTAACCGTCGCTCGTCCCGGACGCTGCCCGACCCGCCGGCCGATCACCGGCCCGCGTTCTCGGCCAGCTCGGCGGTTGGAGGGCGGGTTCGATGCAGCGGATCCTGCTGGCGATTCTCATCACCGCGGCAATCCTCGCGCTCTGGCGCGTCCTGACGCTGCCGGTGTACGCGCTCCGGGCGACCCGCGGCTTGCTCGCGGAACGCCGCGTTCCGGCCCGCGCCCGGAGCCGACCGCTCAGGAAGGGCCCGGCGCGGCCAGATCCGGATCGAGCGTCCGTGCCAGGGACCGCGCGATAGCCACGAGCGCCGTCACCATCGGCGTGGACGGCTCGCGCCGCGGGGCGACGAGGCCGATCGTGTGCTCCAGGTCGGGTGCGGTGATCGGGATCGTGCGCACGCCCTCCATGGGGCCCAGGGCGTCGACCAGGATCTCCGGCATGATCGAGGCCCAGCGCAGGGTGCGCACGTGGGTCAGCAGCACGATCATCGAGTTCGACTCGAGGGTCGCGGCGGGATCCGCACCCGCCTCGCGGATCTGCTGGTCGATGATCCGCCGGTTCTGCATGTTCGGCGTGAGCAGGCAGAGGGGCAGGCGGCTGGTCTCGGCCCAGGTGACGCTGGTGCGACCCTCGAAGGGCCCGCCGATCGCCGTCACGAGGCGGTAGCGCTCCCGGTAGAGCGGGACGGAGATCACCCGCCCGAGGGGCTCGTTGTCGAGGTAGGTCAGGCCCGCATCCGCCTCCAGGTTCTCGATCAGCGAGAAGATGTCGGCGGAGGTGGCCGATTCGACCGTCAGCCGCACGTCCGGGTGCCGCTCGCGGTAGGGCGTCGTGAGGTTCACGATCATCGGCAGCGCCGTCGGGATCGCCGCGATGCGGAGATGGCCGGTCAGGCCCCGGCGCAGGCCCGTGACCTCCTCGTGCATGGCCCGCGCGTCGGCCACGATGCGCCGCGCCCATTCGAGGACCCGCTCGCCCTCGGGGGTGAAGCCCTGGAAGCGGGAGCCGCGCAGCACGAGCTGCACGCCGAACCGGTTCTCCAGCTGCTTCACGCCGGCCGAGAGAGTCTGCTGAGTCACGCCGCAGGCTTCGGCGGCGTGCCCGAAATGCTGCTCGCGGGCGAGCGCGAGCAGGAAGTCCAGCTTGTCGATCACGACGAAGGCATCCCGGCACGGCGAGGCGCCGGAAACCTAGCGGCCCGCCGGGCCCGCCACAACCGAGCGTGCCCGCTCAGCGGAACAGGATGAACGCCTTCGACAGGGTGATGCCGATGCCCCAGACGATCGGGATGCCGACCACCGCCCAGGCCAGCGCGGCCCCCGCGCTGAAGCCGCCACGGCCGATCCCGAAGGAGCCGGACGGCCCCGAGGCCGTGGCGCCGGCGCGGACGTCCAGGGAGGCCCGCTCGGAATCGGACATGAACCAGCGTTGCGCCAGGGGCCGGACGAGCAGGTTGCAGAGGAAGCCGACCGCCAGGAAGCTCGCCAGCACGTACATGGTCCGGCCGTAGAGATCGGCCCCCTGCACGCCCGCGGCGACCTGCGCCTCGCGGATCTTGGTGATGACGAAGGGCCCGACGATGCCGGCCATCGACCAGGCGGTGAGCAGGCGCCCGTGGATGGCGCCCACGAACTGCGTGCCGAACACGTCGGCGAGATAGGCCGGCACGGTCGCGAAGCCGCCGCCGTACATGGACAGGATCACGCAGAAGATCGCGACGAACAGCGCCTGCGAGCCGATGCCGGCGGCCCAGGGTGCCGCCGCGTACAGGAGGCCGCCCAGGGCAAAGAAGATCGCGTAGGTGACCTTCCGCCCGATGCGGTCCGACATCGAGGCCCAGAAGAACCGGCCCAGGATGTTGAAGAGTGAGAGCAGGCCGACGAAGCCGGCCGCGATGGCCGCGACCTGCGCCTTCTGGCCGGCGTCGAGGGCCGAGAAGCCGGTGCCGGGCAGGCCGATCAGCTCGCCGCCGAAGATCTCTTGGAGCATCGGCGAGGCCAGCGCCAGCACGCCGATGCCGGCCGACACGTTGAGGAACAGGACGAGCCAGATCATCCAGAACTGGACGGTCTTGTGGGCGTCGCGCAGGTGGACGTGCCCCGAAGCGATCATGGCGTTCTTGGCGGTCGGGCTGGTCCAGCCGTCCGGGCGCCAGCCGGCCGGCGGCACCCGGTAGCCGAACGCGCCGCCCAGCATGAACAGGATGTACCCCACGCCCATCACCGCGAGGGTCTGCCAGACGCCGGCCGAATCGGCGGTCCGGAAGCTCTTGATCAGGCTGTCGGCCAGGGGCGAGCCGATCATCGCGCCGCCGCCGAAGCCCATGATCGCCATGCCGGTCGCCATGCCGCGCCGGTCCGGGAACCACTTGATCAGGGTCGAGACCGGCGAGATGTAGCCGAGCCCGAGGCCGATGCCGCCGATCAGGCCCATGCCGAGCCAGACCAGCCAGAGCTGGTGGATGTAGACGCCGAAGGCGCCGATCAGGAAGCCGCCGCCCCAGCAGAGGGCCGCCGCGATGCCGGCCTTGCGCGGTCCGGCTCGCTCCAGCCAGCCGCCGAACAGGGCGGCCGAGAGACCGAGCACGACGATGCCGATGGAGAAGACCGTGACGAGGTCGCTGACCCGCCAGTCGCAGGTGGTGGTGAACAGGGCCGTCATCACGCCCATGTCGGGGCAGGCGGCGGGCGCCGGCTTGCCCACGGAGAGCGCCCGGGTCAGCGGCAGCCAGAACACCGACAGGCCGTAGGCCATCCCGATGCAGAGATGGATCGCCAGCGCCGCCGGCGGCACCAGCCACCGGTTGAAGCCCGGCTTGGCGACGATCCGCTCGCGCGACAACAGACTCGGCGTTCCCTCAGGCGCGATCGCGCCTGCCACTCCAGCACCCATGATGGACTCCTCCGCCGCGGCCTCGTTGGCGGGCCTCGCGGCGGCGGACGATGCGCGATTTGTGTGCAGGGTGCCAGCGCGCGACACGCTGAGACGTCGATTTTAATCCAGTCCGGCGCCGACTGTATGCGGATTCCTCGTCAACGCGCCGTCCGGAGGCCGTATGGACCGCCGCTGCGGGCGCCGGTCTGTCCGGCGCCCGCAGCGGCTGCCGCCCTCACATGGGCGGGGTCAGGCCGTCCTTGCCGACCGCCACGAGCTTGCCCTCGGCCTTGCTGCCGTCCTTGGCGACCACGGCGAACACCTTCGACCCGGGGGTCAGGATCGCCTTGTCGGCGGGCTCGAAGGCCACGATCGGCGCCGAGGCCGGCACCACGATCTCCTTGGAGCCGTCCTTGCCGTAGCTCACCGTCAGCGTGCGCTCGCCGCCCGAGGCCGCCTTGTCGGCCTTCACGGTGCCGTTGGTCATCGCGCTCTTCACCTTCGGGGCGTTCGGCGACTCGGCCTTCACGGTGCCGTTGGTCATCGCGCTCTTCACCTTGGCGCCGGCGCCCGCGGTGTGGTCGGTGATCGAATCCCAGCCGTAATGGCCCTCGCCCGTGCCGCGCATCGACTCGGGGAAGAGCACGACCTCCAGGGCGGTCATCGGGTTCTCGCCCTTGGTGGCGGTGCCGATGAAGACGCCGTCCTTGATCGCGTCGAGGCTCGACGGGACAACCCAGGCGAACTTGGCGCCGCTCACGTCGACGGTCTCGGTCTTGCCGTCGTCGGTCTTGATCGTGACCGTGCCGCCGTCGGCCTTGTCGACGGTCCCGCGGACGCGCTCGACCTGCGCGGCGAAGGCCGCACTCGACAGCAGGGCCGTCAGGCCGGCGGCGACGAGTGTCTTGCTGAGGTGCTTCATCGGGGTCCCATCCTGGCTTCAGGAGCCGGGTTATGGGGCGGCCCGCGCGCGAAACAAGGTTGCGCGCAAGCGAAACGACCTGCTCGGCGACAGAAGCGAGGTTATCAGTCACCACCGTTTTTGCGAGCGGAGCGAAGCAATCCAGCCGGCGCAAGGACTTCCTCCGTCGCGCTGCCCTGGATCACTTCGCTGCGCTCGCGATGACGGGGTGGCGCGTCGGACGACGGCACCGACCGAAAACGAGTCAGGCGGCACCCGGTGGGCGCCGCCTGATTACCGCGCGGGCAGCGGGGACGCTGCCCTCCGGAGGCTCACGCCGCGAGCGAGCGCAGCACGTAGGGCAGGATGCCGCCGTTGCGGAAGTACTCGAGCTCGTCGAGCGTATCGATGCGGCAGGTCAGCGGGACCTGCTTCACCGAGCCGTCGGCGGACTTGATCTCCGCGGTGAGCGTCTGGCGGGGCTTCAGCTCGCCGGCGAGGCCCTTGATGGTGACGGTCTCGTCACCCTTCAGGCCCAGCGACTGCCAGCTCGTGTCGCCCTGGAAGACCAGCGGCACCACGCCCATCCCGACGAGGTTCGAGCGGTGGATGCGCTCGAAGCTCTCGGCCACCACGGCGCGGACGCCGAGCAGCTTCGTGCCCTTCGCCGCCCAGTCGCGCGACGAGCCGGTGCCGTACTCCTTGCCGGCGAAGATCACGAGCGGCGTGCCCTGTTCGGCGTACTTCATCGCCGCGTCGTAGATGAACATCTTCTCGCCGGACGGCTGGAAATGCGTCCACCCGCCCTCGACCACGCCGCCGGAGGCGTCCTTCACCATCTGGTTCTTGATGCGGATGTTGGCGAAGGTGCCCCGCATCATCACCTCGTGGTTGCCGCGCCGCGTGCCGTACTGGTTGAAGTCCTGCACGCGCACTTGGTGCGACTGCAGGTACTCGCCGGCCGGCGAGGCCGCGCGGATGTTGCCCGCCGGCGAGATGTGGTCGGTGGTGATCGAGTCGAGGAACAGGCCGAGGATGCGCGCACCCTCGATGTCCTCGACGGGCTTCGGGGTCTTCTCCATGCCGACGAAGTAGGGCGGGTTCTGCACGTAGGTGGAGCCCGGGTTCCACGCGAAGGTCTCGGCCTCGGTGACCTCGACGTCCTTCCAGTTCTGGTCGCCGCCGAACACGTCCGCGTAGCGGGACTTGAACAGCGCGGAGGTGATGTTCTCCTCGATGAACTGCTGGACCTCGGCCGAGGACGGCCAGATGTCCTTGAGGTAGACGGGCTTGCCGTCCGAGCCCTGGCCCAGCGGCTCCGTGGTGATGTCGATCTGCAGCGAGCCGGCCAGCGCGTAGGCCACCACGAGCGGCGGCGAGGCGAGGTAGTTCGCCCGCACGTCAGGGTTCACGCGGCCCTCGAAGTTGCGGTTGCCCGAGAGCACCGCCGCGGCGACGACGTCGTTGTCGTTGATCGCCTTCGAGATCGCCTCCGGCAGCGGGCCGGAATTGCCGATGCAGGTCGTGCAGCCGAAGCCCACGAGGTTGAAGCCGAGCGCGTCGAGCGGCTCCTGCAGGCCGGACTTCTCCAGGTACTCGCCGACCACCTGCGAGCCGGGCGCGAGCGAGGTCTTCACCCACGGCTTGGAGCGCAGGCCCTTGGCGACGGCGTTGCGGGCGAGCAGGCCCGCGCCGATCATCACCGAGGGGTTCGACGTGTTGGTGCAGCTCGTGATCGCGGCGATCACCACGTCACCGTGCCCGATGTCGAAGTTGGTGCCCTCGACCGGGTAGCGGCGCGCGAGGTCGGCGGCCTTCTTGAACTCGGTCTCCATCGAGGCGGCGAAGCCGGGCTTGGCGCCGTCGAGCAGCACGCGGTCCTGCGGGCGCTTCGGGCCGGCGAGCGAGGGCCGGACCTGGCCCATGTCGAGCTCCAGCGTGTCGGTGAAGACCGGGTCGGGTGTCCGGGCGTCGCGCCACATACCCTGCGCCTTGGCGTAGGCCTCGACCAGGGCGATCCGGTCGTCGGAGCGGCCGGTGACCTTCAGGAAGTCGATGGTCTTCTGGTCGACCGGGAAGAAGCCGCAGGTCGCGCCGTACTCGGGGGCCATGTTGGAGATCGTGGCCCGGTCGGCGACCGCCATGTCGTCGAGGCCGGGGCCGTAGAACTCCACGAACTTGCCGACCACGCCCTTCTTGCGCAGCATCTGGGTGACGGTGAGCACGAGGTCGGTGGCGGTGGTGCCCTCGGGCAGCTTGCCCGAGAGCTTGAAGCCCACGACCTCGGGGATCAGCATCGAGAGCGGCTGGCCGAGCATGGCCGCCTCGGCCTCGATGCCGCCGACGCCCCAGCCCAGCACGGCCATCCCGTTGACCATGGTGGTGTGCGAATCGGTGCCGACGAGCGAGTCGGGATAGGCGACGTCGGCGCCGTTCTCCGACTTCGTCCAGACGGTCTGGGCAAGGTATTCCAGGTTCACCTGGTGGCAGATGCCGGTGCCCGGGGGGACCACCGAGAAGTTGTCAAAGGCCGACTGGCCCCATTTCAGGAAGGTGTAGCGCTCGCCGTTGCGCTCGTATTCGAGGGCGACGTTGTCGGCGAGCGCCTTCGGGGTGCCGAACTCGTCGACGATCACCGAGTGGTCGATGACGAGGTCCACCGGCACCAGCGGGTTGATCTTCTGCGGGTCGCCGCCGAGCGCCACCATGGCGTCGCGCATGGCCGCGAGGTCGACCACCGCCGGGACGCCGGTGAAGTCCTGCATCAGCACGCGGGAGGGGCGGAACGCGATCTCGACCTCGGCCTTGCCCTTCTGGTCGAGCCAGGCGACGGCGGCCTCGATGTCGGCCTTCTTGACCGAGCGGTCGTCCTCGTAGCGGAGCAGGTTCTCCAGGATCACCTTCATGGAGAAGGGCAGCGCGGCCGCCGAGGCGAGGCCGTTCTTCTCGGCCGCGGGAATGGAATAGTAGGTGTAGGTCTTGCCGCCGGCTTCGAGCGTCTGGCGGGCCTTGAAGCTGTCGAGTGAGGGCACGGCTGGTTCTATCCTCGCTGCGGGTTGTCGAACACGCGCAGGCAAGACCTGCGCTACGAGATCCGTGTTCGGCCTGTGTAGCGCCCGACGGGCGCGCGCCGCCCCGGGAGTGCCCGGGCAGGACGATGCGCGGGGGCGATTTGGACGCCCGTGATGCCGCGCGGCGCAGCCGCGGAGGGATATAGAACTTTTCGAATCTGACTGCTACCGGGTCGTCATGACAGGTGCGTTTTCCTGTCGGGGACCGTGGCGGCGACTGGGCGCGCGCCGCGGAGGCCTGCGCGACTCGCGCATCTCCAGCGGGCATCGACGGTGGCGGCCGAGCGCGACAGGCCCCCTCTCCCGAGCGGGAGCGGAGAGCCGCACGGGTGTTGCCGGTGCTGCTGCGTACGTCCGCGAGCCCGCAGAAGGGCGGGAGTCGCGGGGCGCGGGCGCCCTACCCTTGCCCGGGCACGCCCGCGACGGACAGGGCCTTCGATCGATTCGGCTGGGCCGCGAGCCTGCGCAGGGACGCGACGTTCGTGGCCGCCTCCTCGGCGCTCATGTCGCGGCGCAGGACGGCCTCGGCATCGGCGAAGCGGCCCTTGAGGCCGAGCACCATGGCGAGGTTGGCGCGCACCCGCGCGTCGGCGCCGGGCTGGTCGGCGGCGAGGCGGAGGGTCTGCTCGGCCTGATCGAGGTTGCGCGACAGCGCGTAGGACAGGCCGAGATTGGACAGGAGCGAGGGCTCGTTCGGGCGGATCTTGAGGGCGGCCTCGTAGAAGCCCTGGGCGCGGGCCTGCTCGCCGAGCTGGGCGGAGGCCGAGCCCTGCGCCGACAGGATGCGCCAGTCGGGATTGGCGGGCGTGTGCGCGTTGGAGAGCACGTCGATCGCCTCGCGGAAGCGGCCCGCCTCGACCAGCGACTTTCCGTAGGCACCGAGCAGGGCCTGGTCGCGCGGGTTGCGCAGGGCGGCCTGCTGCAGCACCGCCGAGGCCTGGCCGATCTGGTCTGTGGCCCGCAGGGCGCGGGCGTAGGCGATCGCCGTGCGCCCGTCGGCGGGGTCGGCGTTGTAGCGCTCGGCCAGCCGGTCGATGTCCTGCCGCGAGGGCGCTGCGGCGGCCGCGGACGGCCCGCCGAGGGGGCCGATCGACCCGGTCGTCTCGGGCGAGCGGGTGTTGCAGCCGGCCAGGCCCAGCGCGACGACGGCGGCCGCGAGGGCGGCGCGGCGTCCGGGGCGTGCCTGGGATCGGGTGACCCGGAACAGGGCCGTCATCATGGTGCGCTCCGCCGGCATCGGGACCGGACGCGATAGCACGCGCTTCACGCTCCCGGCCGGCCGGTGATAGAGCGTTAACCCTAATCACCGGTTAAGCCGCCGGTCCGGGCGGCACGCGAGAGGCACATGACCCAGGCCGAGATTCCGGCGACGACCCGCGGGCTCCTGCCCGGCGACACCCAGGCCGTACCGGTGACGCTGGTCACCACCGGGGGCTGGGCGGCGGTCGAGTCCGGCCTGGAGCCCGCCCAGCGGAGCTTCGCCAGGGCCATCGGCTTCAAGCCGAAGGCGGGCAGCCTCGCGCTCCTGCCCGGCCCGGACGGCGGCCTCGCGCGCGTCCTGTTCGGCCTCGGCGATCCGGAGGCCGCGGCCTACGACAGGCTCCTCGCCGGCAAGCTGCCGGGGCTGCTGCCGGAGGGGACCTTCCGCCTGGACAACGCTCCCGAGCCGGCCGAGGCCGCCCTCGCCTGGCTGATGGGGAGCTACCGCTTCGGCCGCTACCGGACCGGCGGCGGCACGAAGGCCCGGCTCGCGGCGCCCGCCGGCATCGACGCGGCCGAGGTGGAGCGGATCGCCGCCGCGGTGGCGCTGGGCCGGGATCTCGTCAACACGCCGGCCAACGATCTCGGACCCGCCGAGATCGAGGCGGCCGCCCGGGCGGTGGCCGCGCGCCACGGCGCCTCCGTCGCCGTCACGGAAGGCGGGGCCCTCGCCGAGGGGTACCCGCTGATCCACGCGGTCGGCGCCGCGTCGCCCCGGGCCCCGCGGCTGATCGACCTGACCTGGGGGCCGGCGGACGCGCCGCGCGTGACCCTGGTCGGCAAGGGCGTCGCCTTCGACACCGGCGGCCTCGACCTGAAGCCGTCGGCCGCGATGCTGCTGATGAAGAAGGACATGGGCGGCGCCGCCGCGGCGCTGGCCGCCGCCGACATGGTCATGGGCGCGGGCCTGAACCTGCGCCTGCGCCTGCTGATCCCCGCGGTGGAGAACGCGGTCGCGGGCAACGCCTTCCGCCCCGGCGACGTGCTGCCGAGCCGGGCCGGGCTCAGCGTCGAGATCGGCAACACCGACGCGGAGGGCCGGCTGATCCTCGCCGACGCGCTCGCCCTCGCGGACGCGGATTCCCCCGACCTGATCCTCGACTTCTCGACCCTGACCGGCGCGGCCCGGGTGGCCCTCGGGCCGGACCTACCGGCCTTCTTCACGGAGGACGACGCGCTGGCCGAGGCGGTGGCGCGGGCCGGCCGGGCGGCGATCGACCCGGTCTGGCGCATGCCGCTGCACGCGCCCTACGCGAGCCTGCTCGATTCCAAGGTGGCCGACCTCAACAACGTCTCGGGCGGGCCGTTCGCGGGAGCGATCACCGCGGCCCTGTTCCTGCGCCGCTTCGCGCCCAACACGAAGGCGCACGGCCATTTCGACCTCTACGGCTGGAACCCCTCCGCCAAGCCCGGCCGGCCGGAGGGCGGCGAGGTCCAGACGGCGCGGCTGACCTACGCGCTGCTCAAGGCCCGCTACGGCAGCTGATCGCCTCCCGTCATCGCGAGCGCAGCGAAGCGACCCAGGGCTGCGCAACCTCTAACGGCGTGGGCTGGGTCGCTGCGCGCGCGATGACGGTGCGGCTGGGGGCGCGCTCAGGCGGTGCGCGGCAGCCCGGTCTCGATCAGGCGCGCCCACAGGGACGCCCCGTACGGCGCGGCCGCGTCGTTGAAATCGTAGTGCGGGTGGTGGAGCGAGGCGCTGTCGCCGTTGCCGATGAACATGTAGGCGCCGGGACGGCGGGCGAGCATGTAGGAGAAGTCCTCGGCGGTCATCATCGGCGCCACCGTCCGGTCGACGTTCTCCTCACCCACCAGCGCCTCGGCGACGCCGGCCATGAAATCGGTCTCGGCGGGATGGTTCTCGGTCACCGGGTAGCTCGCCCCGTACGCGACCCCGCCCCGCGCGCCGAAGCCGCCGGCGATCTCGGCCACCAGGGTCTCGATCCGCGCCTTGATCTCGCCGCGCACGGCCTGGGACAGCGTGCGCATGGTGCCGCGCATGGTGACGGTCTGCGGCAGGACATTGAAGGCCTCGCCGGCCTCCAGCGCGCAGACCGAGACCACGGCCGACTGCACCGGGTCGAGGTTGCGCGACACGATGCTCTGCAGGGCGATGATCACGTGGCTCGACACGAGCACGCTGTCGACGGCGTTCTGCGGCAGGGCCGCATGGCCGCCCCGTCCCTCGATCGTGATCGTGAAGCGATCGGTCGAGGCCATGATCGGCCCCGGCCGGATCGCGAAGGTGCCGACCGCCATGCCGGGGATGTTGTGCATCCCGTAGACCGACTCGACCCCGAACCGCTCCATCATTCCGTCGTCGACCATCGCCTCGCCGCCGCCGCCACCCTCCTCGGCGGGCTGGAAGATCAGCACGGCCGCCCCGTCGAAATCCCGGGTCTCGGCGAGGTACTTGGCGGCGCCGAGGAGCATGGTCGTGTGACCGTCGTGGCCGCAGGCGTGCATCTTGCCCGGCACGGTGGAGCGGTAGGGCAGGTCGCGCACCTCCTGGATCGGCAGGGCGTCCATGTCGGCGCGCAGGCCGATGGCGCGGTTGGAGCTGCGTCCCCGGCCGCGGATGACGCCCACCACCCCGGTCCGACCGATGCCGGTGACGACCTCGTCGCAGCCGAAGGACCGCAGCGTCTCGGCGACGAAGCCGGCGGTGCGGTCGACGTCGTAGAGCAACTCGGGATGGGCGTGCAGGTCGTGCCGCCACGCCGTCATCGTGTCGGCGAAGGCGCGGATCCGTTCGAGGACGGGCATCGGGGCGGGGCTCTCGTGGCCTTGGCTGGTGGGCCGGACCAGCAAAGCCGGGGCCAGAGCCGCCGTCAACGGCCAAGCTCGGTATCCGCGGCGCCCCGCTCACGCCGCACCCGGCCCCGTGATCCCGCGCCCGCGCCGCCGCGGCGCGGGTGGATGGTCGCCCGCGGCGAGGTCGTCCAGGATCGGGCAGTCCGGCCGCGCGTCGCCGCAGCAGGCCTCCGCCAGGTGCTCCAGCGTCCGGGCCATGCCCTCCATCTCGGCGATGCGGCGGCGCAGATCGGCGATCTGCTCCTGCGCGATCGCCTTCACCCCGGCGCTCGGCCGGGCGCGGTCGCGCCAGAGCGCCAGGAGATCCGCGATCGCGTCCACGCTGAAGCCGAGATCGCGGGCGCGGCGGATGAAGCGCAGCGTGTGCAGGTCCGCCTCGCCGTAGTGGCGGTAGCCGGATTCGGACCGGGCGGCCGGCGGCAGCAGGCCGGTCGCCTCGTACCAGCGGATCATCTTGGCCGAGACGCCGGTCCGGCGCGCCGCCTCGCCGATCGTGAGGGTCGCCGCGCTCATGCCGGCCTCGCGGCCAGCGCCGGCCCCTCGGCCGCCGCGGGACGCCCGCCGGCCCGGCGCAGCCGCAGGGCGTTGCCCAGGACGAACACGCTCGAGAAGGCCATGGCGCCCGCGGCCAGGATCGGTGACAGGGCCGGGCCGCCGAACGGCACCAGCACGCCGGCCGCCACCGGGATCAGCGCGGCGTTGTAGGCGAAGGCCCAGAACAGGTTCTGGCGGATATTGGCCATCACCGCCCGCGACAGCGCCAGGGCCTCGACCAGGGCCTCCAGATCGCCCGACATCAGCACCACGTCGGCGCTCTCGACGGCGATGTCGGTGCCGGTGCCGATCGCCAGTCCGACATCGGCCTCGGCCAGCGCCGGCGCGTCGTTGATGCCGTCGCCCACGAAGGCCACCGGCCCGTGTTCCGCCCGGAACCGCTGGACCGCCTCGACCTTCCCGCCGGGCAGCACCCCGGCGGCCACGGCGTCGATGCCGAGGCTCCGCGCCACGCCGGCGGCGGTGACGGGATCGTCGCCCGTGACCATCGCCACCGCGAGGCCGCGCGCCTTCAGGGCCGCGACCGCCGCGCGGGCGCCCGGCTTCACGGGATCGGCCACCGCCAAAATCGCGGCGTGGCGGCCGTCGAGGACGAGGTGGATCGGGCTCCGTCCCGCGCCCGCCAGCGCCTCGGCCCGGGCGGCGAGATCCGGGTCGAGGGCGACGCCGAGGCGCTCCAGGTAGCGCGGCGCGCCGAGGGCCGCGGCCCGGCCCGCGACCCGTCCGGCAATCCCGAAGCCCGCCACCGCCTCGAAGCTGTCCGGTTCCGGCAGGTCCAGGCCGCGCTCGCGGGCCGCCGCCACGACGGCGCCGGCCAGCGGGTGCTCGGAGCGGGTCTCCAGAGCGGCGGCGAGGGCCAGCACCGCGTCCTCCGCGACGCCCGCGGCCGGGACGATCTCGGTGAGCCGGGGGCGGCCCTCGGTCAGGGTGCCGGTCTTGTCGAGGGCCACCACCCGCACGTCGCGCAGGCCCTGCAGCGCCGCGCCGTCGCGGAACAGCACGCCGCGCGCCGCCGCGCGCCCGGTGCCGACCATGATGGCAGTCGGCGTCGCCAGCCCCATGGCGCAGGGGCAGGCGATGATCAGCACCGCGACGGCGTTGACCAGGGCCGGACCCAGCGCCGGGGCCGGCGCCAGCGCCAGCCAGGCCAGGAAGGTCACCGCGGCGATGCCGATCACCGCCGGGACGAACCGCCCGGTGACGCGGTCGACCAGCGCCTGGATCGGCAGCTTGCCGCCCTGGGCGCGCTCCACCATGGCGGCGATTTGCGCCACCACGGTGGCGCCCCCCACGGCCTCGACCCGCAGGTCGAGGCTGCCGCGGCCGTTGAGCGTCCCGCCGACCACGGGATCGCCCGGGCCCTTGCGCGCCGGCGCCGGCTCGCCCGTCACCATGCTCTCGTCGACGTGGCTGGTGCCGGAGACCACGGCGCCGTCCGCCGCCACCCGCTCGCCCGGACGCACCCGGACGACGTCGCCGAGGCGCAGGGCGTCGAGGGGAACCTCGGTCTCCGCGCCGTCGCGGATGACCCGGGCGGTCTTCGGCGTCAGGTCCATCAGCCGCGCGATCGCCTGGCCGGTGCGCCCCTTGGCGCGGGCCTCCAGCGTCCGGCCGAGCAGGATCAGCGTGACGATCAGGACGCTCGCCTCGAAGTAGAGGTGCGCCGCGCCGGCCGGCAGGAGGTCCGAAGCCAGGGTCGAGACCAGCGAGTACAGGTAGGCGGCGCCGGCCCCGAGGGCGACCAGGGCGTTCATGTCGGGATGGCCGCGCAGGAGGCCCGGGACGCCGCGCAGGAAGAAGCGCCGCCCCGGGCCGGCGAGGACCAGGGTGGCCAGCGCGGCCTGGACCAGGGCCGTCACCGGGCCGCCGTGCAGCGCGGGCAGGAGGTGGCCGCCCATGTCGAGGACCACGACGGGCGCCGACAGCAGGGCGGCGACGATCAGGTCGCGGCGCAGGGCGCGCCCCTCTTCCGCCTGACGGGCGGAAGGGTCGACCGGGTGGCCGGCCTCGACCGGCCGGGCCTCGTAGCCGGCCGCCTCCACGGCCGCCACCAGCGCGTCCATCGGCACCACCCCCTCGGGATGGCGGATCGCGGCCCGGCCGGCGGCGAGGTTGACGCTGGCGCCGGTCACCCCCGGCACGGCGGCCAGCGCCCGCTCGACGCGGCCGACGCAACTCGCGCAAGACATCCCGTCCACGGCCAGCAGGCTCTGCGTCTCTGGGACGGGGTAGCCGGCATCCGCGAGCGCCGTCGCGACGTCGCCCGGGCTCGTCGCCCCGTCGAGGACGAGGCTGGCGCGGTGGGTGGCGAGGTTCACCGCCACGTCACGGGCGCCGGGCAGCGCCGCGAGGGTGCGCTCGACGCGGCCGACGCAGGAGGCGCAGGACATGCCCTCGACGGGGAGGGTCAGGGCGACGGATCTCGACATGGCGGTGGTCCGGTTGGAAGCATCCATGCCCGGTCAGATGGAGCTTCCCATGATGGGAAGGTCAAGGGTTCGCGGGCAAGGCTCCGGATCCGGCCGGTCGATGCGGGCCGCGGCCGTTGTAGAATCGCGCCCGTCCGGCCAAGGTCACCGCCCACCGGAGCGACGGGGACACCGATGAGCGAGCCGCTGACGATCTACGGCGACCCGGGTTCCGGCAACTGCCTCAAGGTCAAGTGGGTCGCGGCGCATCTCGGCATCCCGGCGGTCTGGCGCGACGTCGACGTCCCGGGCGGCGGGACGCGCAAACCCGAGTTCCTCGCCCTGAACCCCGCCGGCCGCGTGCCGATCGTCGTCCTGCCCGACGGCACCGTGCTGTCGGAATCGAACGCGATCATCGTCTACCTCGCGGAAGGCTCCGCGCTGGTCCCCGCGGAGCCCCTGCCCCGCGCCCGGATGCTGCAGTGGATGTTCTGGGAGCAGTACAGCCACGAGCCCTACATCGCGGTCCGCCGCTACCAGCTCCACTACCTCAAGCGGGCGCCCGAGGATCTCGACCCGAAGCTCGCGGAGCGCGGCGCCGACGCCCTGCGGCTGATGGAGGACACCCTCGGGCGCTCGGCCTTCATGGCGGGCGAGATCCTGACCCTCGCCGACGTGGCGCTCGTCGCCTACACGCGCATGGCCCACGAGGGGGGCTTCGACCTCACGGACTACCCGGCGATCCGCGCCTGGGTCGGGCGGGTCGAGACCGGGCTCGGGATCGGCTCCTATACCGGGCCGGCCTGATCGGCCGCGAACCGAGGCGGCGCGGCGCCGTACTCGGGCAGGCTGACCCGCACGGTCGTCCCCTCGCCGGTCGCGCTCTCGATGGCGAGGCGGCCGCGGTGGCGATTGAGGCTGTGCTTGACGATGGCGAGCCCCAGCCCGGTGCCGCCGCGGGCGCGACTCGAGGTGACGTCGACCCGGTAGAAGCGCTCCGTCAGCCGCGGGATGTGCTCGGGCGGGATGCCCGGCCCGTCATCGGCCACCGACAGGACGACGCGGCGCCCGAGGCGCGGGTCGTCCTCGCGGGCGAGCCCGACGCTGATCTGGCCGCCGCCGTACTTCACGGCGTTCTCGATCAGGTTCTCGATCACCCGCGCCAGCTCGTCGGCGTCGCCGGGGACCGCGTAGGGGCCCGCACCCTCCTCCAGCCGGATCGTGGCGCCCCGCGCCTCGGCGGGCGGGCCCTGGGCGTCGACCATCTGGCGGGCGAGCGCCCCGAGATTGACCACCGCGGTGGGGGCGACGTGCTCGCGCAGCTCGATCCGCGACAGCGACAGCAGGTCGTCGATCAGCCGCGTCATCCGCAGGGCCTGGACGCGCATGATCTCTAGGAAGCGCTCCCGGGCCTGCGCGTCGTCGCGGGCCGGCCCCTGCAGGGTCTCGATGAAGCCGATCAGGGTGGCGAGCGGCGTGCGCAGCTCGTGGCTGGCGTTGGCGACGAAGTCGACCCGCATCGCCTCCAGGCGCCGGGCCGCGGTGAGGTCGCGCAGGAACAGCAGCGCGCTGACGCCGGACCCGTCGGGCATCGGCAGGGCGCCGATCTGGACATCGAAGGTCCGCTCCAGCGGCACCCGGGTCGACAGCGCGACGCGGCGCGGGAGGCCCGAACTCAGCACCGCCTCGATGCCGTCGAGGACCTCCGGGTCGCGGAGCGCGAAGGACAGCGGCCGGGCCTGGTGGAGGGCCGGCAGGAGCGCCCGGGCGGCGGGATTGGCCTCCAGCACCAGGGTGCGCCGGTCGACCAGGATGACCGGGTCCGGCACGTGGGCGAGCAGCGCCTCGGCGACGGCGTGGCGCGGCGTGGTGGTGGCCGGGCGCGGCACGGGCGCCTCGCGGCCGCGTCCGCCGAGCCAGCCGCCCAGGCAGACCGCCGCGAGGCCGATCAGGATCAGCGGGAGATCGAGCCGCCCGGCCAGGGCGGTGGCGAGCCCGAGCAGGCCCGCGGCGATCGCGGCGCCGGTCCAGGCGGGGGAGCTGCGCAGGCGGCCGGACATGGCGGGCGCGGCCGGCCGATCAGCGGGGCTCGGACTCGTCGTGCCACGCCCGGCCGGACGGGCCGGCGGTGCCCTCCGGAGGCCCGGGATCGCGGGCGCCGCCCGCGCGCTTGACGATCTCGTACAGTCCGAGCATCGCCAGGGCGGTCACGAACGGCACGACGTAGTAGCAGCCCCGGAACAGCAGCAGCGAGGTCAGCACCTCGTTGCGCGGCAGGCTCGACAGGGCGAGCAGGATCGTCGCCTCGAACACCCCGATCCCGCCCGGCGCGTTCGACGCGATCCCCAGCATGGCGGCGAGCACGTAGATCGCCAGGAAGGTGGTGAAGCCGAGCGTCGTCTCCTGCGGCAGCAGGACGTAGAGCACCGCCGCCGCCGCGCAGACGTCGCCGATCCCGACGATCATCTGGCCGATGGAGACCGAGGCGCCCGGCAGTTCCAGGCGCCACTGCTTGACGGTGATGCTGCGCTTCTTGGCCGAGACCCAGGCGAGGTAGCCGAGCACCAGGGCGAGCGCCGCGAGGCCGACGCCCTGGTTGATCCGGATCGACGTGAAGGCGAGGCCGGCGAGCTGGCCGGCCTCGATGATCAGGCTCAGGCCCAGCACCACGCCCATGCCGAGCCAGAAGGTGAAGCCGGCGATGACGGTGAGCGCGGCGACCTTGGCCGTCGAGAGCCCCTGCCGGGCGTAGATCCAGTAGCGGATCGTCCCGGCAGTGAGCAGCGGGAAGCCGAGAGTGAAACTCACCGCGTAGCTCGTGAAGGAGGCGAGCGCGGTGATCCGGTACGGCACCTTGATCTTGAGCTGGCGCAGGGCCAGCGCGTCGTAGCCGGTCAGGAACAGGTAGCTGATGCCGACGAACAGGAAGGCGAGCCCGAGCTGCTCGGCGGTCGCCGCCGCGATGGCGCTGCGCACCTCCGCCCAGCTGACGCTCTGCACGAGCTTCCACAGGACGCCGAGGGAGACGGCGAACAGCACGATGCTGGCCGCCGTGCCGATCCAGGCATAGCGGCTGCGCCGGCTCTTCCGCTTCGAGCCCGCTTCGGCATCGTGCTGGACCGGCTCGACCGGCTCGGCCGGGCTCCGGTGCTGTCCCTGAAAATTCATGCCGATCGGCGTCCGCCCTTCCGGCTGCGCGGCCCGGCCCGAAGGCCGTCAGCCCGTGCCGGAATTTCCCGGACCGCGGCCCGTTGCCCCGCATGTAGGCCGAACCGGGGCGCAAGGCCAGGGAAGGCAGGCCCGTGACGGGCGATCTATCCTCAGCCGGAGGTCCGATCGAGGATCGCGGCCGCTTCCGCGAGGCCGCGCCGGATCCGCTCCGGCACCTCCGGCGCGGTGCAGACATAGGTCGGGCTCGGGTGCGGCACCCGGATCACCGGAAGGTCGGGGCGGAGCGCCGCGAGGGCGGGCGCGGCCTCGCCGGCGAAGCGGCCGGCCAGCACCGCCACGGCGAGGCGCGGCAGCAGGTCGAGGAGCGGGGCCAGATAGGGCGCGGCCGCCGCCACCTCCGCCCGGCGGGGCGCCCGGTTGCGGGCGCCCTCGGCGTGGATGAGCCAGGGGACCGCGTTCCAGATCAGCGTGTCGGCCCGGCTGAGCCCGGCCTCGGCGAGGAAGCGGAACAGGTTCGCGGCCGTGCCGTTCGCGCTGTCGCGGGTGACGAAGCCGGTGCGCAGGACCGCCGGGCCGGGGGTCTCGAGGAGGAGGAGCATCCGCGCGCCGACGCCGCCGTCCAGGGGGTCGGGCGCCGGGACCGGGGCGCCGCGCTCGGCCGCGACGCGCGCCGCCAGCGCCCGGATCGGTGCGATGTGGGGGCTGTCGATCAGGGCGCGGCGGGCCGCGAGGGCTTCCGGATCGGCCAGCGCCTTCGGCGCCCGCGGCTCAGCCGGCATCGAGGCCGGGGATCGTGAGGCCGAGGCGGCCCGACCGGCGGAAGCGCTCGGTGCCCTCCTCCCGGGCTAGGCGCGCGTCGAGGCCGGCCACGCCGCCGAACTGGAAGCCGATCTGGCTGGCATAGGCCGCGCAGGCGGCGCGCTTCCGGGCCTGGGCCTCCGGGGCGAGGCGCATCGCCGGCTCGGCGAGGTCGGCGAACAGGTCGGCGAGGGGCGCCTTCGGGGCGGCCTCCCGCACCGTATAGGGAAAGTCGCGCCACCACAGGATCGGCTGGGCCGGCGCGAGGCCGCGCAGCGCCCGCACAGTCTGGACATGATCGACGTGCCCGCCGATCGCCTGCGGAGCCAGGAGGAGATCGGGACTCCCGGCGGCGATCAGCCCCGCGATGGCCGGTGCGAGCTCGGCCGCGACGCCGTCGTCGGCGCGCGTGTCGGCGAAGAGCTCCGGCGCCGAGCCGTAGCCCCGGTGCGGCGCCTCCCGGAACGGCAGGTGGACGGGCGGCGCGATGCCGAGCGCCGCGGCAGCCCGGACATCCTCGTCCCGGCGCAGGGCCATGTAGTCGACCTCCGGTCCGAGCCCTTTGTCCAGCTGGCAGGCGAGCGCGAAGCCCCTCGGCTCGGCGACGCTGCCGGTGAACAGGGTCGCCATCACAACGCGCCAGCCAGCTTGCGCGAGGCTTGCCAGGAGGCCGCCGCACGAGAAGGCCGCGTCGTCGAGATGGGGCGAGAGGGCGAGCGCGGTGGGCATGGTCCGGGGTGCGACGGTCTCGATGGGTTCCGACCCGCGCTCAGAGCAGGTGCGGCTCGGCGCGGAAGCGGCAGGTCGGATCGTGGGGCAGGTCCGGCGAGAAGCCGGTGGCCGGTCGCTCGCCGCGCACGCGGGCGTAGACGTCCATGATCTGCCGCCCGACCGCGTGCCACGAGTAGACGCGGCGGCACTCCTCCAAGCCGGCCGTCGCGATGCGGCGGCGCAGATCCGCGTCCGCGATGACCCGGGTGAGCGCGGCGGCCAGCGCCGGGACGTCGCCCGGGTTCACCAGCAACCCGTTCTCCCCGTCGCGCAGGCAGTCCGAGACGCCGACCGCGTGGCACGAGACGGTGGCGAGCCCTGCTGCGAGCGCCTCCAGGATCGTGTTGGAGAAGCCCTCCGCGTAGGTCGGCGAGACGAACACGTCGGCGCGGCGGTAGAGGTCGGGCACGGTGGCGTACTCGGCGTAGCCCGTGAAGGCGATCTCCCGCTCCGAGAAGGCGCGCTCGGCGGCGAGCGCCTTGGCCGGATCCACGTCGGGCCCGATCCCCGAGATGGTGGCGGCGAACGGCCTGCCCTGCGCGCGCAGGATCGCCAGGGCCTCGATGAAGTCGAGGACGCCTTTCCGGCGGTCGACCCGGCCGTGGTAGAACAGCCGCACCGGGCCCGGATGGGGCGCGGGCAGCCCGTCGGGCGTGCCCTGCGCGAACCGGTCGGTGTCGACCGCGCCGGGCACGATGGTGAAGCGGGCGGGGTCCGACCCGAGCCGCTCGCAGACCTCGTCCACGAAGGAGGCGCCGCCGATCAGCAGCGCGTTGGCGTGGGCCAGCACCTCGCACATGGCGACCCGGTGGGTCTCGCAGCAGGAGCCGACCCAGTGGCCGTCGCCGCCCTGGATCGAGACGACGCTCGGCACGCCGAGTTCGCGCGCGGCGAGCAGCACCGCCCAGCCGGTCGGGTAACCGTATTGCGCGTGCAGGATGTCGAAGGGTTGTCGGGCGTGCTCGCGGCAGATCGCGTCCACCATCGCGGCGATGTCGCGCTCGAAGTCGCCCGACGCCTGCTCGCCGAGCTGCTCCAGGCCGATCACCCGAACGCCCGGCACCGGCGGGGGCGGCCCGCCCCCGTAGACCCGGGTGCCGAAGGCGTCGCCCCGGTACTGCGAGATCATCGTGACGTCGTGGCCGGCGCCGACCAGCTCGCGCAGCAGGTTCTGCGCGTAGACGCTCATGCCCGATATCGCCGGGAAATAGCGGCGGCTGAGGAAGAGGATTCTCATCGCGCCGCACCTTCGCATTGACCGGGCGAGGCGCCGAGGCGCCCCCTCTCCCGTGCCCGATCCTCGCCTCGCCGCGGTTCGGCTCTCACTGCCATTGCCGCCGCGTCTCCTGCTCGCCGGCCAGGACCGGGCCGGGGCGCCGACAGCCGCGGAGATAGTCCAGCGCCTGCGGGATCATCACGTCGGCCCGGTGGCTCTCGCGGGACAGCTCGACGCAGATCAGCTTGCCGAAGCCGACCGCCTCCAGGGCCTCCAAGACACCCGGCACGTCCATGTCGCCCTCGCCGAACGGCAGGTGGATGTGGCTGCCGCGCTTCATGTCCTCGATCGCCACGGTGCCGATCCGGTCGGCGAATTCCCGCACGGCGGCCGCCGGCTCGCGCTCGCCCGTGACGAGGCAGTGACCGGTGTCGAGGGCGAGCTTCAAGCCCGGCACGGAGAGGGAAGCGTAGTCGTCGAGCGTCTCGATCAGCATGCCGGGCTCGGGCTCCAGGCAGGGCACGACACCGGCCTCGGCGGCGAACGAGGCGACCTCGTGCAGCCCTTCCTCCAGCCAGCGCCGGGCCTCGCCGGGATCGACGCCGGGCTTCGGAACGCCGGCCCAGAACGAGACCGCCTCGGCGGAGAGCATGGCGCCGATCTCGATCGCCCGCTTGAGGAAGCCGACCCGCCGGGCGCGGCCCGCGGCGTCGGCGGTCACCAGCGTCGGCTCGTGCTTGGCGGACGGATCGAGGAGGAAGCGGGCGCCCGTCTCGATGACGCAGGTCAGCTCCAGCTTCTCCAGCAGGCTGGCCACCCGGCCGGCTTCCGCCGCCCAGGTGTCGGCGAAGGGGTCGAGATGGTGGATGTCGAGGGTGAGCGCCACGCCGTCGTAGCCCGCCGCCTTGATCAGGTGGATCGCGTCGTCGAGGCGGTGGTTGGCCGCGCCGTTGGTGTTGTAGGCGAACCGGAGCGTCACGCCGCCCTCCCCTTCCGCTGGGCGAGGCGGAACGGCGCGTGGTGCGATTCCGGCTCGCGGTAGAGCGGATAGTGCCGCCCGACGATCCGCTCGGCCAGGGCCACGTCGAACAGCGGCTGGCCGCCGAACCGCTCCAGGGCTTCAGGGGTCAGACGCACCGGCCGCAAAGTCTCGCTCTCGGTGCCGAACTGGATGAGCGGATGGTCGCGGTCGAGAAGCTTCTTCGTGTTGCGCTCGCCGATCCGGTAGTAGCTCATGGTCTCGACCTCGAGCCCCGGCACGATCGCCTTGACCACGCCGACCCCACCCCCGGGCGGTGTGCAGTCGACGTAGAGCACGTCGAACCCGGCTTCGAGCAGCCGGTCGCAGGCGATCTTCCCCCGCGCGTGGCCGTCGGCGGCCGGAGTGGAAGGCAACTCCGTAAATCGCTTCGTGCTGCGCTCGGAATAGACCGTGTCGGCCAGCACGCCGCGCAGGTCGGCCGCCGGCATCTCGATCCATTCGAGCATGGCCTGGAGTGCGCGGCTCTCCTCGAGGTCCAGGCTGGGCAGCGCCTTCTGGATGAAGGCGTCGACGTAGCCGGGCGGCGTCACCGTGGCGGCCATGTCGAGGGGGCCGTGCCCGAAGGTCTTGCGCACCCGCGCGGCCTGGAACTCCAGCAGCGCCTTGCGGAGCGCCCGCTCCCGGTCCGGGTCGCAGGCCTCGCCGCAGGCCGAGAGGGCGATCGGCGCCGGGGTGCGCGCCGGATCCTCGTCGTAGCCGACGACGTAGAGGTTGGTCAGCCCGAACTGGTCGGTGGCGAATTTCGGCAGCGCCCGGATGCCCAGCGCCTTCAGCCGGGCCAGCATGGCGGCGTTCTCCGGGCCGATGCCGTCGAGGTCGAGCATCACGCCCTGGTCGAGGGCCCGGAACAGCAGGCCGTTGCCGTCCCGCTGGAGCAGCTCCAGCACGCCGTGGCCCAGCGCGAAGGGCACGTCGGGCCCGGCGCCGAGGCCGTTGGTGATCAGGTTGGTGAAGGGCTTGTAGCCCTCCGACAGCTCGAAATAGTCGGTGGCGGCGACGTCGAGCGGCATCAGGACGATCTCGCCGGTGGCGTGGCGGATCGCGGGCGTCCACTCCAGCACCGTGTCGCGGCCGACCGGGGAGCCGGCGGGCAGGCACAGGGTCAGCGGGTCGGCGACCGACTTGGCGCCGTAGACGCGGGCGAGATCGGTATAGCTCGCCCGCTCCTTCGCGCGGGGCAGCACCGCGAGGGACGGCATCAGGTTCTCGGCAATCTCCGCCACGGCGCCGATCAGCGCCTCGTCGTCGGTGGCGCCGTAGCCGATCCCAGACGGCATCGCGCCCACGAAGAACGGGTCGTCGAGGAACAGGGCCACGAACCAGACCGGGATGCCGGTGCGATCGAGCGGTGCCAGCGGGAAGCCGACGACGCGCCCCTCCGGCAGCACGTCGAGATAGGCCTTGACCGGGTCGGGCAGGGTCTCGGGCAGGCCCTCGATCGGCCGCTTGGCGCCGAAACGGTAGGGGCGCGGCGCCTTGATCCGCTCGTGGCGGGCGCGGTCGTCCTGGTCGTGGAAGGCGTCTGCGTTGGTCACGTCGTGTTCCCGTCTTCCTCGAACCGTGCGCCGCACTCCCTCCCATTCATCCCCTCATCCCGAGGTGCCGAAGCGCAGCGGAGGCCTCGAAGGAGGGCTCCAGCCGGACGCGCGATCCCTGGAGCCCTCCTTCGAGGCCCGCTGACGCGGGCACCTCAGGATGAGGGCGTGGGTGGGAGATGCCGGGGTGTGGTTCCGTGGCTGCGTATCCTGTGTCCGCTACCCCTGCCCGTAGGCGCGGGCGACGAGCCGCATCGTGTGAAGGTCCCGGGACGCCGCGTACGCGGCCCGCTCCTCGGGCCGGCGCAGGGCCGAGCCGAAGGCGCGCACCTGCTCGGTGAAGGGCGAGCTGTCGGCGTCGAAGGCGAGCGGTTCCCCGCGCCCGCTGGCGCCGTCGACGAAGGTCAGCGAGCCGCCGGCCGTCTGGCCCATCGTGTTCTCGGCGACGAGCAGACCCTTCGTGCCGACCACCTCCAGGCGGCGGCGGGGCAGCGCGTCGGGGCAATTGTAGGCGACGTGCAGGCTCGCCAGTGCGCCGCTCCGCGTGCGCCCGATCAGCAGGGCGCCGTCGTCGACGGCGTAATCCTGGGCCTTGGTCTGGGTGAGGGCCGCGAGGTCGGCGATCGGCTCGCCGAGCAGGTAGTCCACGAGATCGAGCCCGTGCGGAGCGAGGTCCATCAGGGCGCCGCCGCCGGCCTGGGCGGCGTCGATCCGCCAATTGGGCTGCCCGGCCTCCGACCAGTCGCGACCGAGCCAGCAGGCGTAGACGATCCGTACGGTCGTCACGGTGCCGAGCCGGCCGGCCTCGACCTGCGCGCGGATCGTCCGGTGGGCCGGGTGGTGCCGCTGGTCGAAGGCCGTCCCGTAGAAGATCTTCTGGGAGTCGACGGCGTGCGCGATGGCTTCGGCATCCGCCAGCGTCGCCGCCATGGGCTTCTCGCACAGGATCGCCTTGCCGGCAGCGGCCAGCGCCTCGACGGCGCCGCGGTGCAGGTGGTTCGGCGTCGCCACGTAGACCGCCTCGACCGCGGGCTCGGCGATCAGGCCGGCGAGATCGGCGTGGACGCTGGCACCGGCCCGCTCGGCGGCCGCGCGGCTCTCCGGGTTCGGATCGCTGACCGCCACCAGCCGGTGTCCGGCCGCGCGGATGCCGGGCTCCATGTAGTCGCGGGCGACCCAGCCGTAACCGACGATGCCCCAGCCGACCGCGTCCATCACCACCGCTCCGGCAGGTCGACGAACTCGCGCACGCGCACGCGCTGCGTTTCCGACGCATCGAGGCTTTCGTCGAAGGTCAGCGACTCCGGTCCCGGGGAGTGCAGCGGGTACGTGGCGCGGGGGGCATACTCCGCCTCGTAGCGCTCCGAGGGCCAGCGGATGACGTAACCGCCGCCCTCGGGCACGTAGAGCGGGTTGAGCCGCAGCACGGTGCCGGGCTTCGGCAGGGTGAGGCCGTCGAGCAGGGCGCGCGGCGCCGGTCGCATCCCGGGACCGCACACCACCGAGAACGCCTCGCAGCTCCGCAGGGCGGCGGGGTCCTGCGGGCCCGGCGCCCGCGCCTCGACCAGCGCCCGGGTCAGCTCCGCGTCGTCGTAGACCAGGGCGTCGGGGAAGAACTCGGCGATCTCCTCGGCCGTCACCGCGCGTCCGGCCGCGAAGCCCGGGCAGTCGCGGTTGTGGATGTGGCTCAGCGCCAGCCAGCCGTCGTCGCCGGCGTTCTGGCGGAGGTTCTCGAGGAGCGCCGCCTTGTCGTCGAGGAAGTAGAAGGCGTCGTTGCAGACGACGAGGTCGACCGGCGCCCCAGGGATCGGCCAGTGGGGCGAGCCGGCGTCGAAGCAGACGAGCTGCGCCTTCTCGGCCACGACCCAGTGGCGCGCGACCCAGAGCTTGGCGAAGACTACGTCGGCGCCGGCGACCTTGCAGCCGCGCCGCTGCAGCTCGCGCAGGTAGTGGCCGATGCCGCAGGCGAACTCGAAGACGCAGACCGGCTCGTTCCAGTGCGCCTCCAGCAGCGACAGGCCGGCCAGGAAGGTCGGGTCGCTCCAGCGGTGCAGGAAGTAGTCGCCGACGCGGCCCCAGCCGAGGAGCTCGACCGCGTCGCGGAGGGTCGCCTCGCGGCGCGTCTTGATCAGGCGGATGATCCCGGCGGGATCGGCCGGCGGCCCGTTCCACCAATCGTCCTGATCGACCAGCAGCGCGGCCAGCGCCTCGTCGGGCTCGCCGGCGTCGAGATGGGCGAGCACCCGCTCGACCAGGGCCGCGCGGTTGATCCGCAGGTACGGGATGCCGTCGATCACGGGCCAGCGCGCGCCGGTCTCCGCGTCGCGCAGGGCGTGCGGGCCATCGGCCTTCAGCGGGTTGCCGGTGTCCGGCGATCTGAGTTCGAACGGGATCATGGTTCTCGGGGCCGCCCGGGCAGATGGGCGACCGGGTCCGGCGATCAAGGGATGCGCATGTCGGCGAGGACACGATCGTGGAAGCCCTTCACCGGGCCGGCATGGACCAGCTCCCACTCGTCGAGCACCATCCCCATCGTGGTCGAGGCCCCGCGCAGGTGCTGGGCGATCTGGAGGACGCGGTCGATGCAGTCGGCCGCGTGGAAGGCGCGGCCCTCGGCGGTGGCGTCGTCGGGCAGCACCGCCCGGGCGCGCTCGACCTGGGCTCGCAGGGGCGCGTCGAGCTCGGCGAGGGCCCACGCGGTGGTGGTGGCCATGATCGGGCCGAGATGGTCGCCGAGCAGCATCTCGCCGGTGAAGCCGGCATCCGGCATGGCGGCGTTGTGGAAGTGGTGGGCCATCGCGGCCAGGAACACGGTGCCGGGATCGGCCCGGTAGAACGGGCTGAGGCAGACCCCGTAGACCGCCACGATCAGGCAGTGCTCGGCGTGGTTCTCCGGCGGCTCCAGCAGGATCCGGGCGCGGCTGGGGCAGGTGACGCCCGCCCGCGGCTGCTGCGCCAGGGCGCCGACGAAGCCCGGCAGCGGCCCGGGCCGGCCGGCCGGACGCGGCGCGAGCCGCGCGCGCAGGCGGTCGCGGAGGTCCGGATCGAGCTCTCCGGTAACGGCGTCGAACCCCGCCACGAGCACCGCGGAGGCGGCCTCATCCGAGAGCCCCGCCGCGGTCAGGAAGGCCGCGTCGAGGTCGCAGAGGCGCGTCGCGGCCAGCGTGACGGCCGCGATGTCGAGGGCGACGTCGTCCGGCGCGGCGCCGCCGGTCAGCAGCCCCCAGCCCTGCGCGAACAGCCGCTCGGCGATCGAGCCCGTACGGCCCGCGGAGCGGACGCGCTTGAGGTCGTTCATCTCGACCAGAAGGTCGCGCAGCGCTTCCGGCGCGGCGGCGCCGGAACGGGGCGGCTCAGTCTCGCTTGGCATCGTCTCGTTCCGAAAAGCCGCCCCCTGGTTCTGACGAAGCCTAGTGCACGCCCAGCCAGTCGCGGAGCATCTGCTCCTGCTTGCCGAAGGCGTGCTCCGGACCGTGGCCGTTCTTGACCATCGGCGCCTTGAAGAAGGTCGAGAGCTGCTCCTGCACGCCGCCGTCGCCGCGCTTGCTCGCGAGATCGAGGACGCGGGCGATCTCGATGACGAGCGGCGCGGCCAGGATCGAGTCCTTGCAGAGGAAGTTCACCTTGATCTGCATCCGCTGGCCCATGAAGCCGGTGACGTCGATGTTGTCCCAGGCCTCCTTGTCGTCGCCGCGCGGGCGGTAATAGTGGATGTGTACGAGGTGGTCCTCGACAGGGTAGCCGAGGATCGAGTCGAGCACCGTGCCCTTGGTGTTGAGCTTCGACTGCAGCGAGTTCGGATCGTTCAGGGCGAGGCCGTCGCGGTTGCCAAGGATGTTGGTCGAGAACCAGCCGTCGACGTGGAGGGCGCGCGCCTTGAAGGCGGGGGCCAGCACCGTCTTCATCATGGTCTGACCGGTCTTGCCGTCCTTGCCGGCCACCGGGACGTTCAGCTCCTTGGCGAGGTCGAGGAGCGCCGGGACGTCGGCGGCGACGCTCGGGGTGAAGTTGGCGTAGGGGATGCCGCTCTTGATCGCCGCGTAGGCGTAGAGCATCGCCGGCGAGATCGCCTCGTCGCTCGAATCCAGGCCCTTCTCGAAGGCGGCGGTGGAGTTCAGGGTCGGGTCGTTGAGGTCGGGCCAGCGCTCCGTGGAGGCGAGGTTCACCACGACCACGTCGTCGAGGTTGCTCTCCTTCTGGAAGCGGCGGAGATCGTTGGCGATCACCGAGACCGCCTCGCGGTGGTCCTTGGCGACGATCCGGTTCTGACCGTCGATGTTCTTGCAGAACTTCGCGCTGCCGACCGCCGGCCAGGGCGTGATGCCCTTCAGGACCTGGGCGCCGTTCTCGATGTCGTCCTTCGAGAGCACGCCGTGCCCGCTCGCCGCGGAGGCGAGGTCGTCGCCGTTCAGGTCCCAGCCCCCGAAGACGAGGTCCTTGTAGTCGGCCATGCCGGCCACGGAGAGACCGGCGAGCGGCAGCCCGTCGAGACGGTTGGAGCCGGATTTGATCATCTCGATGCCGGCGATGGCGGTGGTGGCGACGGCGCCTCCCATGCCAACGAAGGCGACACCGACGCGGCGACCGGACTGCATGCTCATCGGAAACTAATGTCCTTGTGCGGACGCGGGTGGCGTCTTGAAGGGTCCGTCCTGGGACGGAAATTCACCCCCCCGGGGCCGTACCTAACTGGCTCGGCGGTGCTCCGTTCCAACCCGAATGCGACAACATCGCCCCGCCGTCGTCCCGCGCGCGGCCGGTCGGCCGCCGGTCGGCGGCGTTAACGGGACCCTAAGCGGGAGGGTTAACCCTTCCTTGACCGTGCCACGCTTGGATCACGGGGCCGTCCCATTCTGGTCACGGCCGGCGTCGATAGGGCCGCCGCTTCCAGAAAAAACCCGGCCGTCAGAGCCGGGCGGACGCAAGGACCGATCTAGAAGAGGACCGATGATGGGGGTTTTCCCGGAGCCGGCGCGTTGCGCCGACGACGTGAACCGACTCGTGCCGCAGACCCTGACCGGCACGGGGCATTTCGAGGATGAAGCCGTGGCGTGGCTGCTGCGGGCCGGTCGCGACGCAGGGCGCCGGTCACTTCGCCGCACCGGCCTCGGCCGGATCTCCGGGACGCTGGCCCTCGGGCTCGTCGCCGGGTTCGGCCTGCCGCAGGCCGCCTTCGCGCCCGCCTACTTCGCGCCGGCTGCCCAGGCCCACGACCGGGTCGACACCAGCCCGCGCGCCGCTCAGGAACTCGCTCAACGCGCGTTCGAGCCCGCGGTTCCCGCCGAGGCGCCCGCGGCATCGGCAGACGCACCGGCACCGGCACCGGCACCGGCGAAGGATGCCTGGAACGGCCTGCCCTTGCCGGAGCAGGAGCCCGCCACCACGGCCCTGATTCAGGACGACCTCGCGGCCCTGCCGCGGGTGACGCAGGAGCAGGACGCGGTCAAGTTCGGCGAGCGCAGCGTGCCGCGCAAGGTGGTCGACACGATCGTCAAGGCCTCTGACGAGGCCGGCGTCGATCCCGTCTACATGATGGCGCTCGCCGACAAGGAATCGAGCTTCGACACCGCGGCGAAGGCCGCGACCTCCTCGGCGCAGGGCCTGTTCCAGTTCGTTGCCCGCACCTGGCTGGAGATGATCCGCGACTACGGCGCACGCTACGGGCTCGCCGAGGAAGCCGCCGCAGTGAAGGGCCGGGGCGCCGCGATCACCGTGACGGGCAGCATGCGCGCCCGGGTGCTCGGCCTGCGCAACGACCCGCGCGTCGCCGCCCTGATGGCGGCCGAGCTGATCAAGCGCGACCGTGACCGGATCGAGGCCCGGGTCGGGCGCGCGCTCACCACGACCGAGCTGTACCTCGCCCATTTCCTCGGCACCGCGAGCGCCGGGCGCTTCCTGTCGCTCTCCTCCGAGAAGCCCGACGAGGTCGCCGGCCGCGAGTTCCGCACCGCGGCGCGGGCCAATCGCGGCCTGTTCACCGAGAAGACGGGCGGCAAGCGCCGCAGCCTGACCGTGTCCGAGCTGCACGACCGGATCGACGGCATGATCGACCGGCGGCTGACCCGCTATCAGGGCGTGGCGGCGGTCGCCGAGGCGCTCGACAGGGCGCCGGCTCAGAGCGACGTCGCCGCCACCGAGGAGACGGTTCCGGTGGCCGGCAACCGCCGCGTCGAGGTGACGGAGGCGCTGCCGCCGGACGGCGTGTGAGAACCGGATCGCGGCGCCGGCCCGCCTGAGCGGGCCGGCTCGCAGCATCGACCCGCCGGATCCGCCGGCCGGGCGGCTCTCCCGGCCGCGGCCGCCGAGGAAGACTCCCGCGCCGGGCCGCGCCGGCCCGCGGCGTCCCGAAACGCCGGGGCGGGTCGGGCGCGGCGCAGCGAGGCCGGAAGCGGCTTTCGCCCGACCGTGGAGCCGCCTCAAAGCCCGGCTTTTAAGGCACTGTTAACCATAGCAAGACCAATCCTGTCGGCAGACTACTTCTCTTAGAGATGCTTGGCGCCGATGCCCCGCTACTTCATCGACCTGCACGACGGCTCCCAGCCGATCCACGATGAGGTCGGATTCGACCTGCCGGACCTTCCGGCGGCCCGCGCCAAGGTCACCCGGATCATGTCGGCGATCGCCCGCGACATGCTGCCGGAGGTCGAGCGCCAGGATTACGTGGCCTGCGTCCGCGACGGCGTCGGCAAGGTGGTCTACCGGGCGCGCCTGTCCCTCGCTGCCGAGATGGTGGAGTGAGCCGGCGCGCTCCGGCCGCCTGATGCGTCCCTGCAGACGTCGCTGAGCGACGTCCCTGAGACGGCGCCGAAACCGCCCTGAGGCTCCCCGCCGCGCCGCGGCAGTGCTTGACCGGCCCCCGGTTCCGGCCATCTCGGACCCATGAAACGGCGCAGCCTGCTCACGGTCGCGAGTGCGGCCACGGTCATGACGCTCGGCGGCGTCGGCTACGCCGCGCACCGGCGCGGCCGGAACCCGTACTACCGCGGCCCGACCTCCGACCATTTCGACGGGTTGCGGTTCTTCCTGCCCGGTCAGTCCACCGACAAGGCGCTCCCCGACGTGCTGCGCTGGCAGGCCAAGCGGCAGCGCGAGCCCTGGCCCAAGAGCTTCCCCAGCCCCTACCTGGCCGACCGGCCGCCGGAGCGCGTCGAGGGCCTGCGGGTCGTGCTGATCGGCCACGCGAGCTACCTCGTGCAGGTCGCCGGCCGGAACATCCTGATCGACCCGGTCTTCGCCAAGCGCGCGAGCCCGGTCCGCTTCGCCGGGCCGAAGCGCGTCAACCCGCCGGGCATCGCCTTCGCCGACCTGCCGCCGATCGACGCGATCCTGGTCACCCACAACCACTACGACCATCTCGACGGGCCGAGCCTCGCCCGGCTCTGGCAGGCGCACCAGCCGCTGATCGTGGCGCCGCTGGGCAACGACACGATCCTGCGCGGCTACGACGACACGATGCATGTCGAGACCCGCGACTGGGGACAGTCGGTCGATCTCGGCGACGGGCTGCAGGTCCACCTGACGCCCGCGAACCACTGGTCGGCCCGGGGCGTCAACGACCGGCGCATGGCGCTGTGGTGCGCCTTCGTGATCACCTCGCCCCGCGGCGTGCACTACCATGTCGGCGACACCGGTTTCGGCGACGGCGCCCTCTTCTCCGACGTGCGGGCGCGGTTCGGGCCGCCGCGCCTCGCGACGCTGCCGATCGGCGCCTACGAGCCGCGCTGGTTCATGCAGGCGCAGCACGTCGACCCGGCCGAGGCGGTGAAGGTCTTCGGCCTGCTCGGCGCCGAGCAGGCGCTGGGCCACCACTGGGGCACGTTCCAGCTCACCGACGAGGGCGTCGAGCGCCCCGCCGAGGCGCTGGCGGCGGCCCTCGGCGGGGCCGGCATCCCGGCCGAGCGCTTCGTCGCCCTGAGGCCCGGCCAAGTCTGGGAGGCCTGACCCCCGGGCTGTCCGGGGGACGCCGGCGGCCATCGGGCACGATGCGTGCATCATTCTGTATGCAGCATGGGGTGGAGGCCCGGGCCGCGCCGCCGCGCGCCCGAGGGCAGGTGCCGTTCCGTGCGGCGCCCGCGCCTTCAGCCGAGAGACACGATGAACCCGATCAAGCCGACACGCCGATCCCTGATGGCCGGGGGCGTCGCCCTGGCGGCGCTCGGGGCGGCGGGCCGCGCCGGCGCGCAGGGCGCGGCCCCCGGCACCCTGACCTACGGCATCTCCATGACCGACCTGCCGCTCACGACCGGCCAGCCGGACCGGGGCGCGGGTGGCTACCAGTTCACCGGACTGACCCTCTACGATCCCCTGGTCGCCTGGGAACTCGACGTCGCCGACCGGCCGGGCAAGATGGTGCCCGGCCTCGCCACCGCCTGGGAGGCCGACCCGGCCGACCCCAAGGTCTGGACCTTCCACCTGCGGGAGGGCGTGGCCTTCCACGACGGATCGGCCTTCGATGCCGACGCGGTGATCTGGAACTTCGACAAGGTGCTGAACAAGGAGGCGCCGCATTTCGACCAGCGGCAGGCGTCCCAGGTCCGCCCGCGCCTGCCCGGCGTCGCGAGCTACCGGAAGGTCGACGCCAAGACCGTCCAGGTCGTCACCAAGACGCCCGACAGCCTGTTCCCCTACCAGATGCTCTGGTTCCTGATCTCGTCGCCGGCGCAGTACGAGAAGGTCGGGAAGGACTGGGCGAAGTTCGCCTTCGAGCCATCGGGGACCGGGCCGTTCCGGATGGGGCAGCTGGTGCCGCGGGTGCGCCTCGAGCTGCTGCCGAACATCGGCTACTGGAACCCGAAGCGGGTCCCGAAGCTCGCGAAGCTGACCCTCGCCTGCGTCCCCGAGGACCTCGCCCGGGTGAACGCGCTCCTGTCCGGCAGCGTCGACCTGATCGAGACGCCCGCGCCCGACGCGGTGCCGCGCCTGAAGGCCGCCGGCATGCGGGTCGTGGGCAACGAGACGCCCCATGTCTGGAACTACCACCTGTCGATGGTGGAGGGCTCGCCCTGGCGCGACGTGCGCCTGCGCAAGGCCGCCAACCTCGCCATCGACCGCGCGGGCGTCGTCGAGCTGATGGGCGGCCTCGCCCAGCCCGCCGTCGGTCAGGTCCAGGAGTCGAGCCCGTGGTTCGGCAAGCCGGGCTTCAAGATCCGGACCGACGTCGAGGCGGCGCGCAAGCTCGTCGAGGAGGCCGGCTACTCGGTGAAGAACCCCGTGAAGGCCACGGTCCTGATCCCGACCGGCGGCACCGGGCAGATGCTGTCGCTGCCGATCAACGAGTTCGTCCAGCAGAGCTGGGCCGAGATCGGCATCCAGGTGGCGTTCAAGACCGTGGAGCTGGAGGTGGCCTACACGGCGTGGCGCCAGGGCGCCGCGGATCCGAGCCTCAAGGGCGTCAGCGCCGGCAACATCGCCTACGTCACCTCCGACCCGTTCTACGCGATCCTGCGCTTCTACGATTCGCGGCAGATCGCGCCGAACGGCGTGAACTGGAGCCACTACCGCAACCCCGAGGTCGACGCCCTCTGCGACAAGGTGAAGGCGAGCCTCGACGTGGCCGAGCAGAACCGGCTGCTCGCGCGCATCCACGAAATCGTCGTGGACGATGCCGTGCAGGTCTGGGTCGTTCACGACACCAATCCGCACGCTCTGTCATCGCGGGTGAAGAACTACGTCCAGGCGCAGCACTGGTTTCAGGACCTGGCGACGCTGGCCTGATCAGCCCGGATCTGTGTCGGCTCCGGGAAGAACGGGAGAACATCGGGAACGATCGGCGCGAGGATGGGTTGGACCCCGAACGCACGAAGGAGAGTCCCATGAAGACCCTGCTTGCCGGCGCCGTCCTGGCCGCCTCCCTGACGAGCGTCGTCCCCGCTGCGGCGCAGCGAATCGATATCGGTCCCGACGGGCCGAGTGTCGACCTGCGCTCCCGCGCCCAGCGGGATCGCGACTTCCGCCGCGAAGAGTATCGGCGCGACCGCGCCTATGACGAGGATCGTCTCTACCGGCGCCAGCGGTTCGACGACGACCGCCCGGTGACGCGACGCGGCTACGGATACTGAATCACCGCGCGAATCGCCTGCCGGCGATTGTGCGCTCTCTTCGGGGGTCGGCTCGCGCCGGCCCCTTTTTCTATGCCGCGTCTCCGAAGCGCGACCCGGGACAGCACGCAACCCACAGGGTCGAATTTCGCACTTGCGGCACGGTGAGTCGGAGACTAGGAAGATCGAGCATTAAATTTCGGGAGCATCTGGCAATGACCTCACGTTTCATCAGTGGCTTCGCGGCGGTCACCCTCGCGGTGTGCGGCCTCTCCGCTCCGGCCGCTTTCGCCAAGCCGATGAGCGGGGCGAGCGCCGTCAAGATGATCGACACCGACAACGACGGCACCGTCGACATGAAGGAAGTGGAGGCGGTGGCCTCGGCGACCTTCGACCGTCTCGAGAAGGACGCCGACGGCACCCTCGACGCCAAGGAGCTGAAGGGCCGCCTGAGCGCCTCCGGCGTGAAGCAGGCCGATCCGGACAGCGACGGCACGCTCGACAAGAAGGAGTACCTCGCGGCCGTCGGCGAGCGCTTCAAGCTGGCCGACCCGGACAACGACGGCACCCTCGACGCCAAGGAGCTGAACTCCAAGGCCGGCAAGGCTCTCCTGGCCCTCATCAAGTAAAACCGTCCGCGCGCTCCTGATGGAGCGTGGATGAGCGAGGCCTCCGCGGTGCTGACCGCGGGGGCCTTGCTGCGTTCATGGCGACCCTGAACCTTCGCCCGGACGGGCCGATCCATGGGATCTGCACGTAAAAGTTGTGGATCGCGGCGATTGTTCTGCGGGCTCCGGCCGCTCCCGCGGCCTGCGGAACATCCGACACCCCGTCCGACACCCCGTCCGACACTCAGTACGACACCCAGTCCGGCCGCCGCCGCGGCTGCGACGCTCGACCGCTCGCCGGGCGCGATCGGAGGGAGTTGACGGTCCGCAACCTGTAGGTGCACCCTCGAGGTGGTTGAGGGACCAAGACGATGCGGAACGGCTCACCAGAGGACGACGGCAACGCGAGACGCCGCGCGAGACCGGTCGCGCTGACCGAGGGACCGCACGGCGCGGCGGCGGCGGACGGACGCGACCGGATTGCCGAGAGCCGGCCGGAGCGCGCGGACGCGGAGCCGACGGCAACGCTCGGCGATCTCGGCGACGCCCTGCTCGCGGCCTATCGGCTGGCCGAGCAGGACGGCGACGCGCTGACCGTGTCGCTGCTCGGGCAGGCGCTGCTGCGGACCGGGCGGCGCTTGGCGCGCGGGATGTCGCCCGCCGATGTCGGGATCGCCTGCCACTGAAGCGGCGCGCGGTCCCGGACGCTCGGGCGACTGACGGGACGGCGCCGCCGCGGCCCGCCTACGCGCCCGGCGCGGCGCGGTCGAGGAAGGCGCGCAGGTAGCCGCCGACCGCCTCGGCGCGCTCGACGGCGAGCAGGTGCGCCGCCCGGGGCAGCACGACGAGTTCGGCCTGGGCGATGCCGCCGCAGATCTCCTCGGCCATGGCCGGGGGCGTCGAGGGATCGTCGCGGCCGGCGATCACCAGGGTCGGCGCGGTGATGGCTCCGAGCGCCGGACGGAGATCCATGCGCCCGATCGCCCCGCAGCACACCGCGTAGCCGGCCGGATCGCAGGCCAGGAATCGCTCGCGGACAGCCCGCACCGTCTCGGGGGCGCGCTCCGCGAAACCCGGCGTGAACCAGCGCCCCAGCGTCGCCTCGACCACGGCCGCCGTCCCCTGGGCGCGCACGGTCGCGGCGCGCTCGTCCCAGCTCTGCAGGCTCGGCAGGAAGGCCGCCGTCGCCATCAGGGTGGCGCTGAGCGCGCGTCCGGGATCGGCGCTCGCCAGCGCCTGCACGGTCATCCCGCCGAGCGAGAGGCCGACGAGATGGGCGCGTCCGATGCTGAGGGCGTCCAGAAGGCCCGCGAGATCGCCGGCCAGATCCGCGATCGCGACCGGCCGGTCGCGCGTCTCCGACCCGCCGTGGCCGCGCGTGTCGTAGCGCAGCGTCCGGTAACGCCCCGTCAGCGCGGGCACCAGCGCGTCCCACATCTCCAGGGTCGCCCCCAGCGAGTTCGAGAAAGCGACGACCGGGGCGTCCTCCGGGCCCGCGAGGTGGTAGCGGAGGCCGAGTCCTCCGACGGTGATCTGCGGCATGCGGCTCTCTCCGGTTCGGGCTCTCGAGGATGTCAGGCCGCCGGGCGGCGGGGCGGAGCTGGCGGGCAACGCGGCCTCCCGGACGGATCTCAGGCGCGACCGAGGGGAATCAGGCCCCAGCCGCGCTCGTGGAGGTAGTACAGCACGGTCTTGGTCACGGTCTCGGTCGAGGCGATCGAGCCGGCGACCAGCACGCTGCCGGTGAACAGGTAGGACAGCAGCAGTGTGTCGAGGCTCCCGACGACGCGCCAGCTCACGGCCTTGGCGATCGAGCGGAGGCGGCTCTCCCCGGCCGGGGGCGCGCGCGTCCGTGCGGGCTCGGGTGCGCGGGCATCGCGGGTTGGGACGTCGTCGGCGGGCATGCGGGCTCCCTGCGGTCGATCCGAAACGCGCGCGGTGGCGCGGTCCATTATGGGGCGGCGCACCGGATGCTGCCCCGCCGGATCGCCCGGCGCGCGGATGACGATGCCGCGAGCCCCGCGCTCCGGAGGAGCGTCTTCAACATGGGTCAATGCGCCGGCGGCCGAAACGCTCGACAAGAGTGGTGCGAGCACAGCGGAGACCGGGGATGCACGAGCCTGCGATGGGCGACGCCGCGATCCAACCGGCGGAGTTCTGGGACACGGTCGGCGGCCTCGTGACCGCCAAGGTCGAGCCGGTGATCGGCCGAGCCGACAAGCAGCGTGGTCCCCTCATCGACTACCTGCGCGACCTGGAGGCCCTGGCGCGGCGCCAGTGCTCCAGCCGCGAGACGGTCCAGATCATCGCCTCGGGCCGGCGGCTCCTCGGAGACCGGAGCGAGATCGGGCCGTCGGACGGACCGTTCACCCGCGCCTGAGCCGGGCACCCGGCGGAGCCGCCCGCGCCATCCGCGACCGGACCAGATAGATCGCGGCCGCGACCGCCCAGGCCGCGCAGGTCGGCGCCACCCACTGCTGCAGATTCGGCAGGGACCAGCCGTACAGGAACTCGGCGCCGAGATGCGCCTGAACGGCGTCCCAGCCCGCGTGTTTGAGGACGTGTTCCCGCTGCCCGGCCTCGCGGCCGTAATAGTAGGTCGAGACCACGAGCGCCGCGACGCCTTCCGGTCGGGGACTGCGCAGCAGGATCAGAACGGCCGCCATTCCGGCGGTCTCGGGGATCGCCGTCAGGGCGTGGCTCATCGCCGGGTTCGCGACCATGAAGGCGACGAGCGTTGCGAGCATGGGCGGCGCTTACACCAATCCCGGCGCGGCGTCAGCGGCACTCCGGACCCGCGCCTGCATCCCCGCGGGCGCCGCGCGGTTGACGGTGCGGGACCGGAACAACGGAGCCGCGCATGAGCGACACCTACGACCTCGGCCGCTTCGTCGCCGCGCAGGAGGGCGTCTACGGGCGCGCCCTGGCGGAGTTGCAGGCCGGCGACAAGCGCAGCCACTGGATGTGGTTCATCTTCCCGCAGATCGCCGGGCTCGGCGCGAGCCCGATGGCGCAGCGCTACGCCATCGGGTCTCTCGCGGAGGCGCAGGCCTACGCGGCGCACCCGGTGCTCGGCGCGCGCCTGCGCGCCTGCACGGCGGCCGTCAACGCCGTCGCCGGGCGCTCGGCCCACGCGATCTTCGGCTCGCCCGACGATCTGAAGTTCCGCTCCAGCATGACGCTGTTCGCCCGCGCCGTGCCGGGCGAGCCGGTCTTCGCCGACGCGCTGGCGCGCTACTTCGACGGCGTCCCCGACCCGCGGACGCTGGCGAAGCTCGGGGCAGGCTAGCGCCTCACCGGCCCCACAGCCCGACCCGCTCGGCGCGCGCCTGCTCCTCCGCGCCCAGGAGGTCCGGCGGGGCGTCCTCGGAGGCGCGGGCGCCGCCCGCGGCCAGGATCAGCCCGGCGAGGTCGTCGCCCTCGATGCGGCAGCGGGCCGTGGCCCCGTCGGACAGGCCGGTGCAGACCACCTCGCGGCGGCGCAGGTAGCTGGCGAGCTGGCGGGCGAGATGGCCGCGCTCGCCGACCACGCCGAGGAGGCGCACGACCCGCCCGCGCAGGTTGAGGGTGCCGGTATCGATCACCTCCGGCACGCCGCGGACCTCGCCGGCCGCGACGGGTTCGGCCGCGGGCGCGGCGGCGGCCCGGGCCGGCTCGGCCCGCTCCGCCGAGAGGCGGGCCTTGCCCTTCGCGAGCTTCTCGGCGGCCCGCTGGACGAAGTCGTGGAAGATCCCGGCCGGCATCTCGCCGCCGAACATGCGGTTCATCGGGCTGTCGTCGTCGTTGCCGACCCAGATCCCGACCACGAGGTCGGGGGTCATGCCGACGAACCACGCGTCGCGGAAATCCTGGCTCGTGCCGGTCTTGCCGCCGATGATCTGGCCGGGCACCCGCGCGGCGCGGCCGGTGCCGGATTCCACCACCGCCTGCAGCGAGTCGAGCATCATGGTGCGCGGCTCCTGCGCCAGCATCGGGCCCGGGGCCGCGTCGGCGCGGACGTAGAGCGGCTGCGGCGCGGCCCCGCGGATCGCCTGGATGCCGTAGGACTGGAGCGGGGTGCGCCCGGACAGGACCGAGCCGTAGGCGCGGGTCATCTCCAGGAGGCTCACGGCGCCCGAGCCGAGGACGAGGCTCGGCACGTTGGGCAGGTCCGACTGGATCCCGAGCTTGCGGGCGGTGGCGATCACCGCCGGGATGCCGACATCCTGCCCGAGCTGGGCCGCCACGGTGTTGATCGACAGCGCGAAGGCGGTCCGCAGGGGCACGGGCCCCCGGTAGCGGCCGTCGTCGTTCTCGGGCTGCCAGTCGCCGATCTGGACCGGGCGGTCGACCATCACGGATTCCGGCGTGTAGCCCTTCTCGTAGGCCGTCAGGTAGGCGAGGAGCTTGAACAGGGAGCCGGGCTGGCGCTTGGCCTGGACGGCGCGGTTGAACTGGCTGTCCTCGTAGTCGCGGCCGCCGACCATGGCGAGGATCGCGCCCTCCTTCGACAGCACCACCATGGCGGCCTGGCCGACCTTGCGGCGGGCGCCGTCCTTGTCGAGGCGGCGGGCCACGACGCCCTCGGCGAGGCTCTGCAGGTCGAGGTTGAGGGTCGAGCGCACCGTCATGTCGCCGTCGGTGCCGGCGAGGCGCTTCACGTCGCCCGCGATCATGTCGAGGAAGTAGTTGGTGCCGGGCGGCGCCTCGGGGGGCGATTTCAGGGTCACGCTCTGCTTGCGCGCGGCGTCGGCCTCGGCCTGCGAGATCGCGCCGGTCTCGACCATGGCCTGGAGCACCACGTCGGCGCGCTCCTTGGCGCCCCCGAGGTTGCGGGTCGGGGCGAGCTGCGATGGCGCCCGCACCAGACCGGCCAGCATCGCCGATTCCGGCAGGTTCAGCGCCTTGGCGGGCTTGCCGAAGTAGCGCCGCGCCGCCGCGTCCGCCCCGTAGGCGCCGGCGCCGAAATACGCGGAGTCGAGGTAGCCGAGCAGGATCGCGTCCTTGCTCATGGTCGACTCGACCCGCAGCGCCAGGAAGGCTTCCTGCACCTTCCGCCAGAGCGTCTTCTCCTGGTTGAGGGAGGTCAGGCGGACATATTGCTGGGTGATGGTCGAGCCGCCCTCGCGCACGCCGCCGCCGCGGAGATTGCGCCACGCCGCCCGGGCGAGGCCGCGCAGGTCGATGCCCCAGTGGCTGTAGAAGCGGCGGTCCTCGATCGCTACGATCGCCTGGGCGAGGTGCGGCGGCAGGTCGGCCGCGGTGAGCTTCTGGCCGCGGAAGCTGCCGCGGGTGGCGAAGACCCGGCCGTCGTCGGCCTCGACGGTGATCGCCCGCTGGCCGGTCTCGACCACGGCGCCGCCCAGCCGCGGCAGGCTCACGAAGGCCGCGAACAGGTAGATCGCCAGCGCCAGGGCCGGCAGCAGGACCACCAGGGCGGCGGCGAGCAGGGCCGGGTGCCGGCGGCCGAGGATCGGCCGGGAACGCCGGTTCAGGGCGCGCGCGTCCGTCTCCTCGACGGCGGGCGGGCGCTCCGCCGGTGCCCGTCGCGCCCGCGCCGCGCGCTCCGCCGCGCGCGCCGACAGGGCCCGGCCGGTCCGCGCGAGGCCGAGCCCGGCCGCGGCAAGGAGGGTCCGGAGATGGCGCGCGAGGTCGCGCGCGGCCCGCCCGGCCTCCCGGGCGGCGAGCCGCGGGTCCGGGGCGTCGGCGGCAGGGTCCGGCTTCGGCGGTTTCGGCCCGTCGGCCGGGGCGCGTTCCGGCGCGTCGGGCGTCATCGTGGTGCGTGTTCCGGGACCGGCCGATCCGGCCGACCGAGCCTTCTAAGCCGCATCCGTCGCGGTGTCCCGCAGCCGTTGGGTCGCGGGACGGGCGGCGCGTCGATCGCGCCGCCACCGTGTGGATCGGGCCACGGGGCACGATCCGGTCCCGGCCGGCTCACCGGCCGAGCGGCGCTCCCGGACCGACGGCGCCGTGCTGGGCGCGCAGCTTGAAGGCCAGGATCAGCAGGAGGATGCCGAAGGCGAAGGTGTAGGAGCCGATCCACCACGTCAGCACCAGGGCCGACATGCCCGGGTTGATGAGCAGCGCGAGGCCGAACAGGATCGACACCACGCCGCCGAGGCCCAGCCACCAGCGCCCGTAATGGAGGTGCAGGCGGAAGGCGGCGGCGATCATCAGGCCGCCGGTGACCAGCGCCCACGCGGCGAGCAGCAGCACGAATGCCCAGACGGCCGCAGCCGGCACCAGCACCGCAGCGACGCCCACCACGATGTCGACGAGGCCCTCGACCAGCATGAAGCCCCAGCGCTCGTGGCGCTGCGCGGCCCGGACCGCGCCGACGACGGCGACGACGCCGTCGACGAGCATGTAGGCGGCGAAGAACAGGACCAGGGACAGCACGAAGGCGCCCGGCGCGATGAACGCGATCGCCCCGAACAGGACCGCGATGACGCCGCGCAGGGCGACGAGCCACCAGTTCCGCGCCAGGGCCGCACTCATGGCGTCGAGGCGCGCCGCGCCGACGAGCGGGATGCCGGTGGGGGTGGTCGCGGGGCCGGAACCGGGGCGGTTCGGCGTCGGGGATGGGCTGCTGGTCATGGCGAACTCCTGGGCCTTGAGGCCGGGAACGGCAAAGGTTCCGGGCGCAGAACGCCGCAGTGCGGCATGCGTTCCTAGGCGGGCTGATCCGCGCGTGGAACCTTGGGCCTGCGGCCGGCTTTTGCTGCCTGAGGCGGGCGATGCGACAAGCCCGGTCACCCCCGGGTGGCCGGCCCATCGGGCGACGACTTTCCATGTTCGACGATCAGCGGCACCTCTCCGAGGACGAGGCGCGCCCGCGGCCGGCCGACGGCCGGGCCGTCGCGCGCGAGCGCGACGTGCTCGATCTCAACCGCGCCGCGCCGGCCGCGGACCTCGAGACCGACCGCGAGACCGCGCGCAAGCCCGGCGCGGACGAGGCCGACGGCGCGCCCGAGGCGCAGGACGGGCAGGCCGGCGACGACGCGGCGGATTCCGACGACGACGGGGACGAGGCGCGGCGCCCGAGCGTCCTGCGGCGCCACCCGCTCGCGTTCCTGCTCGGCGGGCTCGCGGTCGTCGCGCTCTGCGTCGGCGTGTTCTTCTACTGGCTGCTCTACATGCACCCCTACGAGAGCACCGACGACGCCTTCGTCGACGCGCGCAGCATCTCGATCCAGCCGAAGGTCGGCGGCTACCTCGTGGACGTGCCGGTCACCGACAACCAGCACGTCGAGGCCGGCCAGATCCTCTTCCAGGTCTTCCAGCGCGACTACGACATCGCCCTCGACCAGGCGAAGGCGCAGGTCGCCGCCGACGAGGCCGGCATCAAGAACATCGACGCGCAGATCCAGGCGCAGTACGCCAACATCGAAGTGTCCAAGGCGCAGGTCGCCACCGCCGAGGCGGCGCTGAAGTTCGCCCAGGAGGACGCGGCCCGCTACAAGGACCTCGCCGAGCGCGGCTCCGGCTCGGTCCAGCAGTCGCAGTCGGCGACCTCGACGCTGCAGCAGCGGCAGGCGGCGGTCCAGAGCGCCAATGCCAGCGTGGTCGCCGCGCAGAAGCAGGTCGGCTCGCTCCAGGCTCAGAAGGCCTCGACCCAGGCGCAGCTCGGCCGCGACCGGGCGCAGGTCGAGCAGGCCGAGCTGAACCTCGGCTACACGACGGTCCGCGCCGTGCAGGCCGGCCGCGTCGTGCGGCTCACCGGCGGCGTCGGCCAGCTCGCCCAGGCCGGCCAGACCCTGGCGATGTTCGTGCCCGACGACATCTGGGTGACGGCGAACTTCAAGGAGACGCAGATCACCGACATGCGGCCGGGCCAGCCGGTCGACATCGAGATCGACGCGTATCCCGGCCGCAAGATCCAGGGCACGGTGGCCTCGGTGCAGCCGGGCTCGGGCACGGCCTTCAGCCTGCTGCCGGCGCAGAACGCCACCGGCAACTACGTGAAGGTGACCCAGCGCATCCCGGTCAAGATCGTGGTCAAGACCTGGCCGACGGACGTGTCGATCGGCCCGGGCATGTCGATCGTCCCGACCGTCACGGTGCGGTGAGCGCGGTGGCCGGCCGGGGGAGCGCGGCCGCGCCCGGGCGTAGGCCGGGTGCGGGCAAGGCGGCAGGCGGCAAGGCGGCAGGCGGCAGGGCCGCGTCCGGGAAGGCGCCGGGCGGCCACAATCCGTGGCTGATCGCCGGCGTGGTCGCGCTGGCGACGTTCATGGAGGTGCTCGACACCACCATCGCCAACGTGGCCCTGCGCTACATCTCGGGCGGCCTCGCGGTCGGCCCCGATGAGGCCGCCTGGGTGGTGACGAGCTATCTCGTCGCCAACGCGATCACCCTGACGGCGTCGAGCTTCCTGGCCAAGCGCTACGGCCGCAAGGCGTTCTTCATGTGGTCGGTGGCGCTGTTCACCGTCTCGTCGATCCTGTGCGGCTTCGCCTGGAGCCTGGAATCGCTGCTGCTGTTCCGGGTGATGCAGGGGCTCGGCGGCGGCGGCATGGCACCGCTCGCGCAGTCGATCCTGGCCGATTCCTTCCCGCCGGCGAAGCGCGGCCAGGCCTTCGCGCTCTACGGGGTCGCCATCGTGGTGGCACCGGTGATCGGCCCGACGCTGGGCGGCTGGCTCTCCGACAACGCCTCCTGGCACTGGTGCTTCCTGATCAACGGGCCGGTGGGCGTGATCGCCCTCGGGCTGATGTACTGGCTGATCGAGGACAGCGACGCGGCCAAGAAGGAGCGCCGCGCCCTGGTGCGCAAGGGCATCCGCTTCGACATCGTCGGCTTCGTGCTGGTCGCCCTGTTCCTCGGCTCGCTGGAGGTGATCCTCGACGAGGGCCAGCGGAAGGACTGGTTCGGCACCTCGACGCTGATGAACGTGTCCGGCGTGCTGATGGTCGTCTCGTTCATCGCCATGATCCCGTGGCTGCTGACCCGCGAGAACCCGGCCGTCGATCTCCGCCTCATCGGCAACCGGCAGTTCGGCTCGTGCTTCCTGGTGATGATGTTCACCGGAGCGATCCTGATCGCGACCACGCAGTTCATCCCGCAGATCACGCAGGAATATTACGGCTACACCGCCACCCTGTCGGGCCTCGTCCTCGGCCCGGGCGGCATCGTCACGGTGGTGATGATGTTCCTCACCGGCCGGGTCTCGTCCTACGTCCAGCCGAAATGGCTGATCGCCATCGGCATGACCATCGTGGCGCTGGGCATGTACGACCTGACGCGGATCGACGGCAGCACGACCTTCGCGTTCTTCGCGTGGTCGCGGGTCTATATCGGTATCGGCCTGCCGATGGTGTTCCTGTCGATCACCTCGGCCTCGTACGAGGGGATCCGCAAGGACCAGACCGATCAGGCCTCGGCGCTGATCAACGTCGCTCGCAACGTCGGCGGCTCGATGGGCGTCTCGCTGGCGCAGAACATCCTGGCCTACCGGAGCCAGTTCCATCAGAGCCGCCTGGTGGAGAGCGTCAACCCGGCCGCGCCAGCCTACCAGGAGACCATGCGGCAGGCGACGCAGTACTTCTCCGAGCACGGCTACGCCGGCGTCGAGGCCCAGAACCAGGCGACGGCGTGGATCGGGAGCGTGCTCAGCACGCAGGTGGCCTACTGGGCCTATATCGACGTGTTCTGGGTGCTCGGCCTCGTCGCCGCCTGCGCGGTCCCGCTGGCCCTGAGCCTGAAAAGTGTCAAGCTCGGCGGCGGGGCGCCGGCCGGGGGGCACTGAGGGCGGTCGCGGCCGGGGCACTGCCCGGACGCCGGACGCCCCGCCTGCGCGACGGGCCGGCCGCCCCTAGCCCGGATCGTCGGCGGGCTTCTCGCCCGGCGCCGCGAACAGGTCCTCCGGCGCGGCCACGGTGACGCGGCGCTGCGCCACGTCGAGGACCGGCACGAAGGCCTTCGTGAAGGGCAGGAGCGCCGTGGCGCCGCCGTTCGGCGGTCGCAGTTCCAGGAGATCGCCGCCGCCGTAATTCGGCACGGCCACGATCGTCCCGATCAGGGTCCCGGCCTCGTCCACCGCCGCGGCGCCGATCAGGTCGGCGGCGTAGACCTCGTCGTCGTCCTCGGGCGCGGACAGACGGTCGCGGGGAACGTACAGCGCCACGCGGTTGAGCGCCTCCGCGGCGCTGCGGCCCGAGACGCCCTTCACCCGGGCGATCAGCATGTCGGGCGACGGGCCGGGGGCGGGACGCACGTCGGCGAGCGTCAGCGTCCGGCCGTCGGCCGTCAGAAGGGTTCCGTAGCCGGCGATCGCCTGCGGATCGCCGGTGTAGGATTTGAGCCGGACCTCGCCGTTGAGGCCGTGCGCCCGCCCGAACTCGCCCAGCAGGACGAGGCTCGGATCGGGCGGCACGGGCAGCGGCGCCGGCCTGGGGGCCGGTGCCTTGGGCGAGGTCGCCGCGTCGGGCGCAATCTTGCCGATCGCCGAGCTCGTGCGGCCTCGGCGGCCGCCGTCGCGGGAGGTGGGACCTGCGGGGCGGCGCGCCATGACCGGTGCGCCTTACGCGGCGGCGTCCTCGGCGGGAGCGGCGGCCTTCTCGGCGCGCTTGGCGGCGCGCTCCTTGGCCTTCTCGCCCGGCTCGGCCTTCTGCGGGTTGTTGCGGGTCGGGCGCTTGGCGAGGCCGGCCTGGTCGAGGAAGCGCAGGACGCGGTCGGTCGGCTGCGCGCCCTTGGCGAGCCAGCTCTGGATCTTCTCGTTGTCGAGCACGATGCGGGCCGGATCGTCCTTGGCCTTCATCGGGTCGTAGGCGCCGACCTTGTCGATGAAGCGGCCGTCGCGCGGGGCGCGGGCGTCGGCGACGACGATGCGGTAGTAGGGGCGCTTCTTGGCGCCGCCGCGGGTGAGACGGATCTTGAGGGCCATGGTCTGACTACTTTCGCTGTTGCTCGATCTGGGACTCGTGGTCCGCCTTGATCGACTGGTGGTGCCGAATGACTTCCTTGACCACGAAGGCCAGAAACTTCTCGGCGAAGTCGGGGTCGAGCTTGGCCTCGACCGCGAGCTTGCGGAGCCGGGCGACCTGACGGGCCTCCCGGTCCGGATCGGAAGGGGGGATCCCCTTTCGGGCCTTGAGCTCGCCGACCCGCTGCGTGCAGCGGAAACGCTCGGCGAGGAGGTGGATCAGCGCCGCATCGAAATTGTCGATGCTGTCCCGCAGGCGCGCGAGTTCGGGATCGACGGCCTGGGCCGCGAGCACGCTCATTTCTTCTTCCCCGGCATGAACCCACCGAGACCCGGCAGCTTCGGACCGCCGAGGCCCGGAAGTCCGGGAAGCTTGGGCATCCCGCCCCCGCCCAGGCCCGGCGGCATCGGCGGCAGCTTGCCGCCGAACTGCTTCTCGAGCTGCGCGATCTGCTCCGGCGTCGGCTCCGGCATGCCGGGCGGGAGACCGGGCATTCCACCGCCCATCCCGCCGCCCAGGCCGAACATGGAGCCGAGCGCCTGCCCGATCCCGCGCTTGCCCTGGCCCATCGCCTTCATCATGTCGGCCATGGTCCGGTGCATCTTCAGGAGCTTGTTGATCTCCGAGACGTCGACCCCCGAGCCCGCCGCGATGCGCTTCTTGCGGCTGTTCTTGAGGAGGTCGGGGTTCTTCCGCTCCTGCGGGGTCATCGAAGAGATGATCGCCCGCTGGCGCTTGAACATCTTCTCGTCGAGGTTGGCGCCCTCGACCTGCTTCTTGATCTGGCCCATCCCGGGCAGCATGCCCATCAGGCCGCCGATGCCGCCCATCTTCTCCATCTGGGCGAGCTGCATGGACAAGTCTTCGAGGTCGAACTTGCCCTTGCGCATCTTCTCCGCGGTGCGGAGCGCCTGCTCGTGGTCGATGGTCTCGGCGGCCTTCTCGACGAGCGAGACGATGTCGCCCATGCCGAGGATGCGGTTGGCGACGCGGGCCGGGTGGAACTCCTCCAGCGCGTCGACCTTCTCGCCGACGCCGACGAGCTTGATCGGCTTGCCGGTGACGGCGCGCATCGACAGCGCCGCGCCGCCGCGGGAATCGCCGTCCATGCGGGTCAGCACGATGCCGGTGACGCCGAGCCGCTGGTCGAAGGCGCGGGCGGTGTTGACCGCGTCCTGGCCGGTGAGCGCGTCGGCGACGAGCAGCACCTCGTGGGGCCTTGTCGCGGCCTTCACCTCGGCGGCCTCGGCCATCAGGCCCTCGTCCACCGTGGTGCGGCCGGCGGTGTCGAGCATCACCACGTCGAAGCCGCCGAGGCGGGCCGCGTCCATGGCGCGCTTGGCGATCTGCACCGCCGACTGGCCGGCGATGATCGGCAGGCTCTCCACGCCGACCTGCTTGGCCAGCACCGCGAGCTGCTCCATGGCGGCCGGGCGGCGGGTGTCGAGCGAGGCGAGCAGGACCTTGCGCTTCTCGCGGTCGGAGAGGCGCCGGGCAATCTTGGCGGTGGTCGTGGTCTTGCCCGAGCCCTGCAGGCCGACCATCAGGATCGGCACCGGGGCGGGGGCGTTGAGATCGACGGTCTCGGCGTCGGTGCCGAGCATCGCCACGAGCTCGTCGTTGACGATCTTCACGACCATCTGGCCGGGCGTCACCGACTTGAGCACAACGGCGCCGACGGCCTTCTCCTTCACCCGGTCGGTGAAGCCGCGGACCACCTCGAGGGCGACGTCGGCCTCCAGCAGGGCGCGGCGCACCTCGCGCATGGCGGCGGTGACGTCGGCCTCGGTCAGGGCACCGCGACGGGTGAGCCCCGAGAGGATGCCGGAGAGGCGGTCGGACAGGCCTTCGAACATGTTCCTGACGCCCCGCCGTTACTGCTCGAGCCCGGCGCGCTCGACGCGGCGCGCCTGGAGGGCGGCCTCGAAGCCGCGCACAGCCTTGGCGAACTTGTCCCGGCAGTCCGGGTTGCAGAAGCCCACCACGGCGCCGTTGTAGAGCGTCAGCGAGTCCGCCGAGATCGGCTTGCCCGACCACGGGCAGGTCTCGTTGATCGCGTCCTCGATCTTCAACGCTTCTTGATCTCGCGTCATGCGGGTGCCTCGGCCGGCGGATCCCGTCCTCGCATATCGGCCAACGCCCATCGCGCCCGAGGGCGCGGACGCGCTGTCGGGCGTTGACCTCCGGCCTCGCGGGACCGGTCGGCTTGGCATCGGTCGATCTGCTACGGATCGGGAGGCCGGGGCGTAGCGGCAGCCGGCCGGAAAGTCAATTTTTCGGCCGGCCCGGCGCCGCGGCGGTGCCGAAACGGGCCGCCGATCGGTGTTAACTTTTACCGATCGTTAAGCATGTTGGGATTGTCTTCGGGCCATATTCGATCAGGACGCCCGCCGATGTCGGAACCCGCCCGCTCTCACTCGCCGACCGAGTCCGGCAGCTTTCCCGCGACCGGTCCGCTCCGCGACTGGCTGACGGCGATGAAGGCCCAGGCGCCGGCCGAGGCCCGCGGCGATGCCCGGCCCGAGGAGACCCTGCCCGAGGCGAAGCGGCCTCGCGGCGGGGAGACGGCGTGGTCGCCCCGCGTCGTCCCGGCCCCCGAGGCGCCGCGGGCCGCCGCCGAGGATCCCGACATCGCCGAGCTGATGGCCGAGAACCTGATGCTGAAGGCCAGGCTCCGCGTCGAGGCCGAGCGCCAGGACGAGCTGCAGACCATCCTGGCCGACGAGATCCGGACGCTCCGTGAGCATATCCGCGACGAGATCGGCTCCCTGGAGGATCTCCGGGCCGAGCAGGAGGACGTCCGCGTCGAGCGCGAGGAGTTCCGCGGCGAGCGGGAGCGCTTCCGGGCCGAGCGCGAGGAGCTGCGCGCCGAGCGCGACCGGGCGATCGCCGAGCGGGACGCCCTGCGGGCCGAGCGGCTGACCCTGGCCGGCGAGCGCGACGCCCTGCGCGAGGAGCGCGACCTGTGGCGCGCCCGGACCGAGGCGCTGGCCCAGCCGCTGTTCCAGTCCCAGCGGCGCTGAGCGGCGCTGAGCGGCGCTGAGCGGCGCTGAGCGGCGCTGAGCGGCGCCGACCGCATGTCCGGATCCTGAAACGCCGAAGGGCCACCCGAGAGGGTGGCCCTTCCATTGCCGAACCGTGTTGTCCGGCGGAACTGTCCCGAGATCGGGTCTCTGACGCGTCTTAGAGCGACGCGCCGGAGGCGACGGTCCAGGTCCGATGAGCCGAGACACACGGCTGATGACAATGAGACACTGGATCACCTCCTTTCGTTGGTTGCGGGTGAGGCGAAGGTAGGTGGCCGCGCCCGGCTTGTGAAGCCCCGCGCCTGCGCCCGTTTGTCCTCCCCGGCCCGGCGCTTCCCCGTCCCGGCGGCCGGGCGTATGACGGGCGCCCCGAGGTCTGCCCGAACCGCCTTGAACGCGCCCTTCGCCAACCCGCCGCGCCCCGCCGACGAGGCCGCGCTCGATCCCGACGCGATGCGCCAGCCGCTCGGCAACGCGTGGTACTGCGTCGGGCAGTCCCGGAGCCTCGGCAGGGTGGGCGGCCGGTCGGCCCTGCGGGCTGTGGCGCTGAACGGCGAGCAGATCGTCCTGGGCCGCGCCCCCGACGGCGCGCCCTTCGCGCTGCGCGACCGCTGCCCTCACCGCGGCATGGCCCTGTCGAAGGGCCGGTTCGACGGCGACACCCTGATGTGCCCGTTCCACGGCTGGCGCTTCGGCACCGACGGGCGCTGCCGCGACGTCCCGACCCTGTCGGAGCACGACGCCGCCGACTTCTCGCGCATCCAGGTGCAGCGCTTCCCCGTGCGGGAGAGCGCCGGCTTCCTCTGGGTCAACCCGCATCTCGGCCCGGCCGCCGGCGCGGTGCCGGAGGTGCCGGCGCTGGATTTCGAGCCCGCCGGATCCCTCGTGGTCGAGCTGGAGGTCGAGGCCTCCTTCGACTTGACGACGCTGAGCCTCGTCGATCCCGGGCACGTCGCCTTCGTCCACGATTCGTGGTGGTTCCGGCCCTCGAAGCAGCTCCGCGAGAAGGTGAAGACCTTCCAGCCGGTGCCGCACGGCTTCGTGATGACGAGCCACGCGACCACGACGAGCTCGCCGGTCTACCGCCTGCTCGGCGGCATCCCCGAGGTCGAGATCGAGTTCCGCCTGCCCGGCGTGCGGCTGGAGCGCATCCGCGCGGGGGAGAAGCGGGTGGCGAACTACACCTTCGCGACGCCGCTGACGCCGGACCGGACGCTGCTCACCAACGCCCTCTACTGGAGCATGCCGGCCCTGAACCTGCTCAAGCCGGTCGCGCGCCCGCTGATGCGGCAGTTCCTGACCCAGGACCAGCAGGTGCTCCAGCACGCGCAGGACGGGCTCGACCGCAAGCCCACCATGGTGCTGTTCGGCCAGGGCGACCTGCCCTCGCAATGGTATTTCCGGCTGAAGCGCGAGGCCCTGGAATCGGCCCGCGACGGGCGCCCGTTCGTCAACCCGCTGGAGCGCCGCGAGCTGCGCTGGCGCTCCTGAGGTGCCGCTACCGCGCCGTCGAGTCGTCGCGGCAGGGCCGGACCGTCTCCGGCCGCGGGCGCGCCTCCGGGGCGGGGGCCGCGAAGATTGCCAGGTAGGCCCCGTCCGCGAGCGGCCGGAAGCCGGTCTCCCGGTAGCCCGCGGCGGCGAGCTCGCAGCGCAGGAGCGCCGGCGGCGTGCCGTGCCGCGACGGGATCGCGTCGGCGTCGACGATCCCGACCCGGGCGCCCGGGCGCATCGCGGCGGCGAGGTTGTGGAGCAGGCCGAAGGGCTGGGTGATCTCGTGGTACATGTGGACGAGGATCGCCGCGTCCACCGAGGCCGGGGGCAGGCGCGGGTCGTGCGGCTCGCCGCGCACGACCGTGACGTTCCCGAGCGCCTTCACCCGCTTCTCTAAGGCCGCCAGGTAGGACGGCGTCACGTCCTCGGCGAGCACGCGGCCCCGCGGCCCGACCCGAGGGCTCAACCGCACCGCGTAGTAGCCGCTGCCGGCGCCGATATCCGCCACCGTCTCGCCGGGCGCGATGCCCATCCCCTCGGCCACCTGCTCGAACTCGCCCGCCCTGTCGCGCTCGGCCTCCGAGGACCAGCGCGGCGCGACGATCTCGGCCACGGGCCGGTCGGGCCTGGGGAAGGCGGCGGCGGGCGCGCCCAGGGGCGCCAGCGGCTCGGCGGCGCGGGCCGGGCCGGCCAGGGCGGCGGTGGCGGCAGCGGCCGCGAGGAGGGCGAGGGCGCAGATCATGGCCGACAACCCGCGGGGCGCGCCGACGGTGCCGGGCCCGTTGACCGTGCCGCACCCCGCGCGCCATCAAGCGCCATGACGCGCGCGGACACGCCCTGGCGGGCCACGATCCTCACCCTCTACCCGGAGATGTTCCCGGGCCCGCTGGGCGTGTCCCTGTCGGGCGACGCCCTGGCGCGGGGCGACTGGACCCTGGAGGCCCGCAACATCCGCGCGCACGGCCTCGGCCGCCACCGCTCGGTGGACGACACGCCGGCCGGCGGCGGGGCCGGGATGGTCCTGCGCTGCGACGTGCTCGGCGCCGCCATCGACGCCGCGACTTACGACGCCGCGACCGGGGCCGACGACCCGCGCCCGCGCCTGCTGATGTCGCCCCGCGGCCGGCCGCTCACCCAGGCCCGCGTGCGCGACCTCGCGGCGGGACCGGGCGCGCTGATCGTCTGCGGCCGCTTCGAGGGCGTCGACGAGCGCGTCATCGCCGGGCGCGGCCTGGAGGAGGTCTCGATCGGCGACTACGTGCTGTCCGGCGGCGAGATCGCCGCGCTGGTGGTTCTGGACGCCTGCGTGCGCCTGCTGCCCGGCGTGATGGGCAAGGTGGAATCCGGCGTCGAGGAGAGCTTCGAGGGCGGGCTCCTCGAGTACCCGCACTACACGCGCCCCCGCGACTGGGAGGGCCGCGCGATCCCGGACGTCCTCTCCGGCGGCAACCACGCCGCCATCGCCCGCTGGCGGCGGGCGGAGGCCGAGCGGATCACCGCCGAGCGGCGCCCGGACCTGCGCCCCGGGGGCAGCCCCGGTCAGGCCGGCTCGAGGTCGATCACCGGGCCGTCGCGGTCGTAATCCGGCGGGTCGAGCCGCAGCGGCTGCGGCACCAGCCGCGGTGTCCGGCTCGCCTGCAGGAGGCGGGGAATTAAGGCCCCAATAACCAAGAGTAGAACGGACCAGACCGCCAATATCGCGGCGCTGTGGAAAGTCATCGGCGCACCTCAAACGCTACGCGGCACCTCATTAAGGCTAACGGGCCGGGATTAATCGACTGTTCCCCGCCGCCCGGGGCCGTGTCCCGACCGGGGGCAGCGCCGCGAAGACTGCCGCCGGGACGGGCGCTTGCAAGCCGGCCGGTTTCGGCGCATGCGCGAGCCGGGACGCGCCTCCCCCGGGAGCGCGGCCCTCTGCAAGGATGGATCCGCCATGACCAGCCGCCCCACGCAGCGCCCGCGCGTGCCCCACTTCTCCTCCGGCCCCTGCGCCAAGCGCCCCGGCTGGACCCCGGCCGCCCTGGCCGACGCCGCCCTCGGCCGGTCGCACCGCTCCCCCCTCGGCAAGGCCAAGCTCGGCCGGGCGATCGACCTGACCCGCACGGTCCTGCAGGTGCCGTCCGACTACCGGATCGGCATCGTGCCGGCCTCCGACACCGGCGCCGTCGAGATGGCTATGTGGACGATGCTCGGGCCGAAGCCCGTCGCGGTCGCCGCCTGGGAGGCGTTCGGCAAGGAGTGGGTCACGGACGCGCTGAAGCAGCTCAAGATCGCGCCGCGCATTCACCAGACGCCCTACGGGATCCTGCCGGACCTCGCGGCGATCGACACGAAGAACAGCGACGTGGTCTTCACCTGGAACGGCACCGCGGCCGGCGTGAAGGTGCCGGACGGCGACTGGATCGCGGCCGACCGCGAGGGCCTGACGATCTGCGACGCGACCTCGGCGGCCTTCGCCCAACCCCTGCCCTGGGACAAGCTCGATGTCGTGACCTTCTCCTGGCAGAAGGTGATGGGCGGCGAGGCGGCGCACGGCATGCTGATCCTCTCGCCCCGCGCCGTGGCGCGACTGGAGAGCCACACACCGTCCTGGCCCCTGCCGAAGATCTTCCGCCTCACCAAGGACGGCAAGCTGATCGAGGGCATCTTCAAGGGCGACACGATCAACACGCCCTCGATGCTGGCCGTCGAGGACTACCTCGACACCCTGGACTGGGCCGAGCGGATCGGCGGCCTGAAGGCGCTGCACGCGCGGGCCGACGCCAACGCGAAGGTCGTCTACGACTGGGTCGCGCGCACGCCCTGGATCGCGCCGCTGGCCGCCGATCCCGCGACCTACTCGAACACGGGCGTCTGCCTCGTGATCGCCGATCCGGATGTGCTCGCCCGCGGCGACGCGGCGGTCTCGGCCTACGCGGCGGGGATCGTCGAGCGCCTCGACCGCGAGGGTGTCGCCCTCGACATCGGCGCCTATCGCGACGCGCCGGCGGGCCTGCGGATCTGGTGCGGCGCCACCGTGGAGACCTCGGATCTGGAAGCGCTGACGCCCTGGCTCGACTGGGCCTTCGCGGAGGAGAAGGCGGCGCTGACGCGGGCGGCGTGAATGCTTCGGGGTCGATGCCCGGTCGCCGCCCCGCATCGTCTTTGCGAGCGGAGCGAAGCAATCCAGGGCTTCGCTCCGATTCCGACCGCAGCGCTGCCCTGGGTCGCTTCGCTGCGCTCGCGATGACGGCCTGACGCGAAAAAACCCCGGTCCTCACGGAGCCGGGGTTTTCTCGTTCGGGGGACGCGGCCCCGCGGGGCCGCGCCCTCCGTCTCAGTAGTTGTAGGCGCGCTCGCCGTGATCGGCGATGTCGAGACCCTCGCGCTCCTCCTCCTGCGTGACGCGCAGGCCGATCGTCACGTCGACGAGCTTGTAGAGGATCGCCGAGCCGATGCCCGACCACAGGAGCGTCAGGCCGACCGCCTCGGCCTGGACGATGAGCTGGCTCATCATGTCGTAGGCACCGACCGCGAGCTCGCCCGGCTTCGAGGTGTAGTCGGGGATGCCGACGCCGCCGAGGTTCGGGTCGACCAGGATGCCGGTCGCCAGCGCGCCCAGGATGCCGCCGACGCAGTGGACGCCGAAGACGTCCAGCGAGTCGTCGTAGCCGAGCGCGTTCTTCACGGTCGAGCACATCACGAAGCAGACCACGCCGGCGACGAGGCCGAGCACGATCGAGCCCATGGGGCCGGCGAAGCCGGAGGCCGGGGTGACCGCGACGAGGCCGGCGACCGCGCCCGACAGCATGCCGAGCAGGGACGGTTTGCCCTTGAGGGCCCACTCGGCGAACAGCCACGCCACCGCGGCGCCGCAGGTCGCCACGAAGGTGTTGAGCATGGCGAGGGCGGCGGTGCCGTTGGACTCGAGGTTCGAGCCGGCGTTGAAGCCGAACCAGCCGACCCACAGCAGCGAGGCGCCGATCATCGTCATGGTCAGGGAGTGCGGGGCGAGCAGGTCACGGCCGTAGCCGATGCGCTTGCCCATGATCAGGCAGCCGACGAAGCCGGCGATGCCCGCGTTGATGTGCACGACCGTGCCGCCCGCGAAGTCGAGGGCGCCCTTCTGGAAGAGGAAGCCGGCATCCTTGTTGACCGCGTCGAGGGCCGCCTGGGCGGTCGCCTTCGAGGCGTCGTCGGTGGCGGCGGCCAGCGCCTTCGCGGCGTTGCCGACGGCGTCCGGGCCGGCCCAGTACCAGACCATGTGAGCCATCGGGAAGTAGATGATCGTGACCCAGAGGATCGTGAACACCACCAGCGCGGAGAACTTCATCCGCTCGGCGAAGGCGCCGACGATCAGCGCGGGCGTGATCATGGCGAACGTCATCTGGAAGCACAGATAGGCGTATTCCGGGATCACGACGCCGTTCGAGAAGGTCGCGACCGTCGAGTTCGCGTCGACGCCCTTCAGGAAGGCCTTCGAGAGGCCGCCGACGAAGTCGTTGAGGCCGCCGCCGCTGGTGAAGGCGAGGCTGTAGCCGTAGAACACCCAGAGCAGGCCGACGATCGACACGATCGCGAACACCTGGGTCAGCACCGACAGCATGTTCTTGGTGCGCACGAGGCCGCCGTAGAACAGCGCGAGGCCCGGGATGCTCATCATCAGCACCAGGGCCGACGAGATCATCATCCAGGCCGTGTCGCCCTTGTTGGGGATCGGCGAGGGCGGCGGCGAGGCGGCTTCCGGTGTCGGGGTCTGCGCGAGGGACGGCTCGATCAGGAGGGCGGCGATCGCCGCCCCTCCCAAGCCGAGCATGAGGGCATGACGAAGTTTCATGGGCACGTGGCTCCCGGTCTCAAGTCCGTAGTGTTTCAGGAGGTCTGGGGATCGGCGGGCCCGGGCGCACCGGGCCGCGGATCAGAGGGCGTCGGCGTCGGTCTCGCCGGTCCGGATGCGCACCGCCTTCTCCAGCGGCATCACGAAGATCTTGCCGTCGCCGATCTGGCCGGTCCGCGCGGCCCCCGCGATGGCGTCGATCACGCTGGACGTCAGGTCCGAGGCGACGGCGACCTCGATCTTCAGCTTCGGCAGGAAGCTGACGGCGTATTCCGCGCCGCGGTAGATCTCGGTGTGGCCCTTCTGGCGGCCATAACCCTTCACCTCCGTCACCGTCAGGCCGTGCACGCCGATTCCGGTGAGCGCGTCGCGCACCTCCTCGAGCTTGAACGGCTTGATGATGGCCATCACGATTTTCATGGGCGACGCCCCCTTCGAAGTCCTCGGGAACCGTTGCCGTCACCCGACCTGCGGGACGAGCCGACCCGGACCGTCCGCAGGCTCGGGATGACCCGCGGTCGAAGGCCGCTATTCAAGGACTATGCCAGACAAGCTTGGCCGGGAACATTTTCGCCGGTCGCCATTTTGCCCATCGATTAGCCCGATACGGCCAGATAGCGGGCAGGTCCGGTCGCGCCGCCGCACAAAGACGAGGCAATCTGCCCAATTCCGTGCATCTCGCCCCGTTGCGTGCCGGCAACACACGCGCGGCAACGCGATTTAATCCCGCGTCGGGCGGATCAGCCCCTCCTGGGCCACCGACGCCACGAGGTTGCCGGCCCGGTCGAAGATCTGGCCCCGGGCGAAGCCGCGCGCGCCGCCCGCGACCGGGCTGTCCTGGGCGTAGAGCAGCCAGTCGTCGATCTTCACGGGCCGGTGGAACCAGAGCGCGTGGTCGAGGCTCGCCGCCTGGATCGTCGGGTCGAACACCGAGCGCGCGTGCGGGATCAGCGAGACGTCGAGCAGGGTCATGTCGGACGCGTAGGCCAGCACGGCCCGGTGGAGTGCCGGATCGTCCGGCAGCGCCGAGGCCGCGCGCAGCCAGACATTGAAGATCGGGTCCGGCGCCCGGCCGCCCGCGCCGGCGGGCAGATAGCGGTTCAGATCGACCGGCCGCAGCGCGATCGGCCGCTCGCGGCCGAAATAGGCGGCGATCGCCTCCGGCATCCCGGTGCCGCCGGCCGCCGCCAGGGCCTTGCCGTCGAGGAGCCCCTCGGGCCCGGCCACCGCCGGCATCGCCGGCTGGTGCGTGAGCCCCTCCTCGACGACCTGATAGGACACCGTCGTGGCGAAGATCGCGCGCCCGTGCTGGATCGCCTTGACCCGGCGGGTCGTGAAGCTCCGCCCGTCCCGGATCCGCTCGACCTCATAGACGATGGGCGTGCGCGGGTCGCCGGGCAGCATGAAGTAGGCGTGGAGGGAGTGGGCGGGACGGTCGTCGGGCACCGTCCGGGTCGCGGCGACCAGGGCCTGCGCCACCACCTGCCCGCCGAAGACGCGCCGCCAGCCTGTCTTAGGGTTCTGGCCGCGGAACAGGTCGACCTCCAGGCGCTCTAGGTCGAGGATGGCGATCAGCTCGGCGACGGCGTCCGTCATCGCGTCGGTGTTGGCGTCGGTCATGACCCGCGGGGTTTCCGTTCGTTGCCCGCGTGCGACATAGGCTTTTCGGACGAACCAATCCACGCGTCCCGCGCTGGACCCCTAGGAGATCCGCCCCGATGACGGCCGAGACGCCTCGCTCCGGCAGCCGCAGCCTCCTGATCGCCGGCGGCGGCCTGCCCAGCCTCGCCCTGGCCCTCGCCCTGAAGCAGGCCCACGGGCCGGCGCTGGCCGAAACGGTGATCGATCCGGGCGCCGCCGACCCCGCCCGGCATCGCGGCCGCGCCTACGCCCTCGCGGCGGGCGGGCGGCGCATGCTGGAGCACCTCGGCCTGTGGGCCCGGGTCGCCGAAGCGGCCGAGCCGATCGGCGAGATGGTGATCAGCGACAGCCGCCTCGCCGACCCGGTGCGGCCGGTCTTCCTGACCTTCGGCCGCGAGGCGGACGCGGAGCGCGACGACGGCGAGCCCTTCGCCCACATGATCGAGGCCGAGCCGCTCGCCGCGGCCCTCGCGGAGGCCTGCCGGGCGGCGGGGGTCGCGATCGTCGCCGCCGGGGTGGTGCGCGCGGTGCCGGAGGGGGCCGCGATCCGCGCGGCGCTCACCACCGGCGAGACCCTGCGGGGCGACCTGCTAGTGGCCGCCGACGGCGCGCGCTCGCGGCTGCGCGAGGCGGCGCGGATCGGCTGGGTCGGCTGGTCCTACCCGCAGGTCGGGATCGTGGCGACGATCGGCCACGCCCGGCCGCACGAAGGCCGCGCCTTCGAGCACTTCCTGCCCGCGGGCCCGTTCGCGATCCTGCCGCTACGGGACGGCGGCCCCCTGGGGCACCGCTCCTCCATCGTCTGGACCGAGCGGTCGGACGACGCCGAGGCCCTGCTCTCCGGCGGCCCCGACGAGGTGCTCGCCGAGATCGAGCGCCGGTTCACCCTGGATCTCGGCGCGCTCGCGCTGGAGCACGGACCCAGCCGTCACCCCCTCGCCTTCGGCATCGCCCGCGCCTTCCGCGCCGAGCGCCTCGCCCTGCTGGGCGACGCGGCGCACGTGATCCACCCGATCGCCGGCCAGGGCCTCAATCTCGGGCTCGCGGACGCCGCGGCGCTGGCCGAATCCGTGACCGGCGCGCTGCGCCTCGGCCTCGACCCCGGCAGCCCCGACGTGCTGCGCGCCTACGAGCGCGCCCGGCGCTTCGACAGCTTCGCCATGGCGGCGGCGACCGACGGGCTGAACCGGCTGTTCTCGAACGACGCCCTGCCGCTGCGGCTCGCCCGCGACCTCGGCCTCGGGATCGTGGACCGGCTGCCGGGGCTCAAGCGCTTCTTCATCGGCGAGGCCGCGGCCGCACGCGACTCGCGGCCCCGGCTGATGCGAGGCGAGCCGCTCTGAGGTGCCCGCGGGCCGCGCGCGTCAGGCCCGCCCGGGTGCGGGTCCGCCCTCGGGCGCTCCGGGACTGGGCGCGTCCGCGGCCCACCGCCGCCCGAGCGCCCGCGCGGCGCAGATCGCCAGGACGGCGATGACCAGCCCGGCGATCACGTCGACGAAGTAGTGGCCGCCGTCGATCGGCGTGGCGGCGATGAGGAGGACGTTGACGAGAAGGGCCGGGATCCGGGCCGCGCGCAGGTGCCAGAAAGCCCAGATGTAGAGGGCCCCCAGCGCCGCGTGGAAGCTCGGGAACGTGATGATGCCCTCGACGTGGTCGAGGGAGATCGTCCGGAGCGCGCCGTCGCGCAGGCCGGTCAGGTCCGCGACGTGGACGTAGGACGCGGCCGGGTGCAGGTTGGGGAAGTCCGCCGGGGACAGGCCCAGGTACACGAAGTTCGCCAGGGCCGGCGTCAGCGCCGAGATCAGGACCGTCACCGTGCCGGCGAGGGCGAAGGCCAGGACGAAGTCCCGCAGGGCCCGCAGCCGGCCGCTGAAGCCCAGCAGGATGACCGCCAGCATGGTCTGCAGGATCAGGCTCCGGTAGGCCAGCGAGAGCGCCAGCCCGAGCCGCGGATGGCCGTCCACGAAGGCCAGGTAGGCGCGCCAGTCCAGTCCGAGCCGCCGGTCCCAGGCGTCGAAGGTCGAATCCCAGAGCGGGCCGCCGGTGCTCGCGACGGTGTACGACAGCGCGGCCGCGCAGGCGCTGAAGGCGATGACCTGCGCCAGCGCGCTCAGCGTCGCGGCGATGCGCGGCTCGGGGCGTCGCGTGCGGTAGACCTGCGCCAGGGCCTCGAGCCCGCCGCAGGCCGCGAGGGTGACGAGGGCGCTGTCCCAGGCGAAGTGCAGCCCGGCGACCGCCATCCAGACGATCGTGGCGACCAGCGTGGCGGCGATGAGGGGCCACGCGCCGACGCCGCCGCGCGGGCGCTCAGCGAACATCGGGGCCCCTGGCGTGTGGCGCTGTCATCGAAGGTCTTGCCGCCGGAATGCCGGCGGATCGTCCCGCACAAGTCTTAAGGATCCGCCCCGGGCAAGCCCGGCCGCGCGCGACGCCGGCGGCCGGCGAGCCCGTCGACCAAGCCGTCGACAACACTGTCGGCGGCCGCGCGGACGGCCCGGATCGGCCCGCGCAGCCCGCGAGCCGCGATCAGGTGCAGGGGCAGGCCGATTGCGGCGAGCAGCACCAGGCCGTCCCACCGGTCCCAGGCGGGCCAGTGCGGCGCCAGGAGGAGGAAGACGCCGCTGACGATGTAGAGTTCGAAGCTCGCCCGCCCCAGCAGGCCGGCCGCGGCGCGCGGCGGGCCGCGCAGCCGGCCGGCGACCGCCAGCGCGAACGCCGAGCCCGCCACCGCCGTCACGGCGAACAGCGCCGGGTCGCCGTAATGCCCGGTCGCGACGTGGACGAAGTTCCGCGGCGCGGAGAGCAGGAGCACGGCGAGGCCGCAGGCGCCGAGCAGCGCCGACACGTCGAACGACCGTGGCCCGAGCCGCAGGCCCGCGACGTAGAACGGCAGGGCGCCCACGAGCGCGTGGACCTGCCAGTACGGGAACGCCCGCGCGCTGCAGGTCCACGACAGGGCCAGGGCGCCGCCCAGGACGATCCAGTAGCCGCCCGGGAAGGTCGCCGCGCGCGCCGCGGCGTCGATCACCCGCACAAGCCCCAGGGCGACCAGGAACCAGAGCACGCCCAGACCGAAGTCGCGGCCGCACAGCGCGTCGCCCAGCGCGTCCCCGGGCGACAGGGTGCCGGCGAGGGCCTGGGGCACCAGCGCGAGGGTGCCGAACGCCAGCGTCACCGCCACGAGCCGCAGCGCGGAGCGGCAGGCTTCGCCGAGACTCGCCTCGCCCTTGATCCGGTCGACCATCCCGCAGAGCAGGAAGAAGAACGGCATGTGGAAGGCGTAGATGACCCGCCAGACCGCGAGGGCCGGCCCCGGCTCGGGCCCCGACGGGCCGTAGAAGACGGGCTGCAGCAGGTGGCCGGACAGGACCAGCAGCACGGCTAGACCGCGCGCGGCGTCGAGCTGCAGGTCGCGGGGTGGGGGCATCGGGTCGGTTCGCGGCGTCGGAGCGCCGAAGATGCCGCGCCGAGCCTTAGCAAGCCGTGTCACCGGATCGCGGGATTCAACCTAGATTACGCCTCGTCGGCGCGGCGCGGCGGACGCCGCCGGCGCCCGCGCCTCAGCCGGCGACGAGCGCCCGCGCCCGGCGCAGCCAGCGCAGGGACGCCTCGACCAGGGTCGGGCTGCGGTGCTTGAGGATCGCCGATTTGAGGAGCGTCCTCGGCACCTCCCAGAGCTGGACGGACCCGACCGGGAAATGCGCCACGTCGCCCGGCGTTAGGTGGTGGCGGCTGCCGTCGGCGTCGGTGACGAAGACCTCGCCGTCGAGGATGGTGATGATCTCGTCGGCGTGGTGGGTCCAGCGGAACGTGCTGGCCGTGGTGCGCCAGAGGTAGACCTGCGCGCTGCCGTCATGGGTCTGCGAGACCTCCGCGACCTCGGTGACGGGGTCGCCGGAGACGACCCAGTCCGCCGGGATCGGCGCCGGGGCGAAGGCGGCGCCGCCGGACCGGACCGCCGTGCTGGCGACGGGACGGCCCCGCTCGTGCAGCCGGATCTCCGCCGCGAGGCCGACCAGGGCGAGGCCGACGAGGAGGGCGGCGGCGGTGAGCGGCTTCTTCACGTTGGGCTCCCCACCCCAGCACGGACGAGTCCGTCCGCGCATCGCCCGCAAGGGGTAGAGGGTCGGACTGCCCCGTTCCAGCCCGCGACGCCGAACTTCGCGCGTTTAGCTTAACCCGGGCGCGCCGGCCGCTCAGGCGGCGTCCGCCCGGCGCTCCGCGATCCAGCGCGTCGCGTCGGCCCGCGGGGCGACCACGTCGGTGTCGATGCGCAGCTGCGGGCTGTAGGCCGGATCCTCCGCGATGACGTCGCCCCAGCGGCGCAGGAAGCGGGCGATCTGCGAGCCCGGCGCGAAGCTGGTCTGCCGCGAGGCGCTCTCGTGGTGCGCCATCTCGGCGAAGGGCGTGTAGACGATGCGGTAGCCGAGCTGCCGCATTTTCAGGCAGAGGTCGACGTCGTTGAAGTCGAGGGCGAAGCCCTCGTCGAAGCCGTTGACCGCCTCCAGCACCGCCTTGCGGGTGGCGAAGAGCGCCCCTGTCACCGCCGAGCAGTCGCGCTGCGTCAGGGCCCAGTCGCCGTAGGTCGGCTCGGCCGCGTCCCGGTTGTACCAGGGGTGGGCGAACACGTCGAAGATGCCGCCGGTCATGCCGGCATGCTGGATCTTGCCGGTGGGGAACAGCAGCCGGCCGCCGGCGCCGCCGACGCCGCGGTCCAGCGCGAAGGTCAGGAGCGCCTCGATCCAGCCGGGGCGGCGCACGACGAGGTCGTCGTTCATCAGGATGACGAGGTCGGTCTCGGCCGCGCGCCAGAGGGTGTTCATCTTGGCCGCGTAGTTGAACCGCTCGCCCGGCGCCCGGGTCGTCAGCAGGCGGGTCACGGTGAAGCGGTCGGAGCGGCCGCGGTAGATCGCGTCGTCGGCCACGTCGTCGCCGATCAGCACGCGGATCCGGTCGGCCGGGTAGGTGCTGCGGCCGAGACTGTCGAGCAGGTTGATCACGTGGGGCTTCGCGCCCTCGACGGCGCGGCCCTGATCGTCCTTCGGGCGGCTCTGGTTGGTCGGCACGACCAGGGTCACGGCCGGCCGCGCGTCGAAGCTCCGGCGGATCTCCAGCGTGTCCGGGGTCAGCCCCGGGGCGGTGCGCAGGGGCATGCCGGAGGCCTCGAACCAGCGGTCGAGGGCGTGGGCGCGCGCCGTGCGCATCGCCTTCGGGCGCTCCAGCGGCGAGGCGATCAGGGTCTGGGGGATCCGGTCGATGCCGATCCCCGCGGAGATCGCGCCGAGCAGGAATCGGAACCACGCGGCGCTGCCGTGGCGCAGGCCGAAATCGGGGCTCAGGCCGGCCAGGGCCGAGACGCGGATCAGCAGCGGGAAGCCGATAAAGTCGTCGGCCATCAGGAGGGCCGGGTTGAAGGCCGGCTTGCAGTGGACGCTGCGGACCTGGCCGGCGCCGTCCACCACGGCGTCGTCGCCGTAGAAGATGCCGATATCGGGCCGCTCCGCCAGCGCGCGCGTCAGGTGCGCCGCGAGGTCGGGGCGCAGCTCGGAGGCCGCGGGCGCGACGAAGATCGCCCGGCAGGCGGGGAACTGGCCGGAAGCGACCTGGGCGAGCCGGCGCTCGTCGAGGGGACGGAGCTGCCCGTCGAGGGGCAGCGGCAGGATCGCGTCCGGCCACGGGAGCGTGCCCCACGAGGCCGACGGGGCCGGGACCGGCTTCTTCTTCAACACGGGTCGCGTCTCCGGGGATTCAGGACCGTTCGGCGGCCAGGAGGCGGGTCAGGCTCGCCTCCATGGCCCGCGCCACCGCGCCGATGGACAGGCGCTCGCGGATGCGCGCCCGGGCGGCGGCGCCGATCCGGGCCGCGTCGCCGCCGGTCACCGCCCGGGCGGCGTCGTTGAGGGCCCGGGTCAGGTCCGCCTCGTCCACCTGGCCCCACTCGGCGCCGCGCAGGTACGGGCCGTAGGTCTGGTCGAGGGCCGTGACCTCGGCCTTCACGGGGAAGCCGCAGGTGGCGTCGAGGAAGTCGCGGCAGCCGCCGTAATCGGTGGCGACCACGACCTTGCCCATCTCCATCGCTTCGGCGATCGTCAGGCCGAAGCCCTCCGAGGAGTGCGACGACGCGTAGATTGCGCAGAGATCGAACAGCGCGCCGAGCTCGTTCTGGGAGAGCGGCTGGTCGATCACCACGACGTCGCCGGACGTGCCCACGAGGTCGAGGAGCTTCTTGCCCTCCTCGGGCAGGTCGAACACGTGCTTGGTCTTGAGCACGAGCTGCCAGCCGGCCTGCCCGAGACCCGCCGCCCGGAAGGCCCGGATCAGCGCGTGCGGATTCTTGCGGGCGAGGTAGCTGGAGCCGTCAAAGGCGTAGAGGATCACCCGCTTGGACGGGTCGATCGCGAAGGCCTTGCGCAGGTTCGCCTTGGCGGCGGCGCTCACCGGCTCGCCGGCCTCGTTCTCGACCACGTAGGGCACGACGTCGACCGGGATGTCGGTGATCTGCCGGAAGATCGCCGCGCAGAACTCCGTGGGCGCCCAGATCGCGTCGAGGCCGTCGACGGTCGGCAGCCAGCCCCCGGGCACGTGCGAGGTCTCCCAGACGAACAGCCCGATCTTCAGCCGCGCCTCGGCGGCGATCGCCCGCTGCCGGTCGCTCATCAGCGAGTGCCAGCTGTCGCCGTTGAAATGGACCAGCGCGACGTCGGCGGGGCCCGAGAAGGTCCGGGCCTGCCACGCCGGCGCCACCCGGGCGTGGACGTGGAACGGCCGCTCCATCGGGTGGACGTTCAGCGCGAAGGGGGTCCGATGCAGGGCGCGGGCGTAGCTGCGGGCCGCGACGCCGAGGCCGTTGGCGTAGTTCATCGGCGAGACGTAGGCGACGCGCAGCGGCCGCTCCGGCGCCCGGGGCCGGCGCAGGTCGGCCCAGATCTTGGCGCCCGGATACGTGTAGGTCACGTCGAGCCGGTCGAGGTCGAAGCCGCGCTCGGCGATCGCCTCCCGCACCGCCGCCCCGCCGATCGCGGCGTGCTCGCCCAGCAGCGAGCGCTTCACGAACGGGAAGCCCTGGCTGAGCATGTTCTCCCAGTCGAACAGGGTGCGGTTGTTGCGCGGGTCGTTGACCAGCGACATGTGCTTGTTCTGGGCCGAGAACAGGCTGCGCATCCCGAGCCCGGCCGCCCGCATCCGCTGCGAGAAGGTCAGCTCGTACTCGGTGATGACCGCGTTCTTGTCCGGCCAGTTCGCCACCGACAGGAGGAAGTGGCTGAACGCGTACGAGGACAGGCAGCGCCGCTTCAGGGCCAGGAAGAAGCTCTGGAGGTGGTGGCTGTAGTAGAAATTGTCGGCGAGGCCGATTACCGCCTCCGGGAAGGCGTCGATCTTCGCGAGCAGGCCGGCGAAGTCGTCGCGGTCGAGGGGGCCGACGAGGCTGTCGTTGGCGAGGTAGAGCGTCTCGGAATCGAGGAGGTCGGTGTCCTCCAAGAGGACATGCGCCCAGGCGGCGAAGTCGAAGCCGCTGTTCTCGCGCAGGTAGACCGAGGCGCAGAGATCCAGGATCGCCTGCGGCACGGCGTTCTTGTGCTGGTCGGCGGCGATGATCAGGACGAGGTCGGTCCCGTTCTCCGCGAAGGCCTTGAGGTAGGGCTCGACGTGGCCGCGGATCCGCCCCTCGGGGCAGTGTGTGATGAACAGGGCCGTGCGGCCGTGCCGCCGGGGCTCGCGCTTCAGGCAGGAGAGGCGCGCGTCGGAGGCTTCCGGCACCGCGGCCCCGGGGACGCGGCGGGTCAGGCGGCCCGCCTCCAGGCCGGTGGTGACGTAGTCGATCAGCGGGTTGAGGCCCAGCGCCGCGACCTTCGGGTAGCGGGCGCGGTACCAGGGCGCGTCGAAGCGCGGCGACGGGCTCGTCGTGCGCCCGCCATCGGCGAGGAAATGCGCCAGCGGGTTCTGCCCGGCCGCGTCGTCTTCAAGGTAGGTCTCGGTGTACCAGCGCGTGGCGAACCAGGGCCCCGGGTCGAGGCCCTCGGCGGCGCCGTGCTCCAGGTAATGGACCAGCGGGTTGAGGCTGTCGGCCCGCACCGCGGCGGACTGGGCCGCGTACCAGTCGGGATCGAACAGCGGGTGGGGCGCGTAGCGGCGGTAGCCGCCGGCCATCACGTAGTGCTCCAGGGGCTCGAGCCCGCTGGTCTCGGCCTCGGGGCAGCGCTCGCGGTAGAACGCGGCGTCGAAGAGCCCCGACCGCCGGATCAGGTCGACGTGCCGCGACAGGCCGGCGAACTCCTCCGGGTTGCGCAGGTAGCCCTGCTTCCGGCCGGTCTCGAAGAAGTGGCTCAGCGCGTTGCCGCCGGCCGCGCGGGCATCCGGGTAGCGGGACAAGTACCAGGCGGTGTCGAACTGAGGCGACGGGTCGGTGTCGCCCCGCGACAGGAAGTCGGAGAACGCCCAGGCGCGGTGCTCCGCGCCGCCGAGGTAGCGCGTCGCGTACCAGTCCGGGTCGAACAGCGGGTTGGGGCGGATGCCCGCCGCGGCGCCGCGGTCGAGGTAGTGGAGCAGCGGGTTGGTGCCCTCGGCCCGGAGGCCCGGGACGGAGTCGAGGTAGAGGTCGCCGTGGAAGAGCGGGTGCGGCCAGCGCCCCTCGCGCCCGCCGTGGACCGCGTAGTGCACCGCCGGATCGATCCCCTCGCCGACCACGTCGGGGTAGCGCCTCGCGTACCAGGCCGGGTCGAACAGGCCGGATTCCTTGACCGCGCGGACGAGGTCCGCCTGGCGGGGTTCGGTGCGGCGGCGGCCCTTGAGGCGCCGGGTCAGCGGGCGCGCGAGGGACTGCGCCGCGCCTGCGAGGCCGGCCTTCTCCGACGATCCGACGACGAACACATCTCGAAGGCGCATGGTCAGGTCCGGATACGCGGGAAGCCCGCAAAGCTGCCCACGCCGCGATCCGCGAGAGACATCAGAGGGTTCGGCCGGTCCGGCGGTCGCGGGTGAGGATCGCCCCGGCTTGGGCGCCTTCCTAAAGGTCCGGGTCGCCCACGCCAAGAGCGGGGCGGGATCGGCGTCCGACCCATCGCGGGCGGCTCCGGTCTCGGCGAGGGCGCCGGACGCCGCCAACGCGGCCGCGAACGGGCGTGCGGCGATCCCGACCTTGCCAGCCCGGCACCTGAAGCCCCACACTTGCGGGATTGGCCGGCGGGTCCCGCGGGGCCCGGGCAGGAGATGGATATCGGCATGACGCAGGGGATCAGCCCGGCCACCACCCTGGACGACGGCATCGTGGCGACGGCGGAGAGCTGCCTCGCCGATGTCGGCGCGGCGCGGGAGGCGATCCACGGGGTGATCTTCGGCCAGGAGAAAGTGGTCGATCTCGCACTCGTGACCATCCTGGCCGGCGGCCACGGCCTGCTGGTCGGCCTGCCGGGCCTCGCCAAGACCAAGCTGGTCGAGACGCTGGGCACGGTGCTGGGCCTCGACGCGCGGCGCGTGCAGTTCACGCCAGACCTGATGCCCTCCGACATCCTCGGCACCGAGATCCTAGAGGAGGACGCCGAGCGCCGCCGGGCCTTCCGGTTCGTGCAGGGGCCGGTCTTCACCCAGCTCCTGATGGCCGACGAGATCAACCGGGCGAGCCCGCGCACGCAGTCGGCGCTGCTGCAGGCCATGCAGGAGGGCCACGTCTCGGTGGCGGGCGCCCGCCACGACCTTCCGCGGCCGTTCCACGTGCTGGCGACCCAGAATCCGATCGAGCAGGAGGGCACCTATCCCCTGCCCGAGGCGCAGCTCGACCGCTTCCTCCTGGAGATCGACGTCGGCTACCCCGACCGCGCCGCCGAGCGGCGGATCCTGATCGAGACCACCGGCGTGGACGAGGCGCGCCCGCGGGCCGTGATGTCCACCGAGCAGCTGCTCACCGCCCAGCGCCTCGTGCGCCGGCTGCCGGTGGGCGAGGCCGTGGTCGAGGCGATCCTCGACCTCGTCCGCGCCGCCCGGCCGGACAGCGGCGACGCCATCGTGAAGGACAAGCTCCTCTGGGGTCCCGGCCCCCGCGCCAGCCAGGCGCTGACGCTCGCCGCCCGCGCCCGGGCGCTGATCGAGGGCCGGGTCGCGCCGTCGGTGGCCGACGTGAAGGCGCTCGCCGAGCCGGTGCTCAAGCACCGGATGGCGCTGAGCTACACTGCCCGCGCCGACGGCGAGACCATCGAGGGCCTGATCGCCAAGCTCGCGGAGAAGCTCTGACTTTGGTCGCGACGAACGCCCTCGACGCCGGCAGGCGCACCCCCGGCCGGCGCGAGAGCGAGGGCGCGACCGCCCTCTCCGACAAGATGCCCCGCCTCGTCCTGGAGGCGCGCCGCGTGTCGAGCCTGCTGGCCCACGGCCTCCACGGCCGCCGCCGCGCCGGGCCGGGCGAGAGCTTCTGGCAGTTCCGCCCCTTCGTCACCGGCGAGGCCGCGGCCCGCGTCGACTGGCGCCGCTCGGCCCGCGACGACCGGCTCTACGTGCGCGAGCGCGAATGGGAGGCGGCCCACAACATCTGGCTGTGGATCGACCGCTCGGCCTCGATGGGCTTCGTTTCGGACCTCGCCTCGGCCCCGAAGATCGAGCGCGCGCTGATCCTAGGCCTCGCCCTGGCCGACGCCTTCGTGGAGGGCGGCGAGCGGGTGGGCCTGCTCGGCCTGACCCGCGCGAGCGCCTCCCGCGGGATCGTCGAGCGCCTGGCCCAGGCGCTCGTGGCCGACACGGCCGGCCTCACCCAGGACCTGCCGCCCCGGGCCAGCCCCGCCCGCTTCGACGAGGTGGTGCTGATCGGCGACTTCCTGACCCAGCCCGACCGGATCGCGGCCTCCATTCAGAGCCTCGCCGGCCGCGGCAGCCGCGGCCATCTCCTCATGGTGGCGGACCCGATCGAGGAGACCTTCCCGTTCACCGGCCAGGCCGTCCTGCACGATCTCGAGGGCGGCCTCAGCCTCGACATCGGCGACGCCGACGCCTGGGGCGCGCGCTACCGGGCCCGGATCGCCGAGCACCGGGCCGCCCTCGCGTCCATCGCCCGCGGCCAGGGCTGGACGCTGACGATCCACCGCACGGACCGGCCGGCGAGCGAGGCGGCCCTGCGGCTCGCCACGCTCATCGCCGCCCGCGGCACCGAGTGAGGCCGCCATGCTGGGTCTGACCTTCGCGGCGCCGCTGGCGCTCGCCGCCCTGATCGGCCTGCCGGCCCTGTGGTTCCTGCTGCGGGTGACCCCGCCGCGCCCGCGCCGGATCAACTTCCCGCCGCTGAAGCTCGTCGCCGACCTGATCCCGCAGCGGCAGACCCCGGCGCGCACGCCGCCCTGGCTGCTGATCCTCCGGCTCCTGATCGCCGCCGCCCTGATCCTCGCGGTGGCCGGCCCGGTCTGGAACGCCGGTGGCGTGGGGGCCGGGGGCGGCCGCAGCGCGCTCCTCGTGCTCCTCGACAACGGCTTCCCGGCCGCCCACGACTGGCGCGACCGCCTGCGCGTCGCCACCGACGCGGTGGAGGGCGCCGCCCGCGACGGACGGCCCGTCGCAGTGATCGGCCTCGCCGACGCCCCCGCGGCCTTCGAGGCGAAGACGCCGGCCGCCGCCCTGGAGCGGCTGCGCGCGCTCGCGCCGCGGCCGATCCTCCCCGCCCGCGACGCGCATCTCCCGACGATCGAGACCTTCCTCGACAAGAACCGGGGCGCCGGCCTCGTCTGGATCAGCGACGGCGTCGCCGGCGCGAGCGACACGCGCTTCGCCAAGGGGCTGGCCGACCTCGCGGGCGACAGGGGCGCGGCCCTCACGGTGCTGCGGGCCGACAGGCCGCCGGCCCTCGCCCTGACCGCCACCGAGAACGCCGGCAAGCTCGTGACCCACGCCCTGCGGGCGGCGCCGAACGGGCGCGACGCGGGCGTGATCCGGGCGCTCGACCAGAAGGGCCTGCCGCTCGCCGAGCGCGACTTCGCCTTCGCGGCCGACGCCACCGAGGCGGACGCGACCTTCGAGATGCCGGTGGAGCTGCGCAACAGCATCAGCCGGCTGGAGATCGCGGGCGAGCGCTCGGCAGGCGCCGTGGTGCTGCAGGACGAGCGCGGCAAGCGCCGCCGGGTCGGACTCGTGTTCGGCGGCACCCTCGACCAGGCGCAGCCGCTCCTGGCGCCGACCTACTACCTGTCGCGGGCGCTCCAGCCCTTCGCGGACGTGCAGGAGCCGCGGGGCGCCAAGGGCACGGCGGACTCGATCAACCAGCTTCTCGACAATCAGGTCTCGGTCCTCGTGCTGGCCGATGTCGGCGCGCTCGACGAGAAGACCACCGCGCGGATCGAGAGCTTCGTGAAGGACGGCGGGATGCTGCTGCGCTTCGCCGGCCCGCGGCTCGCCGCCGGCAACGATCCGCTGGTGCCGGTGCGGCTGCGCCGGGGCGGCCGGACGCTCGGCGGCACGCTCTCCTGGGACAGCCCCAAGACCCTGGCACCGTTCCCGCCCGAGAGCCCGTTCGCGGGCCTGACGCCGCCGGCCGATATCGGCGTGCGCCGCCAGATCCTCGCCGAGCCGGACGGCGACCTGCCGAACCGGACCTGGGCGTCGCTCCAGGACGGCACGCCGATCGTCACCGCGCAGAAGCGCGGCCAGGGCACGATCGTCCTGTTCCACGTGACCGCCGACACGACGTGGTCGAACCTCCCGCTGTCCGGCCTGTTCATCGACATGCTCCGGCGCGTCGTGGCGCTGGCCGGCGCTTCCGCGCCGGTCCAGGGCGATGCCACCCGGGCCGCCCCCCCGGTGCTCGCGCCGCGGGTGACTCTGGACGGGTTCGGCGCGCTGGGCTCGCCGCCGGCCTCGGCCACAGCGGTGTCGGCCGACTACGCCGACCGGGCGAACCTCGAACATCCGCCGGGCTTCTACGGCCCGCCGGACGGAGGCATCAGCGTGAACGCCCTGAAACCGGATGACCGGCTGAAGCCCCTCGACACCGCCGCGCTCGAGGGCGCCCGGTTCGGATCCCTCGCCGGCGCCGAGACCCTGGACCTGCGGCCGAGCCTGTTCACCCTGGCGCTGCTGCTGCTGGCGCTCGACACCCTGGCGGGGCTGTGGCTCGGCGGCTTCCTGCGCCGCGGCGGTCTGGCGGCCCGCCTGCGCGGCCGTCCGGCCGTGCTGGCCCTCGCCGGCCTCGTCCTGCTCGCCGCCCTGCCGGCGCGCCCGGTCCGCGCGGAGGAGCCGCCGGCCAACCGGCCGAACGGCATCGAATCGGCGCTGGTCACGCGCCTCGCCTACGTGATCACGGGCGACGCCGCCGTCGACGAGGCGAGCCGCACCGGCCTCACCGGCCTGACCCAGATGCTGGCCGCGCGCACCGCGCTGGAGCCGGGCGAGCCGGCCGGGATCGACCCGGCGAAGGACGAGCTGGCCTTCTACCCGCTGATCTACTGGCCGATCGCCCCGAACCGGCCGCAGCCCTCGGACGTCGCGATCCGCAAGATCGACGCGTTCATGCGCAACGGCGGCACGGTCCTGTTCGACACCCGCGACGCGCTCACCGCCCGGCCGGGCGGGCCGCCCACCCCGGAAGGAGCCTATCTCCGGAAGATGCTGGCGACGCTCGAGGTGCCGGAACTGGAGCCGGTGCCCCTCGACCACGTGCTGACCAAGGCCTTCTACCTCGTGGACAGCTTCCCCGGCCGCTACGCCACGGGCCAGACCTGGGTGGAGGCGCTGCCGCCCGCCGCCGAGGGCGCCGAGCGCCGCCCGGCCCGCGCCGGCGACGGCGTGAGCCCGATCATCATCACCGGCAACGACCTCGCCGCCGCCTGGGCGGTGGGGCGCCGGGGCGAGCCGCTCTACCCGGTCGTGGGCGGCGACCAGCGCCAGCGCGAGATGGCATTCCGCGGCGGCGTGAACATCGTGATGTACACGCTCACCGGCAACTACAAGGCGGACCAGGTCCACGTGCCCGCGCTGCTGGAGCGGCTGGGGCAGTGATGGGTTCGGACACACGGCGCGCGGCCGCCTTCCCTCCCTCCTCTGCATGCCTGCAGATTCGAAGCGCGCGCGCGGCGCCGCGTCGGCAGGACGGGGCGCGGGTCCCCTCTCCCGTGCGGGAGAGGGACACGGTGAGGGGCCAGATCTCCCCGGACGCGGCGCTCCCTGCCGGCACATCGACGGCGTGCTCGAGCCTGTACCTTCCCGACCCTCACCCCAGCCCTCTCCCGCGCGGGAGAAGGAGCCCGTCGCGCCTGCCCGCGCCGCCGCGTGAGCGTGGCGGTTCATGGAATGAGGCGCGGCGCCGCCTCACGGATCCGGAGCGCTCCGCCCCATGCTGAGCCTCAGCTTCACCCCGCTCCTGCCCTGGCCGGCCATCGCCGTCCTCGGAGCGATCGTCGCCGTCCTGGCGGTGTTCGCCGTCCTGGCCCGGGGCCGCACCGCGCTACTGCGCGTCCTCGTCCTCGCCCTGGTCCTGGCGGCGCTCACCAACCCCGCGCTGGTGCGCGAGGACCGGGAGCCCGTGAAGGACGTGGCCGCCATCGTGGTCGACCGGTCCGGGTCCCAGCAGCTCGGCGACCGGCCGCAGATGACCGACGCGGTCCGCGCCGAGCTGCAGCGCCGGTTCGGCGCGCTCACCGACATCGAGCCGCGCTTCATCGACGTGCCGGATTCCAAGGACGGCGACGACGGCACCAAGCTGTTCACGGCCCTGAGTCAGGCGCTCGCCGACGTGCCGCCGGAACGCCTCGCCGGGATCGTGATGCTCACCGACGGCGTGGTGCACGACGTCCCCGCCTCCCTGGCCCAGCTCGGCATCAAGGCGCCGCTCCACGTCCTCGTCACCGGTCACCCGGACGAGCGCGACCGGCAGATCAAGCTCCTGGAGGCGCCGCGCTTCGGCATCGTCGGCAAGGACCTGACGATCCGCGCCGAGGTCATGGAGCGCGGCGGGACCGGCCACGCCGTCGTCACGGTGCGCCGCGACGGCGAGGAGATCGGCCGGCGGGACGTCGCCACCGACAAGCCGTTCGCTCTGAACCTGCGCATCGAGCACGGCGGCCCGAACGTGGTGGAGATCGAGGTCGAGCCGCTGCCGGGCGAGCTCACCACGGTCAACAACCGGGCGGTCCTGCCGATCGAGGGCATCCGCGAGAAGCTCCGGGTGCTGCTCGTCTCCGGCGAGCCGCACCAGGGCGAGCGCACGTGGCGCAACCTCCTGAAGTCGGACGCCAACGTCGACCTCGTCCACTTCACCATCCTGCGGCCGCCGGAGAAGCAGGACGGCACGCCGATCTCGGAACTCTCCCTGATCGCCTTCCCGACGCGCGAGCTGTTCGTCCAGAAGATCAAGGACTTCGACCTGATCATCTTCGACCGCTACGCCAACCAGAGCGTGCTGCCGCAGGCCTATTTCGACAACATCGTCCGCTACGTCCGCGAGGGCGGCGCCCTGCTGATCGCCGCCGGCCCCGAATTCGCCGGACCGGCCAGCCTCGCCCGCACGCGGCTCGCCGGCATCCTGCCCGGCGACCCCGACGGCCGGGTCGTCGAGAAGCCCTACAAGGCGACGCCGACGCAGGTCGGCCAGCGCCACCCGGTGACCCGCGCCCTGCCGGGCTCGGACGCGAACCCGCCCGCCTGGGGCGACTGGCTGCGCATCGTCGAGGCCCGGACCCGGCCGGGGATCCAGCCGATCCTGTCGGGGGCCGAGGGCCTGCCGCTGCTCGCGCTGTCGCGCGAGGACAAGGGCCGCGTCGCCCTGCTCCTGTCCGACCACGCCTGGCTCTGGGCGCGGGGCTACCAGGAGGGCGGCCCCTATCTCGACCTGCTGCGCCGCCTCGGCCACTGGCTGATGAAGGAGCCGGCCCTGGAGGAGGAGGCGCTGCGCGCCCAGACCACCGGGCGCGGCCGCGAGGTGCGGGTCGAGCGCCAGACGATGGCGGACCAGGCCGAGCCGGTCACAGTGACGGGCCCCACCGGCAAGGTGACGACGCTGACGCTCAAGCCCCAGGAGCCCGGCCTGTTCACCGCGACCTTCGACGCGGAGACCCTGGGCCTGCACACCCTGCGGTCGGGCAACCTCGTGGCCTTCGTCAGCGTCGGGCCGGCCAACCCGCGCGAGCTCGCCGACGTGTTCAGCGACACTGAGCGCCTGAAGGCCGCGGCCGACGGGTCGGGCGGCTCGGTCCGCCGGGTCGCCGAGTCGGGCGGCATCCAGGTGCCGCGCCTCGCGCTGGTGCGCGGCGGCCGCCTCGCCGGCAGCGACTGGATCGGCTTCCGGCCGAGCGACAGCGCCAACATCCGCGGCGTCGAGGTCTACCCGCTGGCGCTCGGCCTCGCGGCGCTGGCCACGCTGGCGGCCGCCCTTCTCGCCATGTGGCTGGTCGAGGGCCGGCGGGGGCGGGCGGCGTGACGCGGACTTGCGGCTGGGCGCGCCTTCGGCCCCGCGCGGCCCTGTGCGCTCCCGCATGGTCGACGGGCGGCGGTCCGCGTCCTATGACCCCCTGACATGTCGAGAGAGTCCGCGTCCGGCGCGGGCTCGAACCAACGGAGACAGCCTGCCCGTGACAGCGCAGACCGTGACTGGACGCCTCCTCGCCGCGACACTCCTCGTCGCCTGCCTCCAGCTCGCCCCGGCCCTTGCGCAGGAACCGGCCGCGATGCCGTCGACGCCGCCCACCGTGCCGGCCACCCTGCCGGCCGCCAACGGCCAGTGGACCCACGCGATCACGCTGATGGGCCAGCCGAAATACGGCCCGGACTTCAAGCATTTCGACTACGCCGACCCGGCAGCCCCCAAGGGCGGCATGGTCCGGTTCGGGGCCCAGGGCGGGTTCGACAATTTCAACATCGTCGTCGCCGGCCTGAAGGGCGACCTCGAGAACGGCATCCAGCAGATCTACGATCCGCTGATGACCGAGTCGTCGGACGAGCCGTTCACCTCCTACGGCCTGCTCGCCGAGGCGGTGCGGATCGCCCCCGATCTCGGCTCCGTCTCGTACCGGCTGCGCGAGAACGCCCGCTGGCACGACGGCAAGCCGATCACGCCCGAGGACGTGGTCTGGTCCTTCGACGTGCTGAAGGCCAACAGCCCGTTCTACGCCGCCTACTACCAGACGGTGGCCAAGGCCGAGGTGACCGGGCCGCACGAGGTGACCTTCACCTTCACGGAGACCGGCAACCGCGAGCTGCCGCAGGTGATCGGGCAGCTGCGCGTCCTGCCCAAGCACTGGTGGACCGCCAAGGATTCCAACGGCAAGGCGCGCAGCGTCACCGAGACGACCCTGGAGCCGCCGCTGGGCTCGGGCCCCTATCGGCTCGCGAAATTCGAGGCGGGCCGCACCACCACCTACACCCGCGTGCCCGATTACTGGGGCAAGGACCTGCCGGTGAATGCCGGGCGCTACAACTTCGACACCGAGCGCTACGAGTACTTCCGCGACGGCACCGTGCTGGTCGAGGCGCTGAAGGGCGATCTCTACGATTTCCGGGTCGAGAACATCGCCCGGAACTGGGCGACCGCCTACGAGGATTTCCCCGCCGTGAAGGAGGGCCGCCTGATCAAGGAGGCGTTCCCCGAGCGCGGCATGGGCATCATGCAGGCCTTCGCGTTCAACACGCGCCGGGACAAGTTCAGGGACCCGCGCGTGCGCCGGGCCTTCAATCTCGCGATGAACTACGAGGAGATGAACAAGGCGCTGTTCTACGGCCTGTACAAGCGCATCAACTCCTACTTCTTCGGCTCGGAGCTGGCCTCCTCCGGCCTGCCGGAGGGCGAGGAGAAGGCGATCCTCGAGAGCGTCAGGGACAAGGTCCCGGCCTCGGTCTTCACCACCCCCTACGCCAACCCTGTCAACGACGGCCCCGAGGCGGTGCGCAGGAACCTGCGCGAGGCCGTCGGCCTGCTGCGCGAGGCCGGCTACGAGCTGCGCGGCGGCAAGATGGTCAGCAAGGCGACCGGCGAGCCGCTGACCGTCGAGTTCCTGGAGTTCCAGAACACCTTCGAGCGGGTCATCCTGCCGTTCTCGGCGCAGCTGAAGCTGATCGGCATCGACGCCACCCTGCGGGTCATCGACCAGGCGCAGTACCAGAACCGCATCCGCAACTTCGACTTCGACGTCACCACGGCGTCGTGGGGCGAGTCGCTCTCGCCGGGCAACGAGCAGCGCGAGTACTGGGGCTCGGCGGCGGCCGACAAGCCGGGCTCGCGCAACCTGATCGGGATCAAGGATCCCGGCATCGACGCCCTGATCGAGAAGGTCATCTTCGCCAAGGACCGCCACACCGTGGTCGCGGCGACGCGCGCCCTCGACCGGGTGCTCCTCGCCCACGACTACGTCGTCCCGCAATGGTCCTCCGACCAGCAGCGGACGCTGCGCTGGAACCGGTTCGGCCACCCGGCGATCCTGCCGCTCTACGCCAGCTCCGGCTTCCCGACGACGTGGTGGTACGACGAGACGCTCGCCGCCAAGACCGGGGCGCCCCGTTGACGGGCGGTCCCGGGATGCCGACCCGGCGCGGGCTGGTCCTCGGGGCCGGCGCGCTCGCGGCGATGCCGCCGTGGCGCCCCGCCCGGGCGGTTGACGCGCAGGAGCGCCACGGCCTGTCCAGCTTCGGCGAGCTCAAATACGGCCCGGACTTCGCGCATTTCGACTACGTGAACCCGATGGCGCCCCGCGGCGGGCGCTTCTCGGCGCAGCTCGCCGCGACGACCGGCAACCAGTCGCTCAACACCTTCAACACGCTCAACGTCTACGTGCTGCGCGGCGACGGGGCCGCCGGCATGCCCCTGACCTTCGACAGCCTGATGGTCCGCGCCCTCGACGAGCCGGACGCCCTCTACGGGCTGGTGGCGCGCGCCGTCACGGTCAGCCCGGACGGCCTGACCTACACCTTCGCGCTGCGCCCGCAGGCGCGGTTCCACGACGGCTCGCCGCTGACCGCGCGGGACGCGGCCTTCAGCCTCAAGCTCCTGCGCGACAAGGGCCACCCCGAGATCGCCGAGGTGATCCGGCCCATGACCGACGCCCGGGCCGAGGGCGACGGGCGGCTCGTGGTGACCTTCGAGCCGGGCCGCGCCCGGGACCTGCCGCTGTTCGTCGCGCAGCTGCCGCTCTTCTCCGCCGCCTACTACGCCGGCCGGGACTTCGAGGCCTCGACCCTGGAGGCGCCGCTCGGCTCCGGTCCCTACCGGGTCGGCACCGTCGATCCGGGCCGGTCCATCGGCCTGGAGCGCGTCCCGGATTACTGGGCCGCCGAGCTGCCGGTGAATGTCGGCCAGAACAACTTCGACGCGATCCGCTACGAGTATTTCCGCGACCGCACCGTGGCGTTCGAGGCGTTCAAGAGCGGTGCCTTCACGTTCCGCGAGGAGTTCACCGCCCGGGTCTGGGCGACCGGCTACGACTTCCCGGCGATGACCGAGGGCCGCGTGGTCCGCGAGACGGTGCCGGACGCGCGGCCGAGCGGCACGCAGGGCTGGTGGATCAACACCCGCCGCGCCGCGTTCCGCGACCCGCGGGTGCGCGAGGCGATCGGCCTGTGCTTCGATTTCGAGTGGTCGAACCGCAACCTGATGTACGGCGCCTACGCGCGCACGGCCTCGTTCTTCGAGAATTCCGACCTCAAGGCGACCGGCAAGCCCTCGGCCCAGGAGCTCGCCCTGCTGGAGCCGTTCAAGGACTTGCCGCCCGAGGTGTTCGGCGAGGCCTGGGCGCCGCCGGTCTCCGACGGGTCGGGCCAGGACCGGGCGCTGCTGAAGCGCGCCGACGCGCTCCTGCGGGAGGCCGGCTGCACCCGCCAGGGCGGCAACCTGCTGCTGCCCGGCGGCCAGCCCCTGACCCTCGAGTTCCTCGACGAGGATCCGGTCTTCCAGGCGGTCACGCAGCCCTTCATCCGCAACCTGGGGCTGCTCGGCATCAAGGCGAGCCTGCGCACGGTCGACCCGTCTCAGTACCAGGCGCGGCTGAAGGATTTCGACTTCGACGTCACGCCGCGCCGCTACAGCAGCGGGCTCACCCCCGGCGCGGAGCTGCGCGAGACCTACGGGTCCCGCTCCGCCGGGACCGCGGGCTCCAACAACCTGTCGGGGATCGCGAGCCCGGCGATCGACGCGCTGCTCACCGCCGTCGCCGACGCGACGTCGCGGGCGGACCTGACCACCGCCTGCCGGGCCCTGGACCGGGTCCTGCGGGCCGGGCGCTACTGGGTGCCGATGTGGTACGCCTCGACCCATCGCCTCGCCCTCTGGGACGTGTACGGCCGCCCGGCGACGCCGCCGAAATACGATCTCGGCGCCCCCGGGACGTGGTGGTTCGACGCCGACAAGGCCAAGCGGATCGGGCGGGACTGACGCCATGCTCGCCTACATCCTGCGCCGCATCGGCCTGATGATCCCGACCCTGTTCGGGATCATGCTGATCACCTTCACCATCGTGCAGTTCGCCCCCGGCGGACCGGTGGAGCGGGTGCTGTCGCAGCTCCAGGGCCAGCGCGACGGGGCCATGTCCCGCATCACCGGCGGCTCGGGCGACCTCGGCGGCGCCAGCCGGCCGTCGGGCGGCGGCGACGCCAGTTCCCGCTACCGCGGCGCCCAGGGGTTGAGCCCGGAATTCATCGCCAAGCTCGAGAAGCAGTTCGGCTTCGACAAGCCGGCGCCCGAGCGCTTCGCCAAGATGCTCTGGGACTACGTCCGGTTCGATTTCGGCCGCAGCTACTTCCGCGACGTCACGGTCATCCAGCTGATCAAGGAGCGGCTGCCGGTCTCGATCTCGCTGGGCCTGTGGATGACGCTGCTGTCCTACGCGATCTCGATCCCGCTCGGGATCCGCAAGGCCGTGGCGGACGGCACGCGCTTCGACCGCGCGACCTCCTTCGTGGTGATCATCGGCTACGCGATCCCGGGCTTCATGTTCGGGCTGATGCTCATCATCCTGTTCGCCGGCGGCTCGTTCTACCAGTGGTTCCCGCTGCGCGGCCTGACCAGCGAGGGCTGGGAGAGCTTCTCGCCCTGGCACAAGGTGACCGACTACGCGTGGCACATGGTGCTGCCGCTGACCGCTCTGGTGATCGGCGCCTTCGCCACCTCGACCCTGCTGACCAAGAACTCGTTCCTCGACGAGATCCGCAAGCAGTACGTGCTGACCGCGCGGATGAAGGGGCTGTCCGAGCGGCGCGTGCTCTACGGGCACGTCTTCCGCAACGCCATGCTGATCGTGATCGCGGGCTTCCCCGGTGCCTTCATCTCGGCCTTCTTCACCGGCTCGCTGCTCATCGAGACGATCTTCTCCCTCGACGGCCTGGGCGAGCTGTCGTTCCGGGCGATCGTCGGGCGCGACTATCCGGTGGTGTTCGCCACGCTCTACATCTTCTCGCTGCTCGGGCTCGCGGTGAACCTGCTGTCCGACCTGATCTACGTCTGGATCGACCCGCGGATCGATTTCTCGGCGCGGGCGACCTGACCGCGCGACGCGCGGAGCCTCAGGCCTCCGGGAGGCTCGCGGCGCCGGCCGGCACCGGCGGCTCGTCGCGCGGGGGGCCGGCCAGGCCCAGCAGCGCCGCGATGGCGTCGCCGTCCGGCGCGCCGAGGAGGTCCGCCAGGGTGTAGCGGTCGAGGACGGCGAGGAACGCCGCCAGGGCCTCGCCCAGCACCCGCCGGAGCCGGCACGGGGCCGTGATGGCGCAGGCGCCGCCGCCGAAACACTCGACCAGCGCCAGGTCGTCCTCGGTCTGGCGCACCACTGCACCGACGACGATCTCCTCCGGCGGCTTCGCCAGCCGAAGGCCGCCGCCCCGCCCGCGGATCGTCCGGATCAGGCCGAGCCGTCCCAGCTGGTGGACCACCTTGGTCAGGTGGTTCTCCGAGATGCCGTAGGCGCGCGCGATCCCGGCGATCGAACTCTGCTCGGGCTCGTGGAGCCCGACGTAGATCAGCGTGCGCAACGCGTAATCTGTGTAGCGGGTCAGGCGCATCTCAACTCCAGAAGACGATCCCTGCCGTGGGGCGATGCGATGTCCGCCGCGGTCCGAGTCCGTACGCGCAGCCGCGGACCGGCACCACCGCTGGCAGGCGAACAGGCTTCGTCCCTATAAGATGTATTTCCCTTGCATCTTTTCGAGGGGGCGCTAAAAGAAGCATGTCGTATGCACCTTTTGAGCTGTGCCATGCCCGCGCCCCTCTCCCCCGCCACCGTCGCTCTCATCAAGGCCACCGTGCCGGCCCTGGAGGCCCACGGCCTCACCATCACCAAGCGCATGTACGAGCGCCTCTTCGAGAACGCTGAGATACGCGACCTCTTCAACCAGTCCCATCACGGCGAGACCGGCTCTCAGCCGAAGGCCCTGGCCCAGGCCGTGCTCGCCTACGCCCGCAACATCGACAATCTCGGCGTCCTGGCGGGCGCGGTCGAGCGCATCGCGCAGAAGCACGTCGCCCTGAACATCCTGCCGGAGCACTACCCGCACGTGGCCGACGCCCTCCTCGGCGCGATCGGGGATGTCCTCGGCGAGGCCGCCACGCCGGAGATCGCCACGGCCTGGGGGGAGGCTTACTGGTTCCTGGCGGAACTGCTGATCGGCCGGGAGGCCGCGATCTACCGCGACCATGCCTCCAAGCCGGGCGGCTGGAACGGCTGGCGCGACTTCGTGGTCGACAGCGTGACCCAGGAGAGCGAGACGATCCGCTCCTTCGTCCTCGTGCCGGCCGACGGTGGCCCGGTGCTGCGGCATCGGCCGGGCCAGTATCTCGGCTTCCTCCTGGACCTGCCGGGCCGCGGTGTGCTGAAGCGGAACTACTCGGTGTCCTGCGCGCCGAGCGACCGGGCCTACCGCATCACCGTCAAGCGCGAGGCGGCGCCGGGCCGTCCGGCCGGGATCGCCTCGAACTGGCTGCACGACCACGCGCGGCCCGGCACCGTGCTGAAGGTCGCCGCACCGGCGGGCGACTTCAGCCTCGACACCGAAAGTGACGCGCCCGTGGTGCTGGTCAGCGGCGGCGTCGGGCTGACCCCGATGATCAGCATGCTCGAGACCATCGCGGCGGACAGCCCGGACCGGCCGACCTGGTACGTCCACGGCGCCCTGTTCGGCCGCGTCCACGCCCTGCGCGACCACGCCCGGGCGCTCGCGGCGCGGGCCCGCGCCGCGACGCTCGTGACGTTCTACGCGGAGCCCGAAGCCGCGGACCGGCCGGGTGAGCACTACGACGTCCAGGGCCTGATCACGGCGGACTGGCTCGCGGAACACACGCCGCACGACCGCGCGACCTACTACCTGTGCGGTCCCAAGCCGTTCCTGCGGGATCTCGCCACCGGCCTGCTGCGCCGCGGCGTCCCGGCCGAGCGGGTGAAGTTCGAGTTCTTCGGCCCGGCCGACGAGCTCTTCGAGGAGCCCCGACAGGCAGCCTAGGCGGCGCTCAGGGCGTCCCGCCGCGGAGCGGACGCGCGGCGCCGAGCACCCGCGCCACGGTCGTGCGCAGCGCCTGCGCGCTCCGGTAGCCCACGGCCGCCGCGACCGCCCGGGGCGGCCGCCCCTCGGCCGCCAGCGCCAGCGCCCGGATCACGCGGGCTCTCGCCCGCCAGTCGCCGAAGCTGAGACCGGTCTCCGCGCGGAACCCGCGCGTGAGCGTGCGCCGGCTCGCCCCGGCACGGTCGGCCCAGGCGTCGAGATCGGCCTCCGAGGCCGGATTCTCGATCAGCGCGAGGCAGACGCGGCGCAGGCGCGGGTCCCGGGGGAGCGGCAGCGCGAGCGGCGTCGCCGGGGCCCGGCCGATCTCGTCGAGCACCAGGGCGGCGAGGTGGCCGCCGCGACCCGCCTCTGCGTAGAGCACCGGCTCCTCCGCCAGCGCGGTGAGCGCGGCGGCGAGGAGCCGCGACACCGCGATCACCCGGCAGCTCGCCGGGAAGGACCGGACCGCGGCCGGATCGAGATAGGCCGAGCACATCGCGACCGCGCCGTGGGTCGCGACCGCGTGCGGCAGAAGCGGCGGGATCCAGAGGGCGTGCCCCTCGGGAACCACCCAGGTGCCGTCCTCCGCGAACGCCATCATCAGCCCGGACGTGGCGTAGAGCAGCTGCGCGCGGGGATGGAAGTGCCGGGCGAGGTGCATCCCGGCCGCGTAGGTCTTGGGCATCACCGCGACCGGGCGCGGCACGTCCTGATAGTCGGCCGCCTCGGTCGACCGCCCGACGGCGCCGCGCGCCTCCGTCAACATTGGCCCGTTCGCGTACATATCCGGCCCAATACCGCCATCGGGTCAGGCTATCAGGGTGCCGTCCCGGAGGATACGCCGCGATGGATTCGGACACGCTGTCCCGCCGCACCCTGCGCTTCGTCAACGTCGCGCACGCCCTCGACCATTTCGTGCTGCTGATCTACCCGACCGCGGTCATCGCCATCGCAGCCCAGACCGGGCTCGGCTACGGCGAGCTGATCGGGCTCGCCACCGGCGCCTTCGTGGCCTTCGGTCTGTGCTCGCTGCCGATGGGCTCGCTGGCCGACCGCTTCGGGCGGCGCAACATGCTGGCGGTGTTCTTCTTCGGCTACGGCCTGTCCTGCCTGGGCGTGGCGAGCGCCTCGACGCCGCTGGGCTTCGCCCTCTGGCTCTGCGTCCTCGGGCTCGCCTCGGCGATCTACCACCCGGTCGGCTCCGCCATGCTGGTCACCCATGCGCGCCGGCTCGGGCACGATCTCGGCATCAACGGCGTCTGGGGCAATCTCGGCGCGGCCTCGGCCTCCGGCCTGACCGCGCTGCTCGCCGCCACGGTCAGCTGGCGCGCGGCCTTCATCGTTCCCGGCCTCGTCTGCCTCGCCTGCGGGGCCGCCTTCGTGGCCCTGGTCCCGGGGGACGGCGACGCCGCGGGGAGGAAGGCCGGCGGCGCGGCGGTGATCCCCGTCACCCGGCCCTGGGCGCTCATGGCGATGTTCGCCCTGTCGATCTTCGCGGGCGGCCTGACCTTCAACCTGACGACGATCAGCCTGCCCAAGGTGATCGACGAGGGCGTCGGGCAGGCGCTGCCCCTGGCGCTGACCGGCTCGATCGCCACCGGCGTCTTCCTGTTCGGCGCGCTGATGCAGCTCGCCATGGGCCGGCTGATCGACCGCTACAGCCTGCCGTCCCTGTTCGTGGCCCTGTCGGTGCTGCAGCCGCTGGGGCTCGGGATCGCGGCCGTCTCCACCGGCCTGCCGCTGCTCGCCGGGCTCGTCCTCGCCATGACGGCGATCTACGGGCAGGTGGTGATCAACGACGCGATGATCGCCCGCTACGTGCCGCCCGCCTACCGGGCCCGCGCCTACAGCGTGCGCTACTTCGTCGGCTTCACGGCGAGCGGCTTCGTGGTGCCGGCGATCGCCCTCCTGCACGACCGCGGCGGCTTCGCGCTGGTCCTCGGCGCCGCCTCCGCCTGCGGCGCGGTGATCTGGCTCGCGGCCCTGGGCTTCCTGAGGCTGACGCAGGGCGGCGCGCGGCCCGCCCTGGCCGCCGCCGAGTAGCGCGACGGTTTGCGGGTCCGGCCCGGCGCTGCTACGCGGCGCCCGTCCGACCCGCGAGTACCCCGTGACCGATCTGTCCCTCGTCATCCGGCCGGAGCGGCCGGAGGATGCCCCCGCCATCGAGCGCCTCCACGCCCGGGCCTTCGGTCCCGGCCGCTTCGCCCGCACCGCCTACCGCCTCCGCGAGGGCGCGGCCGAGCGGATCGACCTCGGCATCACCGCCTCGGTCGGCAGCTTCCTCGTCGGCTCGGTCCGGATGGGTCCGGTGCGGACCGGGGCGACGCCCTTCGTGATGCTCGGCCCCCTGGCGGTCGATCCGAGCTTCGAGGGCCGCGGCATCGGCGGCACCCTGACCCGCGCGGCGATCGAGGGGGCGCGGCGGGCGGGCGAGGGTCTGGTGATCCTCGTCGGCGACGCGCCCTACTACGCCCGCTTCGGGTTCACACCGGTTCCGCCCGGGCGCCTGACCCTGCCGGGGCCGGTCGACCCGGCGCGCCTGCTGTGGCTGGAACTGGCCGAGGAGTTCCGTGCGGGCGTGACGGGCCCGATCGAGGCGGTCAGGACCTGAAACGGGGCCCGGCGGGCGTGCCTCAGCTCTCTGACGGTGATTTCGATCCGCACCGGGCTGGTCTTCTGCATGCGCGTGAATGGCTCAGCTCAATCCACACGCAGCCGCCGTCATTGCGAGCGAAGCGAAGCAATCCAGTAGCGCCACACTTACGGAGGGCGCGCTGGACCTGGGTCGCTTCGCTGCGCTCGCGATGACGGAGGGGGCCGACGGCTCCGCCGAGCAGCGAGCGCCGCCGGGGCCGGCGCTCGACCGTTCGAAACCCCGTTCAGGCCCGCCGGAGCGCCAGCGCGGCGATCAGCCCGGCCGCGAGCAGCGCCAGCGCCACCGGCGTCGCCGAGGTCGCCGGCCAAGCGGAGGCGGCGGCCGTGAACAGCGCCCCGAACGTCATCTGGGTGAAGCCGTAGAGGCTGGAGGCCGACCCGGCGGCGTGCGGGTCGACGTTCATCAGCCCCGCCACCGCGTTGGGGCTGAGCAGACCGACGCCCACCGCGTAGGCGAAGAGCGGCACGATCAGGCTGACCACGCCGAGCATGCCGGTGCGGTCCACGACCAGCAGCGACAGCGCCGCCCCGATACAGAGGAGATTGCCGCTCCGCGCCGCCTTGCGGATCGGCACCCGGGCGGCGAGCCGGCTCGCCAGGACGGCGCCGCCGACCATGCCGAACACGACGATCAGGCAGTCGAAGCCCACCTCCTGCGAGGAGCGCCCGAGCCGGTCCACGAGGAGGAACGGCGCCACCGCCAGGAACGCGTACAGGCTGGTGCCGCCGCAGGCCCCCGCCACCAGGTAGGCCCGGAACACCGGGACCCGCACCAGCCGCAGGTAGCCGGACAGGACGGCGACGAAGCCCGGCAGCGCCACCTTGTGGCGGTTGGTCTCGGGCAGGGTGAAGACCACGAGCGCGCCCAGCACGGCGACGAGGCCGGCCAGCACCACGAACACCGCGCGCCAGCCGAAGGCCTCGTTCACCACGCCGCCGATCGCCGGGGCCAGCGCGGGCGTGAGCGTCATCGCGGTGGTGAGGATCGCGAGCTTCCGGGCGGCGTCCTCGCGGGTCGAGACGTCGCGGACCATCGCCCGGCCGATCACCAGCGAGCCGCAGGCGCCGAGGGACTGCAGGACGCGGGCGACGAGCAGGACCCCGATATTCGGCGCGGGGATCGCGAGCAGCAGGCCGGCGAGGTAGAGGCCGAGTCCCCCGATCAGGATCGGGCGCCGCCCGTACCGGTCCGAGAGCGGCCCGTAGAGGAGCTGACCGCCCGCGAGCCCGATCAGGTAGACGGTGATCGTCAGCTGCGCGCCGGCGGCGTTGGTGCCGAGGTCGACGGCCGCCGCCGCCAGCGCCGGCACGAAGATGTGCAGCGCCACCGTCCCGGTCATGGTCACGGCGACGAGGAGCGGCAGGGGGGCCCGGCGCTCCGGCACGGCGGGACGTCGATCAGTCAAGGGGCCCTACGCGGTTCTCGATCCGGCCGGATGCCGGGGCGCAGCCGCCTTAGAGCAAGGGCCACGCCCGGAGCCATGCCGGCGGAACGCGCCAGGCACGCGAGGGGCGGGACCGTGCCCGGCCCCGCACCCGGCCGTGCCGCCTACTCCTTCGGCAGCGGCTGCGGGGTCGGCAGTGGCGCGTTCAGATCCTTGGTCGGGCCGCCGACCTCCAGATCCTTCGCCCGCTCGACGGCCTCGGGATTGGCCTTCGCGGCCGGCTCCTTGGCGGCCGGCGCCGTCGGCGCGGTCGGCTCGGCGGGGATCAGGCTCGAGGGCTGGCCCTGCTGGTCGCTGTCGTGGGCGCTGGCCGGGGGAGCCGGCGCGTTGCGGTCGCTCGACTCGCCGGTCGTCCGCGGGCTGCCGGGCGACTTCGCCTCGACCGGCTTGGCGGTGCCGGTATCGGCGGGCTTGGCCGGGCTGTCCTTACCCTCGGACGCCTTGTTGGCGGCGGGCTTGTCGGCGGACGGCTTGTCGGCGGCGGGCTTGTCCTCGGGCTTGGCCGCGGCGGGCGCGGCCGCCGGCGCGGCGTCGGTCTTCTCGACGGCCGGCAGCGGCTTCGGCGATTCGGCTAGCGTCCGCAGGTAGGCGATGACGTTGGCCCGCTCCTGCGGCGCAGCGATGCCCGCGTAGGCCATCTTGGTGCCCTTCACGTAGGCCTTCGGGTTCGTCAGGAACTCGTCGAGGTCGGCGTAGGTCCAGGTGCCGCCCTTCTCCTTCATGGCCGCCGAGTAGTCGAAGCCCGCATGCGCGCCCTTCGGCCGCTCGACGATGCCGTACAGGTCGGGGCCGACCTTGTTCGGGCCGCCCTTCTCGAAGCTGTGGCAGGCGTGACAGGCCTTGGTGCCGGCCTCGCCCTTCTCGGCATTGGCGCTCGCGAGGCGGACGGCGATCGGCTCGACCTTGGCCTCGGGCGCCGCGGAGGCGGCCTCGGGCTGCGGCTCGGGCAAGTCGTAGCCGGCATTGCCCGCCGGCTTCGGGTGGTAGATCAATTCGGCGACGAAACCCGATCCGGCCGCGAACAGAAGGGCGCCGAGGACCGCACCCAGGACCTTGTTCACCTCGAACGAGTTCATGCTCTTCTCGCAACTCGGCCGTGCCGAACGCGCGCCTGACACGGGCGAGCGGGCTCGGACACCGGACATTGGAAGATTTCGAGGTTGCCTTAGCGGTTCCGGGCGGCTCCTGACAATGCCGCAGGGGCGTTCCGCGTCGCTCCGGCGCAGGATTGTTCCACTGAATTGTCCAGCTTGTCACCGGGTGGCACCTTTTCTCCACCGCGGCCCGGCCCGTTTCCGCAGGCCCGTTCCCGGGGGACGACAACCAGGGGCCGGCCTGTTAAGCAGCCGGCCGCCTCCCGTCGCGGCCGCTCGATCCGCGCATCCGGATCCGAATCTCGATGTCCGATCCCCTGGTCCTGATCCCGGCGCGCCTCGCCGCGACCCGCCTGCCGAACAAGCCGCTGGCCGACATCGCCGGCGAGGCCATGATCGTCCATGTCTGGCGCCGGGCCGTCGAGGCCGGGATCGGCCCGGTGGTGGTCGCCACCGACACGGCGGAGATCGCCCGCACGGTCGAGGCCGCGGGCGGCCTCGCGGTGATGACCCGGGCCGACCACCCGTCGGGCTCCGATCGCCTCGCCGAGGCCCTGGAGATCGTCGATCCGGAGGGCCGCCACGACGTGGTCGTCAACGTGCAGGGTGACCTGCCGACCATCGACCCGGCGATCATCGGCGCCTCCGTCGCGCCGCTCGCCGACCGCACCGTCGACATCGTCACCCTCTGCGCGCCGATCACCGATCCGCACGAGGCCGACAACCCCAACGTGGTCAAGCTCGTCGGCCACGCGGTCGGTCCCGGGCGCCTGCGCGCCCTCTACTTCACCCGCGCCCGCGCGCCCTGGGGCGACGGGCCCCTCTGGCACCATATCGGCCTGTACGCCTACCGGCGCACGGCGCTCAGCCGGTTCGTGGCCCTGCCGCCCGGCGAGCTGGAGGTGCGGGAGAAGCTGGAGCAGCTGCGGGCCCTCGAGGCCGGCATGCGCATCGATGCCGCCATCGTCGACGACCTGCCGCTGGGCGTCGACACCCCCGCCGACCTGGAACGGGCCCGCGCCCTGCTGCAGGGTCGGCGCCTGAACTGACCCGACGAACGAATCCGCGCCGCCATGACCGACCGCACCATCGCCTACCAGGGTGAGCCCGGGGCCAACTCGCACATCATCTGCGCGGAGGCCTACCCGGACTGGACGCCGCTGCCCTGCCCGACCTTCGAGGACGCCTTCGCGGCGGTGACGGAGGGGCGCGCGCAGCGGGCGATGATCCCGATCGAGAACTCGATCGCGGGCCGCGTCGCCGACATCCACCACCTGATCCCGATCTCGCCGCTGCACATCGTGGCCGAGCACTTCCTGCCGATCCACTTCCAGCTGATGGTCCTGCCGGGCACGAAGCTCGAGGCGCTGAGGAGCGTCCACAGCCACGTCCACGCGCTGGGCCAGTGCCGCCGCATAATCCGCCGGCTGGGCCTGAAGGCCGTGGTCGCCGGCGACACCGCCGGGGCGGCCCGCGAGATCGCCGAGATCGGCGACCCGAGCCGGGCGGCCCTGGCGCCCGCTCTCGCCGCCGAGGTCTACGGCCTGGACATCCTCGAGCGCGACGTCGAGGACGAGGCGCACAACACCACCCGGTTCGTGGTGTTCTCCCCCGAGCCCGAGCCGGTCGCCCAGGGCGCCGAGCCCTGCGTGACGAGCTTCGTGTTCCGCGTCCGCAACATCCCGGCCGCCCTCTACAAGGCGCTCGGCGGCTTCGCGACCAACGGCGTCAACATGTCGAAGCTCGAGAGCTACATGGTCGACGGCGAGTTCACCGCCACGCAGTTCTACGCCGAGGTCGACGGCCATCCGGAGGATACGGGCCTCCGCCGCGCGCTGGACGAGCTCGGCTTCTTCTCGCGCGAGCTGCGGGTGATCGGGACCTACCCGGCCCACCCGTTCCGCGAGGCGGCGCGGCCGCCCGCGGAGTGATCCTCACTCCCGCCGCAGGATGCGGTCGGCGGCCAGATCCGACCAGAAGCCCGGCCGGAAATCCCGCTTGAGCGCCTCGGGATCGTAGACGGTCTCGACCCAGGTCAGGAAGTCGAGGCCCTGCGCCTCGCCCTCGACGCGGTAGCGGGCGAAGAACGCGTCGAGGATCCCGGTCTTGGCGAAGCGGAGATGGCCGTAGCGGGCGGAGAGCTGCCGGGCGGCCTCGGCCACCGGGCGGCCCTCGTGCAGGATCAGGTACAGGGCCGAGGCGAGGCCGGCCCGGTCGGCGCCGGACTTGCAGTGCATCACGGCCGGGTACTCGATGCCGGCGAAGAACGCCTTGGCGCCGAGGATGGTGGCGCGGTCCGGCGCCTCCCGCGAGCGGAGCACGAACTCGACGAGCTTGAGGCCGTGGCGCTCGCAGGCCTCGCGCTGCAGCGGCCAGGACCCGTGCTCGCGCCCGCCGCGCAGGGAGATGATCGTCCGCACGCCCTCGGCCCGGAAGCGGGCGAGTTGGTGGGGACCGGGCTGGGCCGAGCGCCAGACGGCGCCGGTGCCGACCCGGTGCCGGTTGAGGTAGGCGAGGCGGAACACGCCGTGGTCCATCAGCAGCATGCTGGCCCAGGCCATCAGCCGGTCGCCGGGGCCGGCGATCGGCCGCTCGAAGCGGGCGATCCGGGCCATGCGGCGCGCGTAGCGCGTCTCGGGCTTGAGGAAGCGGTTGAACAAGGCCAGGCTGCCGAGGGAACGAGCCCGGGCTCTACCAGCCACCCGGCGGCCCGGCAATTCGCGGGCCCGGCCCCCGACCGGCACGCGGTCGACCACACCGACGCGATCCGGCGCCGTTCTTGCCTTCACTCCGCCCGGATCGGCATCGAACCTGCGCGGACCGCGCGAGTTATCCGCCGGTCGGACGATGGGAGGCCCGAGGCCCATGAGCACGCGCACCACGAGCATCCGCCGGGCCCGCGAGGCCGACCTCGGCGGCTTGTCCAAGGTGTTCGACGCGTCGTGGCGCGAGGCCTATCGCGGCATCATCCCGGGCGTCGCCCTGGAGCGGCTGATCTCGACCCGGGACCGGGCGTGGTGGCGGGGCGCCCTGCGCCGCGGCCGGCCGATCGCGGTGGTCGAGACGGGCGAACTCGTCGTCGGCTACGCGGCCTACGGGCGAACGCGCAGCCGGTCCCTCGGCACCGAGGCGGAGATTGACGAACTCTACCTGCTGCCGGAGTACCAGGGCGTCGGCCTGGGCCGCCGCCTGTTCCGGGCGGTGCGCAACGACCTCGCGGATCACGGCTTCGCGCGGCTCGGCGTGTGGAGCCTGGAGGACAACGCCCGCGCGAGCGCCTTCTACGAGGGGCTCGGCGGCGTCGCCGGCCCGCGGGTGCTGGACCGCGTGGCGGGCCTCCCGCTCCCGAAGGTCGGGTTTCTCTTCGGCTAACGTTTTCCAGCGCTCGTTGCCGGGCCGTACCATCGACTGATTTGCTTTGCCAGGCGGCGCCTCTAAGAGATCCGGGAAGCGGACGAGACCGCATTCCGGAAGCGACAGGCCATGAAGATCGACGCCATCCCGCTCGGCAAGAAGCCGCCGCACGACGTCAACGTGATCGTCGAGGTGCCGCTCGGCGGCGAGCCGATCAAGTACGAGATGGACAAGGAATCCGGTGCGCTGGTCGTCGACCGGTTCCTGTACACGCCGATGTTCTACCCGGGCAATTACGGCTTCATCCCCCACACCCTGTCGGGCGACGGCGATCCCTGCGACGTGCTGGTGGCCAACACCCGCGCCGTGCTGCCGGGCGCGATCATCAGCGCGCGTCCCGTGGGCGTGATGGTGATGCAGGACGAGGGCGGCGAGGACGAGAAGATCATCGCGGTGCCCTCGCGCCACCTGACCAAGCGCTACGACCGGGTCGAGAACTACACCGACCTGCCCGACATCACGATCCAGCAGATCCAGCACTTCTTCGAGCACTACAAGGATCTGGAGCCCGGCAAGTGGGTCAAGTTCGTCCGCTGGGGCGACAAGGAGGAGGCCCACCGGCTGATCGAGGAAGCGATCGAGCGCGGCAAGGCCAAGAAGTAAGGGTGTTCCGGCCGCTCCTCCGGGGAGCGGCCCGTACCCGTCAGCCGTCGATGCGGCGCAGCCCGGCCCGGTAGCGCCGGGCATTCTCCACATAGCGCAGGGCGGCCTGCCGCAGACCCTCGATCGCGGCCTCGTCGAGGGTGCGCACGGCCTTGGCCGGCGCCCCGACGATCAGGCTGTGATCCGGGAACTCCTTGCCCTCGGTGACCAGCGCGTTGGCGCCGACGAGGCAGCCGCGGCCGATCCGGGCCCCGTTCAGAACCGTCGCCCCCATGCCGACGAGGCTGCCGTCCCCGATGGTGCAGCCGTGCACGATCGCGCCGTGCCCGATCGTGACGTCGGTCCCGATCACGAGGGGGAAGCCGGGATCGACGTGCATGATCACGCCTTCCTGGACGTTGGTGCGGTCGCCGATGCGGATCGGCTCGTTGTCGCCGCGCAGGGCCGCGCCGAACCAGATGCCGACATCGAGGCCGAGATGCACCCGGCCGATCACCTGCGCGTCGGGCGCGATCCAGACCCGGGCCGGGTCGGCGAGGTCGGGGACGTGCTCGTCGAGGGCATAGAGCGGCATGGCGGCCTTTCACGGAAGAGCGGTGGTATCGGCCGCGCGGCGCGGCCGGGATCGCGACAGATGACGCGCGGCACGTGTCGCGGGAATGGTACGGCGCGTCCAGGCTGCCAATGCTAGGCTGGCTCCGCAAGCGGTCGTGACCCGGATCGGAGACAGAGATGGCACGCCTCCCGGCCCTGATCGGTCTGACGCTTCTCCTGCTGACGCAGGGGGCCGGGGCCGCGGACCTGCGGGGGCCGGCGGCGCTGGGCCGGTTCCGGGCGACGTGCGAGGATCTCGGGACCTTCTGCTTCGCCGACGCCTGCGGCGGCGATCAGATCGCGGCGGCCGAGGGCTGCCGGGCGCGCTGTCCGAGCGCGTCGATCGTCGAGGTCGTCCCGGCCGCCTGCCCGCTGCCGGACGGTCGGTCCGTGCCGATCCTCCGGCGCCGCGGCTGAGAATCGGCCGCGATCGAGGGCCGGGAGAAATATCGGACGTCCGCGGCAACGAAACGCGGAACGCGGCATTGACCGTTTCGAACACGCTAACAACGGAGACGCGGACAGATGCTCGCGAACGCGCGCGATGCCCGCCGGCGCACGAAGCTGACCAGCGATCTCCGTCCGCCCGAAGCGGGAGCGAACGCCGATCCCGTCCTGTACGGCGTGGCCGCGGGTCTGGCGGCCCTGTTCCCGCCCGTGATGCTGCGCTCGGAGGCCTCGCCCGAGACGCACCGCGCCTCCGAGACCTCGCGGGCGCCGGACGCGACCGGCACCCGCTGAGGCTAGGACCGGTCGGCGCAGGCTCCCCCTCAGGCCGCGAGCCGGACGAGGAGGAGGAGGGTCGCCAGGAGCGGCGACGCCGCGGCGAGCCAGAGGGCGCCCGGATGGAAGCCCTCGGGTCCCGAGAAGCGCGCGGTCCTCGTCACCGCGGGACGCAGGGGATCCCCGCGTCCGATCCCGATCCCGACTGGCATCCGCGCACTCCTCGATACCGGAGGAGTGAGCGCCGACGTCCCTCAAGAGCGTCTGAATCGGCGGCCGTCGTCGTTCGGCGTGGTGAACCGGCCCTTAAAGGGCCCGGTCGAACTTCAGCTCGCCGTTCGGGCTCTTCAGAACGAGCTGCGAGCCGACCATGTCCCACACCGCCGAGGTGCGCAGGGCGATGAAGAACGCCTGCTCGGCGGCCGCGAGGCCCTTGTCGCAGCTCTTCTTGGTGAGCGCGAGCGGGCCGACGGCGATGTGCTGCTCCTTGAGCGGGAAGGCGGTCGCCGCGAAGGTGTTGCAGCCGCCGTAGCCGCGGGCGCGGTACTGCTTGTCGATGATGAAGCTCGGCCGGTCGCCGCCCGTGAACGGCTTGCCGTTCAGGCTCACGGCGGTCCAGGTCGAGTCCAGCGGGAACATCTTCTCGCTGGCCTTGGTCCCCGGCACGTACTGGGGCTTCTTCTCCTCCTCGCCGCCCGGCCGGCGGTTGCCCCGGCCGAAGCCCGTGGGCGAGCCGCCCATCTGCGCCTGCGCCTGCGTCGCCGCGGTCAGGTCCATGGCCAGCACGGCACAGGCCAAGCTCGCGATCAGCACCCCTCTCATCGTCCAGTCCCCATGTCGCGCGCGCCGCGCGCAGGTCATCCCGGTCCGGAAGCGCCGCGCGGGCCGCGCGGTCCGGCCCCTCGCGTGGGCCGCTCCGAATCCTTGCGCCTTGCCGGATGCGACAGGATTTCAGCACAATTATGGTCGCGCTCGGCCGAAGACCGCCCGGAAACGATCCGGGACCGCGATCGTTGTTGATCAGTGCGAAGCAGGAGGATCACCTTGGCAGGATCGGACGAGGGCGCGCAGAGCGGGACCCGGGCGCTCGCCATGACCCCGGCGCAGTCGCGGGCGGCTCGCGGGCTGCTCGGCTGGTCGGAGGCCGATCTCGCCGGCAAGGTCGGCCTGGACGAGCGATTCGTGCGGGATTTCGAGGGCGGCTATAGCGACGCGCCTAGTGGCCAAGTCGAGGCCCTGCGCAGCGCCCTCAGCGCCGCCGGTGCGGTCTTCCGCGACGCGCCGACGCCGGGCGTCCACCTCGCGGCGGGCCGGGGCGTCGACGAGGGCACCCGCGCCGACGCGCTCACCACCGAGAACGATCGCTGACACCCGCCGGCCGGCCCGAACGCGCCGCTCATGGCGCGTTCATGCGCTGCGCCTGACAACCCGGGACGCCACAACCCGCGCACCGTCCGTGGAGCGTCCCGTGATCGATCCCGTCAGCAGCCCGTCGCGGTGCGACCGGCGCTTTCCCTTGGCCTTCGTCTTGTCGGCCTCCGACCGGATCGGAGGCCGCTGATGCGCGCCGACGCCTTCCTCGCCGCCGCCGACGCGCTGCCCGTGGCGAGCCTCGACGCCCTCCTGGGGAGCCGGGGGCTCGTGGTGGTCGCGCCCCATCCCGACGACGAGAGCCTCGGATGCGGCGGGCTGATCGCCGCCGCCCGGGCGTCGGGACGGCCCGTGCATCTCGTCGTGGTCAGCGACGGCTGCGGGTCGCACACGCATTCCCGTCTCTACCCGCCCGAGAAACTGCGCGCCCTGCGCGAGGCGGAGACCCGGCGGGCCGTGGCGGTCCTCGGCCTCGGGCCCGAGGCCGTCACCTTCCTGCGCCTCCCGGACGCGCACGTCCCGAGCGACGGCCCCGGGGCCGAGGCCGCCGCGTCCGCGGTCGCCCGCGCGGCCGCGGCGATCGGGGCCGGCGCGGTCTTCGTCACGTGGCGCCACGATCCCCACTGCGACCACAAGGCGGCCGCGGCGATCGTCGCCCTCGCGCGGCCGCAGATGCCGGGGGTCCGCGTCTACGAGTACCCCGTCTGGGGCTGGACCCTGCCGCCCGAGACCGAGGTCGGGCCGAGCCCCGCCGGCCTGCGCCTCGACGTCTCCGCCTATCGCGAGACCAAGGCGCGCGCCGTCGCCGCCCACGAATCGCAGACCACCGACCTGATCGCGGACGATCCCCAGGGCTTCCGGCTCGAGCCTGCCATGATCGACCGGCTCTGCGGCCCCTACGAGCGCTTCGTCGCGGTCCCCGCATGAGCCGCCGGACGAAGACCCTGCCGGAAGACTACTTCCTCGGCATGTACGCCAGCGACCCGGATCCCTGGCGCTTCACCTCGTCGTCCTACGAGCGCGACAAGTACGCGGCGACGCTGGCGGCCCTGCCGCAGGCGCGCTACCGGGCCGCGTTCGAGCCGGCCTGCTCCATCGGCGTCTTCACCCACGCCCTGTCCGAGCGCTGCGAGCGTCTGCTCGCCACGGATCTGGTTCCGGCCGCCCTGGAGGACGCCCGGGCGCGCTGCGCGGATCGCCCCCACGTCGAGATCCGGCAGGGCACGATGCCGGCGGACTGGCCCGAGGAGCGGTTCGACCTGATCGTCCTCTCCGAGTTCCTGTACTTCCTGGCCCCGGAGGATTTCGCCGCGCTCGTGCGCCGGGCCGGCGCGACGATCGCGCCCGGCGGCGACATCGTGCTGGTGCACTGGCTGGGCGAGACCGACTACCCGCTCTCGGGTGACGGCGCCGCCGAGGGCTTCATCCGGCTGTCGGCACCCTTCGCACAGGTCCTGAGTCAGGCGCGGACGGACAAGTACCGCATCGACGTCCTGCGCGCCGGAACCGCCCCGTGAGCGTCGCGGTCATCACCCTCAACAAGGGCCGGCGCGCGCACCTGACCCGTCTGCTCGAAGGCCTCGGCCGCGGCGACCCGCCCGACCGCTGCGTCGTCGTCGAGATCGGCGACGACGCGGCGCCCTACCCGGCCCTGCCCTTCCCGGTGGAGCGCGTGCCGTTCCCGCGTGCCGGCCTGCCGCTCGCCGCGGCGCGCAATGCCGGGCGCCGGGCCGCCGGTGCCGACACGCTGATCTTCCTCGACGTGGACTGCATCCCCTCGGCGGGGCTCGTCGCGGGCCTGTCGCGGGCGGTGGCCGAGCGGGACGGCCTGATCTGCTGCGAGATCGGCTACCTGCCGGTCGGCGCGGTCGCGGACGGGTGGCGCGAGACGGATCTGGCGCGTCTCGGCGCGCCGCACCCGGTGCGGGCCTTCCCGCCCGCCGGCACGGTGGCGCCGGCGCCGCAGCCCGGCCTGTTCTGGTCCCTCGCCTTCGCGGTGCGGGCCGCGACCTATGACCGCCTCGGCGGCTTCGACGAGACCTTCTCAGGCTACGGCGCGGAGGACACCGACCTCGCCTTCCGGGCCGAGCGGGCCGGCGTGCCGATCCTGTTCCTCGGCGGCCCCCGGGCCTACCACCAGCATCATCCGGGCTACGACCCGCCGCTGCAGCATTTCCGCGACATCGTCGCCAACGCGGCGCGCTTCCACGACCGGCACGGGATCTGGCCGATGGACGGCTGGCTCGACGGGTTCGCCCGGCTCGGGCTGATCGCGGCGGACCGCTCCACCGGGATCGTGGTTCACCGGGACCCGACGCCGGACGAGATGGAAGCGGCGCGGCTACCGGACGATCAGCCGTTCTGACGGGACTTCGGGCCACGCGGCGCCGCCGTCCTCGCGAGCGCAGCGAGGCAACCCGGCAGCGACACGCATGTCGCCGTAGCCGCGACCCTGGATTGCTTCGCTGCGCTCGCTAGGACGAGACGTTCCTCGCCGTGCGGAGGGCGGATCCCGGCCAGGGGGCTGGGATCCGCCCGCGTCGGAGCCGTCTTCAGCCCTTCATGGCGTTCGCCTTCTCGATCAGCGCCTCGGCCATGCGGATCGAGGCGATGTCGATGAGGCGGCCGTCCAGGGACACGGCGCCGCGGCCGGCCTTGGCGGCCTCTTCCATGGCCTCGAGGATGCGCCGAGCCTTGGTGACCTCGGCCTCGGAGGGGGTGAACACCTCGTTGGCGAGCTCGATCTGGCTCGGGTGGATCGCCCACTTGCCCTCGAAGCCGAGGGCCGCGCAGCGGCGGGCCGCCGAGCGGTAGCCGTCCGGATCCGAGAAGTCGCCGAACGGTCCGTCGATCGGGCGCAGTCCGTAGGCGCGGCAGGCGACCAGCATGCGGTTCTGGGCGAACAGCCACGGGTCCTGCCAGTGGGTCTGGCGGCTGCCGGACTCGTCCTTGTCGGTCAGCACCGAGAAGTCGGGGTTCACGCCGCCGATGACGGTGGATCGGGCGCGGGTCGAGGCGGCGTAGTCGGCGACGCCGAAGGACATCGCCTCCAGCCGCTTCGACGACTGGGCGATCGCCTCGACGTTGGCCATGCCGAGGGCCGTCTCGATCAGCACCTCGAAGCCGATCTGCTTCTCGCGCTTCTTGGCCTGCTCGATCTGGGTGACCAGCACGTCGATGGCGTAGACGTCGGCCGGCACGCCGACCTTGGGGATCAGCACCATGTCGAGCCGCGGGCAGGCTTCGACGATGTCGACCACGTCGCGGTACATGTAGTGGGTGTCGAGACCGTTGATGCGGATCATCATGGTCTTGTTGCCCCAATCCAGGTCGTTCAGCGCCTGGATGATGTTGGCGCGGGCCTTCTCCTTGTCGTCCGGGGCGACCGCGTCCTCGAGATCGAGGAAGATCACGTCCGCCGCCGAGGAGGCCGACTTCTCCATGAAGGTCGGGTTGGAGCCGGGCACGGCGAGTTCGGAGCGGTGCAGGCGCGGCTTGGCCTGCTGGATCAGGGTGAAGCTCATCTTGGGTTCTCTCTCCTGGTGACGGTTCTGGTGCCGTTGCGGGATGCGGTCCCGTTCATCGGCGGCAAATGGCGCGCGCGTGGGTCGCTGACAGGGCGCGGCTGCACGAATGGACCGGGTCCCCGGTACGGGATCGAGGCACGGGTCCCGTCTCCCGCGCGGGAGAGGGAGCCCGCTGGACCCTCCCCTATCCGGTCGCCCCGAAGCCGACCGCGATGCAGTTGATGGACAGGAGCAGGGCCGACTTCACCGCCTCGCGCCGGTCCTCGTCGGTCTCCGCGCGGTAGCGGGCGAGCAGCTCGACCTGCTCGCGGCTGACCTGGTTGATCGTCGGGAGCCGGCCCTTCAGGCGGTCCCGAAACAGGGGGAAGCGCTCGGCCAGCTCCGTGCCGCCGCTCACCCGCAGCACCATCTCGCGGGTGAGCGCGTACTCGGCCTCGATCATCGAGAAGATCCGGTCCCGGACGCCCGCGTCCTGGACGAGGCCCGCGTAGGCGCGGGCGATGTCGAGATCGACCATCATCAGCGTCTTCTCGACCTCGTCGAGGACGAGGCGGAGGATGCGGGACTCGTTGAACAGCCGCTTGAGGGTCGCCTCGCCGTCGCGGCCGCGCACGTCGATGAAGCTCGCCAGCCCCGAGCCGACGCCGTACCAGCCGGTGATCACGTGCCGGTTCTGCGACCACGCGAACACCCAGGGGATCGCGCGGAGGTCCGAGAGCGAGCGCGCGCCGAAGCGGCGGGCCGGACGCGAGCCGATGTTGAGAAGGGAGATCTCGTCGAGCGGGCTCGCCGCCTGGAAGTAGTCGACGAGGCCGTCGGTCTGGAGCAGCTGGACGTAGGCCGCCCGCGAGGCACCGGCGAGCGCCTCGAGGGCGTCGTCGTGGCCGGGGCCCACCCGCTCGCCGTCGCCGGCGAGCGCGTGCTCGAACACCGAGGCCGCCAGCAGCTCCATCTGGTAGGCGGCCGTGCCGCGGTTGGCGTACTTGAACGAGACGACCTCGCCCTGCTCGGTGGTCCGGAACCGACCGCGGATGGAGCCCGGCGGCTGGGCCATGATGCCCTTCTGGGTCGGCACGCCGCCGCGGCTCACCGAGCCGCCGCGCCCGTGGAAGAAGGCGATCCCGACGCCGAGCTCCTCGCCGAGCCGGGTCAGCTTGCTCTGCGCCTTGTAGAGCTCCCAGTTGGCGGCGACGAAGCCGCCGTCCTTGTTGGAGTCGGAGTAGCCGATCATCACCTCCTGCACGCCGCCCTGCCAGCGGGTGGAGCGGCGGACCACCGGCACGTTGAGCAGCGCCCGCATGATCGCCGGGGCGGCGCGCAGGTCGTCGATGGTCTCGAACAGGGGCACGATCGGCAGCGGGCAGATCTCCGTCCCGGCGGCGTCGAGGAACACCCCCGCTTCCTTGGCCAGCAGGTACGCGCCGAGCACGTCCTCCACCGAGCGGGTCATCGACAGCACGAAGGCGCCGAACGCCTCGCGGTCGAGGGCCTCGCGCATCTCGGCGACGAGGGCGAAGGTGGCCAGCGTCTCGCGGGCGGCGTCGGGCAAGTCCTCGAAGGACCGCTCGGGATCGCGCGGCCGGGCGAGCTCCGTGTCGAGCCACTGGCGCCACGCGGCCGAGCCGAGGGCCGGCGGCTCGCCGTCGCCGTTGCGCTGGCGCCAGAGGGCGTGGAGCGTGTCGGTGGTCCGGGTCGTGTTCTCGCGCAGGTCGAGGCGGACCGTCGAGAAGCGGAAGATCTCGACCATGCGCCGGACCGGACGCACGAGATCCCGCGCCAGTGCCCCGCACTTGGCCTCGGTCAGGCCGCGCTCCAGGGTGCGCAGGTCCTCGATGAGCCCGTCCGCGCTCGCGTAGTCGGGGCCGGACGGGTGCTCGCCCTCGTTGCGGGCGATCGTCGCCTCGATCTTGCGCAGGACGCAGGACAGGTACTGCCTATAGGGCTCGCCCGGGTTGCGCCGGGTGATGGCGCGGGCCTGGCCGCTCTCGGCGAGATTCCGGTCGAGCTCCGCGCGGAAGCTCTCGGGCAGCGGCAGCGAGCGCTCGGTGAGCGAGAGGGTCCGCCCCAGCTCGCGGACGCCGTCGCGGTAGCGCGTGAGCGAGGCGAGCGCGTTGCGGTGCAGGGTCTGCCGGGTGACCGCCGCCGTCACGTAGGGGTTGCCGTCCCGGTCGCCGCCGATCCAGGAGCCGAACTGGAAGAACGGCGGCACCCTGAACTCGGTGCCCGGATAGGTCTCGGCCAGCGCCTCGTGCAGGGTCTCCAGGGTCTCGGGCAGCATCTCGAACAGGGTCTCGTCGAAGAAGTGCAGCCCCCAGGCCACCTCCCGCTCGACGGTCGCCTTCTCCAAGTGCAGCTCGCCCGTCATCCAGACCAGCTCGATCTGGTCGCGCAGCTCGTTCATGAGCCCGTTGCGCTCACGGTCGGTCCAGCGCGGCATCTCCAGCTCGCGCAGGACGAGGTAGATCCGGCGGAACTTCTCCAGCACCGTCACCCGCTTGCCCTCGGTCGGGTGGGCGGTGAGCGTCGGGCGGATGCGCAGGTCGCTGAGCAGCGCCTGGATTTTTTCAGGGGGCACCCCCTGTTTGCGCGCGTCGGAAAAAACCTTGGCGAAGGAGCCGCCGAGCGCGGCCCGCCCCTCCGTGCGCTCCACGTGCCGGCGTCGGCGCATCGCGGCGTTCTGCTCGGCGATGGAGATCAGCTGGAACCAGATGCCCTGCACCTGCAGCGCGCGCGCCAGCATCTGCGGCGAGAAGCGCGAGATGTCGGCCGTCCCGTGCAGGACCGCCTCGAGGTCGGGGTCGTGCCGGCGGGCGACGTCGAGCAGCGCCTGGAACAGGATGTCCAGCGCCTGTTCCGACGACGTGCCGACGATCACCGGCGGCGCGAAGGCCGTGGCATCGACGAGACCGGGGGTTGCGTGAAGGGTGCGGGTCATGGAGCCACCTCGTGGCGCACGGTCTTTCTCGAGGATGTTCAGCGCGATGCGCCGTCACCTCCGGGAGGGAGGCGCGCATCGGCCGGTGCCCAGCGCGACGCGCGCCCTCTCCCGCTCGGGAGAGAGGACCCGCGCCGCGTTCCGGGACGTAAGGCGGGCCGGCCGCGCTACGCGGCCCGGGCCAGCACGTCGGCCACCGTCTGCCCGAAGGAGCCCGGATCCGGCGCCACCGTCAGCCCGTAGGAGCGCATGATCTCGGCCTTCTCGGCGGCGCTGTCGCCGGCCGCCGAGATGATCGCGCCGGCATGGCCCATGCGGCGCCCCTTCGGGGCGGTCAGCCCGGCCACGAAGCCGATTACCGGCTTCGACATGTTCTCGCGGATCCAGGCCGAGGCCTCGGCCTCCTGCGGGCCGCCGATCTCGCCGATCATCAGGACCGCGTCGGTGTCCGGGTCGGTCTCGAATAGGGCGAGGTGGTCGAGGAAGGACGAGCCGTTGATCGGGTCGCCGCCGATGCCCACCGAGGTCGAGATCCCGAGCCCGAGTTCCTTGAGTTGCGAGGCGGCCTCGTAGCCCAGCGTCCCGGAGCGGGAGATCACCCCGACATTGCCCGGAAGGTAGATGTGGCCGGGCATGATGCCGAGCATCGCCTTGCCGGGCGAGATGATGCCGGCGCAGTTCGGGCCGACCACCATGGTCCGCTTCTCTTTGGGGTAGCGGTACAGGTAGCGCTTCACCCGCATCATGTCCTGGGCCGGGATGCCGTCGGTGATCGAGCAGACCAGCCGCAGGCCGGCATCGGCCGCCTCCATGATGGCGTCCGCCGCGAAGGGGGGCGCCACGAAGGTGATCGACGTGGTGGCGCCGGTCGCCGCCACCGCCTCCTTGACGGTGTTGAACACCGGCAGGCCGAGATGGGTGCGCCCGCCCTTGCCCGGGGTGACGCCGCCGACGACGTTCGTGCCGTAATCCAGCATCTCCTTGGCGTGGAAGGTGCCCTTGTCGCCCGTGATGCCCTGGACGATGATCGGGGTGGTCTCGTCGATGAGGATGCTCATGGCGCGGTCTCCCCTCTCAGTGCTGCGTCTTGGCGGCGGAGCAGGCGTCGACCGCCTTCTTGGCCGCCTCAGCCAGCGTGTCGGCGGTGATGAGATCGAGGCCGCTCTCGGCCAGGATCTTCTTGCCGGCCTCGACGTTCGTGCCGGCGAGCCGGACCACCAGCGGCACGTCGATCTTCACCTCGCGGGCGGCCTGGACGACGCCCTCGGCGACCCAGTCGCAGCGGTTGATGCCGGCGAAGATGTTGACGAGGATCGCCTTCACGTTGCGGTCCGACAGGACCAGCCGGAAGGCCGTGGCCACCCGCTCAGGGGACGCGCCGCCGCCGACATCGAGGAAGTTCGCCGGCTCGCCGCCTGCGTGCTTGATCATGTCCATGGTGGCCATGGCGAGGCCCGCGCCGTTGACGATGCAGCCGATCTCGCCCTCGAGGCCGATGTAGCTGAGGTTGTGCTCGGCGGCCTGCGCCTCGCGGGGATCGCCCTGGGACGGGTCGTGCATGTCGGCGATGCCCGGCCGGCGGAACATCGCGTTGTCGTCGAAGCTCATCTTGGCGTCGAGCGCCAGCACCCGGTCGTCCTTGGTGACGACGAGCGGGTTGATCTCCAGCATGGTGCCGTCGCAGTCGCGGAACGCCCGGTAGGCGTTCATGATCGTCTTCACCGCGGCCGAGACCTGCTTGATGTTGAGCCCGAGCTGGAAGGCAATCTCCCGCGCCTGGAACTGCTGCAGGCCGACCGCCGGCTCGACCACCACCTGGATGAGCGAGTCGGGCTCCTTGGCGGCGATCTCCTCGATGTCCATGCCGCCGCGCTGGCTGGCGATGACCCGCACGCGCTCGGCCTTCCGGTCCAGCACGTAGCCGAGGTAGAGCTCGCGCTCGAACGGGTCGGCGGTCTCGACGTAGACCCGCTGCACCGGCTTGCCCTCGGGGCCGGTCTGGTGCGTGACGAGGCGCTTGCCGAGGAGATCCTTCGCGGCGTCGCGGACCTCGTTGTAGGTCCGGCACAGCTTGATCCCGCCGGCCTTGCCGCGGGCGCCGGCGTGGATCTGCGCCTTCACGGCCCAGAACGAGCCGCCGAGCTCGGTGGCCGCGTAGACCGCCTGGTCCGGGCTGAAGGCGATCGCGCCTTTCGGGACGGCCACGCCGAAGCTCGCGAGCAGCTCCTTGGCCTGATACTCGTGGACGTCCATTCGGCGCCTCCTCCGCGGTTCGTTGCCGCCGTTGACGCTCTCTACTTTAGTTGAGTCGAAAGATTACGCCCGTCAAATTTTTTAAGCTCCTGATTGACCGCGACTTTTTCGCGGTCGCAACACAGATCGTATTTCATATTGCGATGCAGCATACAGGAAAACAGCGAGGCCGGGAGCACGATGCACCCGGCCTCGACTGTTGAATCGCTACAAAGTACGCCGGAACGCTTCGTTCAGGACGCGCTGTCCGTCATCGCGAGCGCAGCGACGTGACCCAGGGCAGCGCGACCTCTGAGATCGTGGCGCCAACTGGATTGCTTCGCTGCGCTCGCAGAGACGGCGGCGTCGACGGGGCCGACCGAGCACGCTGTGACGCGCGGTGCTGACCCAAGTCGCCGGTTCAGTTCACCTTGTCCTTGACGACCGCGTAGACCTTCTCGGTGAGTGCGCCGGCCTCGCCGAGCAGATCCTCCAGCTCCTTCAGCCGCTCCTCGGCGAACGCGCGGTCCTCGAGACCCTTGGCGTTCACGTAGACGTTCAGCGCCGCGCTGCGCAGGCCGGCATAGGCGGAGAGCACCGCCACGCCGGCATCCGACACGACGTTGAGGTTGCCCTTGTCGGCGGTGATGGCCGCGAGGTCGATCACCGCGCGGCAGGCCCGGCAGCAGGCGAGCGGCACGTCGCAGGCGGTCTTGAGCGCCGCCTGGATCTTCTCGGCGCGGGCCGCCTTCTCGTCGTCGGTGTTCTTGGGCAGGCCGTAGGCGCCCATGACGGCGTCGAAGGCCTGGACGTCCTCGCCGATCATGCCGGTGAGCACGACCCGCAGGCCCTCGGACTTGGCCAGGACCTCCTTCAGCTCGGCCTCGACCTCGACGTACTTCTTCTTGCCGATGGTGAGGTTGCAGACCATCGACACAAGGGCCGCGCCCATGGCGCCGGAGATCGCCGCCGCGCCGCCGCCCCCGGGGGTGGGGGCAGCGCTCGCCAGCTCCGTCAGGAATTTCTCGATGCTGTCGGTCTCGGGGCGATGCGTCTCGGTCACCGGCGCCTCCTCAGGCCATCGTCTTGGCGAGGGCGTAGATCTCCTCGGCGTCGAGCACCTTGTCGGTGCTCTCGAAGAGCTGGCCGACGCAGGCCCGGTGCAGCTTGAGCTTCAGGCCGCCGATGCCCAGCGCCCCGAAGGCCTGCTTGCCGTTGCGCTCCTTGCCCTTGTCCATCACGTCGATGCCGCCGATGCCCGTCGGGGGCTGGGCGTTGTAGTCGGCGACGAACTCGATCGACGATTCCTGCGCCCAGGCGGCTTCCGGCAGCAGCTCGACGCCGATGGCGCCGGCCGTGAACACGAGGTTCGTGCCCTTCACCAGGGCGACGCGGGAGGCCTCGTCGGGGGTCGCGGCGGCCTTCACGTTGACCTTGAAGCGCGTGTTGATCTGGTCCGCGGCGGCCTGGGTCTTGTCGAGGGCGCGGCCCGCGATGGTGACCTCGGCGCCCTCGCCGGCGAGCAGAGCGGCCGAGCGCATGCCGACCGGGCCGGTGCCCGCCAGCACGACGGCCTTCTTGCCCTGGAGCGAGCCCGCGGCCTTGGCCACCAGCGCGACGCCCGCGGCGGCCGTGGTGTTGGAGCCGTTGGAATCGAGCATCACCGAGACCCGGAACGGGCCGAAGAAGCGCTTCTTGACGGCGGTGAACAGCGCCTCGCCCGCCGCCATGCTGCCGCCGCCGACGAAGATCGCCGTCGACTTCTTCTCGGAGCCGCCGCGGGTGTAGATCGTGCCGTCGACCAGGGCGCCGACATTGTCGGGATTCACGCCGCCGTAGCCGGTGATGTGGTCGGCGCCGCCGTCGTAGCCGACGACCGTGTCGAACACGTTCGGCACGGCATCGGTGTCGAACAGGAACAGCAGTTTTTTCGTCATTTTCTTGGGACCTTTCCGTCGCGCCCGTGGGGCGCCGGCGCTGATGTTGGTTGGGTCGGTGCGTGGACGCAGCCCCTCTCCTCCCCCTTGCGGGGAGGAGCCGGAGGTGGGGGTGGTGGAGAATTGAGCGGAGCAGTGCCTCCTGCACCACCCCCACCCCTGGCCACTCCCCGCAGGGGGGAGGGGAACGCCCGTTGCTGATTTTGAGCTTAGGCTTCCACCACGTTCTGCGGCTTGCCCGCCACGAAAGCCTCGACGTTGTCGACGAGCTGGTCGGCCAGGATCTGCATCGCCTCCTTGCTCGCCCAAGCGACGTGCGGCGTGACGATCAGGTTCGGCAGGTCGGCGTCGCACAGGATGTTGCCGTCCTTGGGCGGCTCCTGCGCCACCACGTCGAACCCGGCGCCCGCGATGGTGCCGTCCTTGAGCGCCTCGAGAAGGGCCGCCTCGTCCACGAGGCCGCCGCGGGCCGTGTTGATGAGGATGGCGCTCTTCTTCATCTTCTTGAGCTCGGCGGCGCCGATCATCCCCTTGGTGTCGGGGGTCAGCGGCACGTGCAGCGTGATCACGTCGGACTGCGTCAGGATCGTCTCGAAATCGACCAGCCCGTCCTGCGGGAACACGTCGTAGGCGATGACCTTCATGCCCAGCGCCTCGGCGCGCTTGGCGATCGACTTGCCCAGCGCCCCGTAGCCGACGATGCCGAGCGTCGAGCCGGCGATGTCGTAGATCGGATAGTCGAAATAGCAGAACTGCTTGGACTTCGCCCAGTCGCCGCGCCGCACCGAGTTGGCGTAGGGCACGATCGCCCGGCGCAGGGCGAACATCAGCCCGACCACGTGCTCCGGCACGGTGTTGAACGCGTAGTTGCGGATGTTGACGACCGTGACCCCCTGGGCCTTGGCCTGGGCCTTGTCGACCACGTCGGTGCCGGTGGCGGCGACCGCGATCAGCTTCAGGTCGGGGAGCTGCTTCAGCGTCTCGGCCCGCATCGGGACCTTGTTGATCAGCGCGATCTCCGCGCCCTGGAGGCGGGAGACGATCTCCTCCGGCGTCCAGGTCGACTCGTGCTCGACGTATTCGTGGGGGAAATTGAACGGTCGGACCCTGGCATCGAGGGATTCACGATCCAGGAACACGATCTTCTTGGTCATAGGACCCCTCTCGTACGACGGGCGGTTTCCTCGATAGTCTTGTTCTTACTTGCGCGTCGGGGCGGGCCCGGCAACCCGGTCCCGCCCCGATCGCGTGCGCAGATCACGCCTTATGCAGCGGATTCTCGCGCAGGTAGCTGGAGGCCGCGGCGACGCCCGAGCCCGGCGTGACCTTGATGCCGCAATCGATCATGGCCATCTCGGCGCCCGCGATGGCACCCAGCAGCGACAGCTCGTTCAGGTCGCCCAGGTGACCGATGCGGAACACCTTGCCGGCGACTTTGGACAGGCCGGCGCCCAGCGAGAGGTTGTAGCGCTCGTAGGCGTGGGTGATCACCTTGGCGGCGTCGGCGCCCTCCGGCACCACGATCGCCGTGACCGTGTCGGAGTTCCACTTGGGCTCCTTGGCGCAGGGCTTGAGGCCCCAGGCCGCGACCGCCTGGCGGGTCGCCTCGGCGAGGACGTGGTGGCGGTGGTAGACGTTCTCCAGCCCCTCTTCCTTCACGACCGCCAGGGCCTCGCGCAGGCCGTAGAGCAGCGGCAGGACGGGGGTGTAGGGGAAGTAGCCGGTGGCGTTGGCGGCCAGCTGGTCCTTCCAGGCGAAGTAGGCGTGGCCGAGCCGGTCGTTGCGGCCGGTGCCGCTCTCGGCGATCTTGAGCGCCTTCGGGCTGATGCAGATCAGGCCGAGGCCGGCCGGCAGCATGAAGCCCTTCTGCGAGCCCGCGATGGCGCAGTCGACCTTCCACGCGTCCATCTCGAACGGCAGAGAGCCGATCGACGAGATGCCGTCCACGAACAGCAGAGCCGGGTGCCCGGCGGCGTCGATCGCCTTCCGCACAGCGCCGATGTCGCTGGTGACGCCGGTGGCGGTCTCGTTGTGGACGACCATGACGGCCTTGATCTTATGGTCCTTGTCGGCGCGCAGGGCCTCCTCGATCTTCTGCGGATCGGCGCCGGTGCCCCACTCCTCCTCCTGGACGACCACGTCGAGGCCGAGGCGCTGGGCCATGTCGACCCAGAGGTGGCTGAACTGGCCGTAGCGCGAGGTCAGCACCGTGTCGCCGCGGCAGAGGGTGTTGGACAGGGCCGATTCCCAGATGCCGGTGCCCGAGGACGGGAACAGGATGACCGTCCCGGCGGTCGAGCCGAACACCATCTTGGAGTCCTGCAGGAGCGGCTTCACCAGCTCGGGGAAGCTCGGCGAGCGGTGATCCTCCGACGGCACGTGCATGGCGCGCAGGACGCGCTCCGGGATGTTGGTGGGGCCCGGGATGAAGAGGTGGTTGCGACCGGGGCGCCGGGTTGCGGCCATGATGTTTCCTCCGAAAAGTCCATTGCGCGCGGGCGTGAACCCGCACCGGGTTGTCCAAGCGTCCTCAGGGAGTCGGTCCGGCGCCGTCGAGAGCGGCTCGCGCCGCACCCCCTCGAACGCCATCCTCTGCCGTGATCGGGGGGTCTCCGCGGAGCGGCAGGCGGCCTCACGCCGCTCGCGTCGCGGCGCGCCCCCGCGCGCCGGTCGCCTCCGAATTGCCGTCCCGTCCAACGGCTCCAGGGCCGTCCTCGCCGCCTTCCTGTCAAGGTCCGGCCGTGCTCGTGCCGAGCGGCCGGTTCTTGGTATTATGAGGCGGTGAAGCTCGAAAGGAAAACCGGAAAAACTTCCGGAACTTGCCAAAAAAATTTTTTGTGCGACGCAACGAAGCTACGCTCCGGTTGAGAGGCTTCGCGGCACCGCACACCGAAGTCTTTCCGCCCCGTCGGAACCCGCGTCATCAAACTGAGATCGGATCGCGCTCTGGATCCCGGCACCGTTCAGCCGCCGGGAGAGGGTGCCGTGGCCGAGGTTGAGGAGATGCCGGTCCGCGTGCGGACGCTGTTCCTGTCCGACCTGCATCTCGGCACGCGCGGCTGCCAGGCCGGCCTGCTGCTGTCGTTCCTGAAGGACTACGACGCCGACACGATCTACCTCGTCGGCGACATCGTGGACGGCTGGCAGCTGCGCTCGGGCTGGTACTGGCCGCAGGAGCACAACGACGTGGTGCAGAAGCTCCTGCGCAAGGTCCGCAAGGGCGCGCGGATCGTCTACCTGCCTGGCAACCACGACGAGTTCCTGCGCGACTACGTGGGCACGAGCTTCGGCGGCATCGAACTCGCCGAGACCGCGATCCACGAGGCGGCAGACGGCAAGCGCTACCTCGTCATCCACGGCGACCAGTTCGACATGGTCGTGCGCCACTCGCCGTGGCTCGCCCATCTGGGCGACGGCGCCTACACGCTGGCGCTCTCCCTCAACACGCTGATCAACAAGGTGCGGCGGCGGCTCGGCCTGTCCTACTGGTCGCTGTCGGCCTGGGCGAAGCTGCGCGTGAAGAACGCGGTGAGCTTCATCGGCCGCTTCGAGACGATCCTGGCCGAGGAGGCCCGCCGCCAGGGCGCCGACGGGGTGATCTGCGGCCACATCCACCACGCCGCGGACCGGCCGATCGGCGACCTGCGCTACCTCAACACCGGCGACTGGGTGGAATCCTGCACCGGGCTCGTGGAGCACTACGACGGCCGCATCGAGGTGTTGCACTACCCGAGCCTCCTGCGGGCGCGGGAGGCCGAGGTCGTGCCGCAGCCCCTGCCGGGCCGGCGCGCGGTGGCGTGAGGGCGCCGCCGTGAAGCTCCTGATCGCCAGCGACGCGTGGCACCCCCAGGTGAACGGCGTCGTGCGCTCCCTCGAGCAGATGGTCCGGCGCGCGCCCGAGCACGGCTTCGCCACGACGCTGCTGTCCGTCGCGGATTTCCGCTCGCTGCCGCTGCCGGGCTACCCGGAGATCCGCCTCGCCTATGCCGGGCGCGAGCGGGTGGCGGCGCGCTGGCGGGCCGAGCGGCCGAGCCACGTGCACATCGCCACGGAGGGGCCGGTCGGCCTCGCGGCGCGCCGGCACTGCCTCGCGCACGACCTGCCCTTCACGACGAGCTACCACACGCGCTTCCCGGAATACCTCGCCGCCCGCGCCCCGGTGCCGGAGGCGTGGTCCTACGCGTACCTGCGCCGGTTCCACGGCGCCGCCCGCGGGACGATGGTCAGCACCGCCTCGCTCCAGGGCGAGCTCGCGGCGCGGGGTTTCGGCCGGCTGATGCGCTGGACCCGGGGCGTGGACACGGAGCGGTTCCGGCCGGCCGAGCCCGGGACGCCCGTGCCGGCGGAACTCGCCGGCCTGCCGGGGCCGCTGTTCCTCTACGTCGGGCGGCTGGCGGTGGAGAAGAACGTCGCGGCCTTCCTCGCCCTCGACCTGCCCGGCACCAAGGTGGTGGTCGGCGACGGCCCGGACCGCGCGCGGCTGCAGGCGCTCGCGCCGGCGGCGCACTTCCTCGGCACCCGCACCGGCGCGGACCTCTCGGCGGTCTACGCGGCCTGCGACGTCTTCGTCTTCCCGAGCCTCACCGACACGTTCGGCATCGTGCTCCTGGAGGCCCTGGCCAGCGGCCTCCCGGTGGCGGCCTTCCCGGTGCCGGGTCCGAACGACGTCGTCGGCGGCACGCGGGTCGGCGTGCTCGACCCGGACCTGCGGGTCGCCGCGCTGGCGGCCCTGCGCCTGTCGCGCGCCGAGTGCCGGGCCGAGGCCCTGCGCCGCGGCTGGGACGTGAGCGCGCGGCAGTTCTTCGGTAACATCGTCGAGGCGCATGGGGGCGCCCGGAGCACCCGCGACGCCGCCTGACGCGTGACGGCGTCCGCGCGGAATGGCAGGAGGGCGCGATGCCGCCCGCCAAGCCACCCGCCAAGCCGCCAGCCGGATCGCCCGCCGGACCGGCCGGGTCCGCCAGAGCCCGGCCCCCGGTCGCCGGGCCGTTCGATCCCGCCCGGGCCGCCGCCTATCCGGCGGCGATCGGCTGCGACGAGGTCGGGCGCGGCGCGCTCTGCGGACCCGTGGTGGTGGCCGCGGTCTGGTTCGATCCGGCGGCGATCCCGGCCGACCTGCTCGCGGCCCTCGACGACAGCAAGCGCGTCCCCGAGCCCGTGCGCGACCGGCTGGCCCCCCTGATCCGCGCCCACGCGCGGGTCGCGGTGGCGGCGGGGTCGCGCGCCCTGATCGACCGGATCAACATCCGCGGCGCGACCCTCGACGCCATGGCGCGGGCGGTGGCGCGGCTCGGCCTCGCCGCGCCCGTGCTGGTCGACGGGCGCGACGCTCTGCCGGGCTTGCCCGGCCGCGCCGTCGTCGGCGGCGACCACTTGGTGCCCCAGATCGCCGCCGCGTCGATCGTCGCCAAGGTGCTCCGGGACCAGCTGATGCGGCGGCTCGCCCGGCGCCATCCCGGCTACGGCTGGGAGCGCAACGTCGGCTACGGGACGGCCGTCCACCGCGCCGGCCTGACGCAGCTCGGGCGCAGCCCCCACCACCGGCTCAGCTTCACCCGCGGCTTCGACTGAGCCGGGCGACGGGTCACGCGGCCCGGACGCCGGTGAGGAAGCGCTCGACCTCCGCGGCGAGTTCCTCCGACTGACGCGTGAGCGCGGTGGCGGCCGTCAGCACGTGGTCGGCCGCGTGGCCGGTTCGGTCGGCCGCCTGCGCCACGCCGGCGATGTTGCCGGTGACCTCCTGCGTGCCGGCATTGGCCTGGGCGACATTGCGGACGATCTCCTGCGTCGCCGCCCCCTGCTGCTCCACCGCGGCCGCGATGGCGGCGGCCACGGCGTCGATCTCCCCGATCCGGCCGGTGATCGTCCCGATCGCCCGCACCGCCTGACCGGTCACGGCCCGGATCTCGCCGATCTGCCGGCCGACCTCGTCGGTGGCCCGACCGGTCTGGGCGGCCAGGTCCTTGACCTCGGTTGCGACGACCGCGAAGCCGCGCCCGGCCTCGCCGGCCCGCGCCGCCTCGATCGTGGCGTTGAGCGCCAGCAGGTTCGTCTGCGCGGCGATGCGGGCGATCAGCTCGACGACGGCGTCGACCCGGGCGACGGACGCGTTCAGCGCCGCCACCAGGGCGGCCGTCTGGTCGGCCTCGCCGACCGCGCTCCGGGCCAGCTCGGACGAGCCCTGGACCTGCCGCCCGATCTCCTGGACGGAGGTGCCGAGTTCCTCCACCGCGGCGGCCACCGTCCTGACGCCGGCGGACGCCTCCTCGGCGGCCGCGGCCACGGTATCGGACTGGCTGGCCGTCTCCTGGGCTGTGGTGGTCATCTCCCAGGCCGTGGTCTGCAGTTCGGCCGCGGCGGCGGAGACCTGCCCGACGATGCCGGCCACCGCCGCCTCGAAGGTCTGCGCCATCGTGTGCGTCATGGTCCGGCGCTGCGCCTCCGCGGCGCGCGCCGCCTCGTCCGCCTCTGCCTCCAGGGCGCGGGTGCGGACGAGGTTGTCCCGGAAGACCTCCACGGCCGCCGCCATCGCGCCGATCTCGTCCCGCCGCCCGCGGGCCGGGATCTCCACGGCGACGTCGCCGGAGGCGAGCGCCCGCATCGCCTGGATCATGGCCCGGAGCGGCCCGAGCACGCGGCGGACGACGACGACGGCGCCGGCACCGGCGAGCAGCACCGATGCGGCCAGGAACAGGCCGGTGTGCAGCAGCGTCGCCCCCGCCTCAGCGAAGAGTGCCTGCGCGCGGGCGACCATCGCGTTCAGCGCCGCCTCGGCGAGGTCGGCGATAGTGTTGACCTCCCGCGTGTTGCGGTCGCGCAGGTCCTGGATCGCGACGCCCGGCGGCTGGCCCCGGCTCAGGGCCGCCCGCAAGGCCTGCCGCCGCGCCGCGACCTCACCCTCGAAGTTGCTGGCGCCCGCCCTCACGAAGGCGTCCTGGACCGCCCGCGGCAGCGTGTCGTCCATGTGATCGACGAGATTCGCCCAGCTCGCCGCGACGCGGCCGCGCTCCTCGGCCTCCGCGAGGCGCTCCTCCTCGGACCAGCCCGTGCCCCGCGTCACGGCCGTCTCGGCCCGCGCCACGTTGCCGCCGATCGCGACCCGCGTGATCCAGGCGGCGCGCTTGATGTCCAGGGCGCGGGCCAGCGCCGCGTCCCGGCGCGGGATCGTGACGTCGACGGCCCCGCTGGTCGCCGTGAGGGCGTCGAGCAGATCCCGGAAGGCGGTCGCGGCGACCTCCGCGGTCGCGGCCTCGCGCTCCGCGACCGGGACCGCGAGGGCCGCGTCGATCCGCGACGTCAGGCCGGTGACGGCCTCGTGCGCCCGTCGGAGCGGATCGACCGTCTTCGCCACCGCGGCGGTGTCGATCGCGCGCACCAGGCTCAGGAGCGCCGCCAGCCGGTCGATCCGGGTCGCGCGCTGTCGGGCGATCAGGGCCGCGTCGGCGGGCGGGATCCTGTCCGCGGCGATCAGCGCCTGCAGGGTCCGCCCCCGCTCGAGGCGCACGGCGAGCAGGATCTCGAGGAGGATACGGCTGCCTTCCGTGAGCGCGACGACGCGGCGGCTCTCCCGCTCCTGCGCCCCGGCCTCCAGCGCCGTCCGGGCGCCCGCGGCCAGCAGCATGGCGCTGAGTGAGAACAGGATCGCGCACAGGATCGTGCCGATGGACGGACGCGGAAGACGCAGCATGAGGGTCGGGATCTCTCTTCGCGGTGCGTCGAGGCGCGCGGCCCGCCGCCGGGCTGCCCGGTTCGAGCAGGGCGGCCGGTCGGCCTCGGTCGACGGAAAGGCTGAGCGACGCGACAGGCACCCCGACGCGGCGCCGGCCCGGTTCGCTCGAAGGGCGCGGCGAGGGCGCGGCGAGTCCGGGAGTTCGCCCGGTCGGCATCGAAGGTCGAAACCCCGACACGCTACCGTCTCAAGGAAGGACGGCAGTCGCGACCGGCAGAACCGAGCAGGGCCGCGGCGCGAGGCTCGCCCGCGACCGGATCACGGCGCACAGCGTCCATTGGCGGGATCTGCGGACACGGACGCCGGACAAAATCGCGCTCTTACGCACAGAACGACCCTCAATATAGAACTGAAATTCGATAACTCAATCAAACTTGGTCAAAATCTCGCAGTAACCCTCGCGATCTCAGGCATTTGAACCACAATGGCACAGATGTCAATCTTACGTTCTGCGATTTTACTCACGCCTTAGACATCTAAAAATCCACTTTGGGAGCAACATTTGAGTCGTTTTCTATCTTTGGAAATGTATTTTTACGCCGCTTCCGGCCAAAATGACTGGAATTTTCGCTGAACCGTACTGTGGGACAGGTCCGCCGCCTCGCGCGCGCCGCCGCGTCGGTCGCGTGTCAGAACAGCGCCAGCTGCGCGCCGGGCTTCCGGAAGGCGTCGCGATTCAGCGCGATGCGCCCGAAGGCGAAACCGAGACGCGTGCCGGCGAGCCGGACCCGCTGGCCGATCATCGCCGCGTAGGCGCCCTCCCCGCGGAAGCGGTGGCCGAAGCGCGGGTCGTTCTCGCGCCCGCCCCGGGCTTCCCGCAGGAGTGCGAAGGCCCGCGCCCTGCGTTCGGGATAATGCTCGGTGAACCAGTCCGCCACGAGGTCCGCGACTTCGCCCGGGAGGCGCAGCAGCGCGTGGCCGATCCGGCTCGCCCCGTGCGCGCGCGCCTCGGCCAGGATCGATTCGATCTCGTGGTCCGTCAGGCCGGGGATGATCGGCGAGACGTTGACCATGACGGGCACGCCCGCCGCGCTCAGGCCCCGCATCGCCGCGAGCCGCTTGCCCGGCCGCGGCGCCCGCGGGTCGAGGCGGCGGGCGAGGTCCGGATCCAGCGTCGGCAGCGAGATCGCCGCCAGCACGAGGTTCTCCGCCGCCATCTCTGCCAGGAGGTCGAGGTCGCGCAGCACGAGGTCCGACTTGGTGGTGATGCTGACGGGGTGGCGGGCCTCCCGCAGCACCTCCAGAACCGCGCGGGTGAGCCGGTGCTCCCGCTCGACCGGCTGGTAGGGATCCGTGGCGGTGCCGAGGGCGATCGTGTCGGGCCGGTAGCCCGGCGCGGCGATCTCGCGGGCGAGGAGCCGGGCGGCGTCCGGCTTGGTGAAGATCCGCGACTCGAAGTCGAGCCCCGGCGACAGGCCGAGCCAGGCATGGGTCGGGCGCGCGTAGCAGTAGATGCAGCCGTGCTCGCAGCCCCGGTACGGGTTGATCGACCGGTCGAACGGGATGTCGGGCGAGCTGTTGCGCGCGATGATCCGGGCGGACCGCTCTGGCGTGACCTCCGTGCGCAGGGGTGCCGGAGCTTCCGCCGTCCAGGTCTCGTCATGGAACGCCTCGCGCCGGGCGGATTCGTATCGGCCCGTCGGGTTGGCCGTCGCGCCGCGCCCCCGCCGGGCGGCCGGTTCCGCGACGCTCGGCCCGAGTCGCGGCGCGGCCCCGGAGGCGGTCCCGTCGCGCGTGCCCCCCATGACGACTCGCCTCCCTCACGCATCCATATAAGAACATAGAGCGAACGCGATGGCGACGGGCGCCTTTTTTTCAGGCAAATGCGGTTCTGCAGCCCGTCCGAACGGCGACGCGTCGGCGCGCGGGCCGCGGGGCAGTTTACGGCGCCGCAGAATCGTCTATGCGCGCGCTCATGCTCTCCGCCGTGACCTATCTGGCCGAACCGGCCGATCCGGACGCGATCGATCGCCTGGCCGACACGCTCAGCGTGCTCGTCTCCGGCGTGGCCGGCGGCCTCGTCGGCGACGCGGTGATCGTCGCGGGCCGCGAGAGCGAGGCCGTGGCGGCCGTCGCGGAGGCCACGGGCGCGACCCTCGTGCTGCACCGGGGCGGCAATCCCTACGCGGCGGGCGCCGCCGCGGCCCGGCGGGACTGGATCCTGTGCCTGGAGGCCGGCGACGTCCCGGCCGAGGGCTGGATCCGCACCCTCGACCGCTTCGTCGGGACCGCGCGGCCGGAGACGGCGCTCGGCCGCCTGCACCGCCCGGCCGGGCGTTGGCTCGGCCGGCTCGTCAGACGGGCGGAGACCGTCGTCGGCGCCCGGCAGGCCCGGGCCGGCGACGTCGTCCGGCGCGAGGCCCTGCGTGCCGAGGGCGCGTTCACGGGTCGCCTCAAGGTCAGGCCGCTGATCGCTCGGATCGAGCGCGCCTGACCGGAAAGATCTTGCTCGGGAGAATCTTGCTCCGGAAGAATCTTGCGCCCGCTCACGTTGTTGTCGGTCGATCCGCCTCTACAACTCTGGAAGCGCGGCAGGATCGTCGCCGTCTCCGGACATGTCGACGCGCTGAGCCACCCCGATCTGGAAGGATGGTGCAATGGATTCGTCGGGCCTGATGGGGCGCAAGTCGGTCGAGGACATCGTCGAGAGCGGCGAGGGCGAGCAACAGCTCTCGAAGTCGCTGGGCGCCCTCTCGATCACCGCGATGGGCATCGGGGCGATCATCGGCGCCGGCATCTTCGTCCTGACCGGCACGGCCGCGGCCCAGTATGCCGGGCCGGGGATCATGCTGTCCTTCGTGCTCGGCGGCATCGCCTGCGCCTTCGTCGGCCTCTGCTACTCGGAGATGGCCGCGCTGATCCCGGTCGCCGGATCGAGCTACACCTACACCTACGCGACGCTCGGCGAGTTCTTCGCGTGGCTGATCGGCTGGGACCTGATCCTCGAATACGCCATGGGCGCCGCCACCGTGGCGGTCGGCTGGTCGGGCTACGTGACCAGCATCCTGAAGAGCGTCGGCATCGTGATCCCGGCGCAGTTCGCCAACGCGCCGGGCACGCCGATCGAGGGCGGCGGGACCGCGCTGCTGAACCTGCCGGCGGTCCTGATCGTGGCGCTGATCACGATCCTGCTGATGCGGGGCACGAAGGAATCGGCGCTCTTCAACAACATCATGGTCGCGGTGAAGCTCACCGTCGTGGTCGCCTTCATCGCCCTGGGCTGGGGCCACGTGAACGCCGCGAACTGGAGCCCGCTCATCCCGGACAACGACGGGACCTTCGGCCATTTCGGCTACAGCGGCGTTCTGCGCGGCGCGGGCGTGGTGTTCTTCGCCTTCATCGGCTTCGACGCGGTCTCGACCGCCGCCCAGGAGGCGCGCAAGCCCCAGAAGGACATGCCCATCGGCATCCTGGGCTCGCTCGCGGTCTGCACGATCCTGTACGTGCTCGTCGCCGCCGTGCTCACCGGTCTCGTGCCCTACAAGGACCTCAACGTCCCGGACCCGATCGCCAAGGGCGTCGACGTGATCGGCATCGGCTGGTTCAGCCTCCTGATCAAGCTCGGGGCGCTGACCGGGCTGACGACGGTGATCCTCGTCCTGCTCTACGGCCAGAGCCGGATCTTCTTCACCATGGCGCAGGACGGCCTGCTGCCGAAGATGTTCTCCCACGTCCACCCGACCTACCAGACGCCGTATCGCAGCCAGGCGATGATCGGCGCCGCGGTCGCCGTGGTGGCGGCGCTGGTGCCGATCCACATCCTCGGCGAGATGGTGAGCATCGGCACCCTCGCGGCCTTCATCCTCGTCTGCGGCTCGGTCCTCTACCTGCGGCGGGCCGAGCGCACCATGAAGCGGCCGTTCCGGGCGCCCGCCGTGCCGGTCGTGCCGATCCTCGGCATCCTGTCCTGCCTGCTCCTGATGATCGGCCTGCCCCTCGACACGTGGCTGCGGCTGGTGATCTGGATGGCGCTCGGCCTCGTCGTGTACTTCTTCTACGGCCGCAAGCACTCGGTCCTGCGCCGCAAGGAGGGGAACCTCGCGTAGCGCGCGGCCTCACACCGTGAGGCTCGCGCCGCGCCGCAGGTGCTCGTCGAGGCGCGGCATGATCTCCACGAAGTTGCAGGGCCGGTGCCGGTAGTCGAGCTGCTGGGCCAGGATCCCGTCCCAGGCGTCGCGGCAGGCGCCGGGCGAGCCCGGCAGCACGAACACGTAGGTCGCCCGCGCGACCCCCGCGGTGGCGCGGGATTGCAGGGTCGAGGTGCCGATCTTGTCGTACGAGATCCGGTGGAACACGGCCGAGAAGCCGTCCATGCGCTTCTCGAACAGCGGCTCCAGCGCCTCGGGGGTGACGTCGCGGCCGGTGAAGCCGGTCCCGCCGGTGGTGATCACCACGTCGACGCCGGGGTCGCGCAGCCACGCCTCCACCCGCGCGCGGATCGCCGGGACCTCGTCCGGGACGATCGACCGGGCCGCCAGGATGTGCCCCGCCTCGGTGAGGCGCTGGGTCAGGGTGTCGCCCGAGCGGTCGTCCTCCGGGCGGCGGGTGTCGGAGACGGTCAGGACCGCGATGTTCAGGGGGATGAAGCGGCGGGCGTCGGTCTGATCGGCCATCGTGCGGGCTCTCCGGGGCGGGAGACCGATATGGGCCCGGCGGGACTGCTTGTCGCCCCCGGGCCGCCGCGCGCGCAGCCCCCTTGCGGGCCGCGGCGAAGTCGGCTGTGCTCGCTCGACCCCGTCGGAGACCGCTGACCCATGCACATGTACGGCAACTGGCGCTCGGCCGCGGCCTTCCGGGTGCGGATCGCCCTGAAGCTGAAGGGCATCGCCTACGAGGAGACCTTCATCGACCTCGACGCCGGCGACCAGCACGAGCCGGCGTTCCGGAAGATCAACCCGCAGGGCGCGGTGCCGGCGCTGTTCGACGGCGACGGGCCGCCGCTCACCCAGTCGCTGGCGATCCTCGACTACTTGGAGGAGACGCGCGGCGGCGTCCGCCTCCTGCCCGAGGAGCCCCGGGCGCGGGCCCGCGCCCGCTCGCTGGCGCAGGTGGTCGCGTGCGACACCCACCCGCTCTACGTGCCCCGGGTGCGCACCTTCCTGATGAAGCATTACGGCCTGCCCCGGGAGCGCATGCTGGATTTCCTGCGCAACGCCTTCGAGACCGGCCTCCGGACCCTGGAGACGCGCCTCGCCACCGAGCCGGGGACGGGCCGGTTCTGCCAGGGCGATTCGGTGAGCCACGCCGACCTCTGCCTCGTCAGCCTCTGGGTCGGGACGGGCATCTTCGGCATCGACACGGCGGCCTACCCGACGGTCGCGCGAATCGCCGAGGCCTGCCTCGCCCTGCCGGCGGTCGCGGAGGCGCATCCGCTGCGCCAGCCGGGCGCCCCGCCGGCGTGACCGGGCTCCGCGCGCCGCCCGTCCGGTGCGCGACGTCGCACTCGTGACCGGGGGTCGCGGCCGGCGATGTGGTATTCGGCAACCCAGGCCGTGTAAGGAGGCCGGCGACTGATCCCGGTCCGGGGGGAGAAAGAGTGTCGATGGCATCCGTCGAGAACGAGTCGGGCCTTCATCGCGTCGTGGTGGTCGGCGGCGGCGCAGCCGGACTGCAGCTGGTCACGAAGCTCGGCGACAAGCTCGGGCGCGGCAAGCGCGCGCACGTCACCCTCGTGGACCGCGCCCGGACGCATATCTGGAAGCCGCTGCTCCACGAGGTGGCGGCCGGCAGCCTCGACGTCGGCCACCACGCGGTGGATTACCTGCACCACGCCCACATGCACGGCTTCCGCTACCGGATCGGGCGGATGACCGGGCTCGACCGGGAGGCGCGCACGATCCAGCTCGCCGCGAGCCACGACGCGGAAGGGCGCGAGATCACGCCCGAGCGCGCCGTCCCCTACGACACGCTGGTGATGGCGGTGGGCTCCACCACCAACGATTTCGGCACGCCGGGCGTCGCCGAGCACGCCATCGCCCTCGACACCCAGGACCAGGCGGTGCGCTTCCACCAGCGCCTCGTGAACGCCTCGCTGCGCGCGCACACGCAGGCCGGCCCGGTCCGGCCCGGCCAGCTCCACGTCACGGTGATCGGCGCGGGCGCGACCGGGACGGAACTCGCCGCCGAGCTCCACCGGACCCTGCGCCACGTCGTCTCGACCGGGCTCGACAAGATCGACCCGGGCAAGGACATCCGCATCACCCTGGTCGAGGCCGCCGACCGGATCCTGCCGGCGGTGCCGCAGCGCCTCTCGGCGGAGGTGATGCAGCTGCTCAGCAAGATCGGCGTCGACGTGCGCGTGAAGGCGCGGGTCACCGAGGTCCGCGCGGACGGCGTGCAGCTCGCCGACGGCACCTTCATCCCGTCCGAGCTGGTCGTCTGGGCGGCGGGCGTGAAGGCGCCGCCCTTCCTGCAGGGCATCGGCGGCCTGGAGACGACGCGGACCAACCAGCTGGTGGTGACGCCGACGCTGCAGACCACCCGCGACCCCGACATCTTCGCCATCGGCGACTGCGCCTACCTGGTCGAGGCCGGCTCCGACACGCCGGTGCCGCCCCGCGCGCAGGCGGCCCACCAGCAGGCGAGCCACCTGATCGCCCAGATCCCGGCCAAGATCGACGGCAAGCCGCTGAAGCCGTTCCGGTACAAGGATTTCGGCTCGCTGGTCTCGCTGGGCGAGTACTCGACCGTGGGCAGCCTGATGGGGTTCGTGCGCGGCAAGAACATGCTCATCGCCGGTCTGTTCGCCCGGATGATGTACCGCTCGCTCTACAAGATGCACGAGCGGGCGCTGCACGGCACGGCCAAGACCGCCCTCGACACCCTGGCCCGCGCGCTGACCCGGCGCACCGAGCCGCGGGTGAAGCTGCACTGACCGTCGCCGTACGACCCGAGGACGGGCGCCCGGATCGACCGGGCGCCACACAGGAAGGAAACGCCATGATCCTGGTAAGCGTGATGTACCCGGCCGGCCCGAGCTTCGACATGGGCTACTACCTCGGCCACCACATGCCGCTGGTGCGCGAGCGCTGGTCGTCCCTCGGCCTCCACGACGCGAAGGTCGTCAAGGGCGCCGGCACGCCGGACGGCGGCGCCGCCCCGTTCCAGGTGATGGCCCTCCTGACCTTCGAGTCGGTCGACGCCTTCAAGAAGGCCGTCGCCGCCCACGGCGAGGAGATCTTCGCCGACATCCCGAACTTCACCGCGGCGCAGGCCCAGGTGCAGATCAACGACTTCGCGGAGAACCCGTGATCGACATCGTCAAGGCGGTGCAGGAGGCCGATCCGAGCCTCGGCACCTACGTGGTCGTGCTGCGCACCGACGCCCGGGCCCTGGACGGCCCGGAGCGGTTCACGCCGGAGGCGCAGGCCTGGATCGCCGAGAAGGCGCCGAGCGGCCGGCTCGCCCGGGTGCGCGTCCTGCTCGCCCCCTATCCGGGGGCGGAGCCGGCCGCGCGCGAGGTCACCGTGGCGGCCTTCGCCGACGCGCGGGAGCTCGCCGCCTTCGCGACGACCTGGACCGGCGACCCGCTGCCGGAGGAGCCGGGGGATTCTCTTCCCGACTGACGGCTCCGGGGCCGCCGTCTCGGCGAGCGGAGTAGGCGATCCAGGGCAACGCGGCGCTCACCGGCGGCGCGCCGACCCTGGGTCACTTCGCTCCGCCCGCGATGACGGAAAGGGTCCTCGATACCCGCGCGCGGACTCACGCCGCGCGCAGCTGCCGGATGGCGCGGAGCGCGGTCGCCCGCTGGATCTCCAGGCGCCGGATCAGCGGCATCAGGTCGGCGCCCGCGTGGGCGGCGGCCTCGACCTCCCGGCACAGGCTCGACAGGCCGACGAAGCCCAGCAGCCCGGCCGCCGCCACCAGGGCGTGCGCGTCGTGGGCGATCTGCAGGCGGTCGGTCTCGCTCGGCCGGAACCGCTCGGACAGCTCGTTCGCCAGGAGATCGAGCAGCGCCCCGACGCGATCGGTGCCGAAGCTCGCCTCCATCTCGGTCAGGACCGCCGCGTCGAGCACGGCCGAATCGACCTGCGGCAGGCGGCGCGGCACCTCGGCCCGCGCCGGCCGCCGCGCGCCCGGCGCCGTCCAGCGGCTGATCGTGGCGAAGAGGTCGGCCCGCCGGAACGGCTTGCCGACATGGTCGTCCATCCCGGCCTCGCGCAGCTCCTCGATCTGCGACGGCAGGACGTTGGCGGTCATGGCGACGATCGGGATGTCGCAGGCGGGCGGCGCGAGGGCGCGGATGCGGCGCGTGGCCGTGAGCCCGTCGACGCGGGGCATCTGGACGTCCATCAGCACGAGATCGTAGGCCCGGCCGGCCGCGACCGACGACCCGACCGCCGTGATCGCCTCGGCGCCGTCCCCGGCCACGTCCACCGCGTAGCCCTGGGATTCGAGCACCGCGCAGGCGAGTTCCTGGTTGAGCGGCACGTCCTCGACGAGGAGCAGCCGCAGCGGCGCGCCCGGGACCTCGCCGGCCGCCGGAGCCGCGGCCGGGGGCGGCCGCGACGGCCCACCCGCGTCGGCCGCGGCGCCCGGGGCCGCGGTGTCCCGCTCGCCGCGGGGCAGCACCAGCCGGAACCAGAAGGTCGAGCCCGCCCCCTCGCGGCTCTCGACCCCGATCTCGCCGCCCATCAGCGACACGAGGTGCCGGGAGATCGCGAGGCCGAGGCCGGTGCCGCCGAAGCGCCGGCTGATCGAGCCGTCGACCTGGCTGAACCGCTTGAACAGCCGGTCCTGCTGCGCCGGCGCGATGCCGATGCCGGTATCGACCACGGAGAACCGGACCGCGTCGCCGGGGCGCCCGTCGGGGGCGACGCCGTCGCTCTCCCGCTCCGCGGTCACCGTGACCGAGCCCTCGGGCGTGAACTTCACGGCGTTGTTCAGCAGGTTGAGCAGCACCTGTCGCAGGCGCCCGGCATCGCCGACCACGAAGGTCGGCAGGGCCGGGTCGATCCGGGCCTCGATGGCGAGGCCGCTGCGGAGCGCGCTGCCCCGCACGATCGAGACCGTGCTGTCGACGGTCGAGGCCAGCGGGAAGGTGACCGGATCGAGGGTCAGCTCGCCAGCCTCGATCTTCGAGAAGTCGAGGATGTCGTTGACGACCGTGAGCAGGGCCGCGCCGGAACTCTGGATCAGCTCGAGGCGCCGCCGGTCCTCGTTCTGGATCGCGTCGCCGTCGAGGAGCAGCTCGGCATAGCCCAGGATGCCGTTCAGCGGGGTGCGGATCTCGTGGCTCATGGCGGCCAGGAACTCGCTCTTGGCCGCGCTCGCGCGCTCCGCCTCGGTGCGGGCCGCCTCGGCGTCGCGCGTGGCGGTGCGCAGGGCCGCCTCGACCGCCTTGCGCTCGGTGATGTCGAGGTGGAGGCCGACCATCCGCTGGGGCTGCCCGTCGGTGCCGCCGAGCGTCCGGCCCCGCGCGTAGAGCCAGCGCGCGCCGACCCGGAACTCGGCCGCGTAGGGGGTGCCGGACTCGACCGCCCGCCGGATCTCGTTCCAGACATCGGAGACGTCGTCCGGATCGATCAGCGCCGTCCACGCGGAGGCCGAGATCGTGTGGGCGCCGCCGGTCTCCGGCAGGCCGTGCATCCGCGCGCTCTCCGGGCTGAGGACGGCGAGCCCCGTGCGCATGTCCCAGTCCCAGGTGCCGGCCTCCGCGGCGTCGAGGGCGATGTCGAGCAGGCCGCTCGCCTCCTCGACGGCGAGCCGCGCCGTGACGATGTCGTCGACGTCGAGGGCGGTCCCGAGCCACTCCGCCACCGCGCCGTCCGCCGGGTCGAGGCGGATCGGGATCAGGGAGAGCTTGTGCCACCGGTAGACGCCGTCCTGGCGCCGGATCCGCCACTGGCCGCTGTAGCCGGTGCCGGTCTCGACCGCCCGGATCCAGGCTGCCTCCATGGCGGCGGCATCCTCGGGGTGGTTCCGGACGAGGCGCTCCGCGCGCTCGGGCCCGATCGGCCCGTAATAGGACTGGAACTGCGCGTTGGCGTAGGTCGCCTGACCGTCCCCGACCCGCATGGTCCAGACCAGGAGCGGCAGCGCCTCGGCGAGGCCCCGGTAGCGCAGCTCGCTGCGGCGAACCTCGTCCTCGGCGCGCCGGCGCTCGGTCACGTCGATCAGGACGCCGAACAGGCCGGCGCCCGCCCCCTCCCCCCGGGCCATGCCGCGCACGACCACGTCGCGCAGCGCGCCGTCCGGCCGCAGCAGCCGGGCCTCGAAATCGAACCGGACCCCGCGGGCGATCGCGTCGGCGACGATCGCCTCGAGCCGGGCGCGGTCGTCGGGATGGTAGATCTGCGAGAAGGCGTCGAGATGCGGCGGCGGGGTCGCCGGGTCGCGGCCCGCGATGGCGTAGAGGCTCGCCGACCAGACCGGCTGCCCGTCCGCGAGATCCACGCGCCAGTTCCCGACGCTGGCGAGTTGCTCGGCCATGGTGAGCTGGTGGTTCGCCGCCTCTTGGGCGCGGGCCCGAGCGTTGATCTCCTGGTGCTGCTCGCGGATCAGCGCCTCGCGGATCGCCGCCTGCGCGATCTCCCGGTCGCGCCGCGCGTTGGCCTCCGTGAGGCGCAGATGCGCCACGACGATTTCGGCGAGGTCGCGGAAGGCGGCCGCATCCTCGGGCGAGAAGTCGGAGCGGGGCTCGGGATCGGCGAGGCAGAGGGTTCCGACCGGCAGGCCCGGCTGGAGGCTCAGGGCGATGCCCGCGTAGAACCGGATCCCGTCCGGCGCGGCGGCCACGGGCAGGTCGCGGAAGCGCGCGTCGAGCCGCGCGTCGGGGACGACCACGAGGGCGTCGCTGCGGATCGTGTGCTGGCAGAAGCTCTCGTCCCGCCGCATCGTGGTCGGCACCCCGGCACAGGGCGTCTTCAGCCACTGGTGCGTGTCGCCCAGGAAGGCCACGAACGCGCTGCGCACGCCGAACAGGCGCCGGGCGGTCCGGCAGACGGCCTCGAAATGCGGTTCCGGCGGTGTCCCGAGGATCGCGAGGGCCTCGAGGGCCGCGAGCCGGTCGCGCTCGTTCTCCGGCTGTGTGCTCACGTACCGTCTCCGGGTGCCGATCGGCCGCGACCGAGCGATGCCGCGCCTAGCGCCGCGTTTCAAGCGCGCCCGCCTGCGGCCGCGTGCCCATGCGCAACCGCGCGGCCTCCAGCGCCCAGACCATGCCCAGCATCATGTAGACGTGGCGCCACTTCTCGATGTCGATCTGGACGGCCTGCAGGAAGAACATCAGCAGCGCCGGCCAGACGATCTGGGCGTGCGCCCGGACCGGCGACGGCTGCGCCAGGAGCCGGAAGCCGACGAGGCCGGTCGCCACCACGAGGCCGATGAACACGGCCCCGCCGAGCCAGCCGCCGTTGGCGAAGGAGCCGATGTAGGAATTGTGCGGTTCGAGCCCGAAGATCAGCCGCCAGTGCATCGGCCCCATCCCGAACGGCCGCTCCAGCAGCATGGCGAAGCCGCGGATCTGGTTGCCGAAGCGGCCGGTCTCGCCCTGGTCGTAGTCCTGGGTCAGGGCCGCCCGGGTCTCGAACATCTTGTGGACGTGGTCGACCGAGAGCAGCCCGATCACCGCGACGGTGCCGAGAACGATGGTCGCCAGGGTCAGGAGCACGATGCGGCGGCGCAGGCGCGGGGAGTCGCTGCCGGCGTAGACCGATCCCACCATCAGCAGCACCGCGACGGCGCTCCCGCCCCAGGACCCGCGCGAGAACGACAGGAAGATGCCGGCCACGATGATCAGCAGGCCGGCGAGCGACACGAGCGGCCGGCGCGTGGAGCCGGTGAGCAGGCCGTGCATCAGGTAGAGCGCGCCGAGCGTCAGGAACGAGCCGAAGACGTTCGGGTCCTGGAACGTGCCCGAGGCCCGGTCGTACTTGTAGAACAGGTCCTCGATCCCGAGCCATTGCAGGTAGCCGACGATGCCCAGAGCCGCCGAGAACACGCAGCTCGCCGTGTAGGCCTTGAGCGCCAGCTCCATCCGGGCGTGGGTGTCGTCCGCGAAGAACATCGCGAAGAAGATGCAGGTGATCGAGAGATAGACCAGCTGCACCGTCCAGGTGACCGGGAACTCCTCGTTCAGGTAGGGCAGCAGCGCGGTGACGATGCCCGCGAGGTAGAGGAGCAGGAGCGCCACCAGGGGCACCGCCCCGCGGTGCAGCCGGACGCCGAGGCAGAGCCAGAGCAGGATCGTGGGGATCGCGACCGCGTCGTAGGGCGAGGTCTCCGAGAAGGCGAAGCAGGCGAAGAAGACGAACGCCGCGAACAGCGCCTTGGCCAGCCCCTCGACGGCCGCGATGAGCGGGATTCCGCCCGCCGACCCGGACGGGACCGGGCCTGCGGGCGCTGCGGTGTGGGCCATGGATACGCGGGCTCCGCGGGCCGGTTACGCGGGCCCGCGCCGTCCGTGATGCCACGGAAACGTTGAGAATCGCCTTCCCGGCGCGGGGCGCCGGGGAGGCGGCGCCCGTTCAGGCGCGGCAGGCCTCGAAGCCCTCCTTGATCGCCGCCGGATCGAGGTTGCGGCCGATGAAGACCACCCGGGAGACCCGCTCCTCGTCCTGGCCCCAGTCCCCCTGCACGTCGCCGTCGAGGATCATGTGCACGCCCTGGAAGACGAAGCGCTTCGGCTCGTCGGGGAAGGCCACGATCCCCTTGCACCGCAGGATGTCCGGACCCTGCGACTGGGTGAGGTTCGAGATCCACGGCATGAACTTGTCCGGGTCGACCGCGCCCTCGATCTTGGCCGAGATCGAGCGGATGTCGGAATCGTGATGGTGGTGGTGCCCCGCCTCGAGGAAGTCGGGCTCGACGTCGAGGATGCGGTCGAGGTCGAAGGCGTTGCGCTCGAGGACCGCGTCGAGGGGCACGGCGCATTTCTGCGTGCGGTGGAGCTTGGCCAGCGGGTTGATCGTGCGGATCTCGGCCTCGACGCGGTCGAGGTCGGCCGGGGACACGAGGTCGCTCTTGTTGAGCAGGATCACGTCCGCGAAGGCGATCTGGTTCTTCGCCTCCGGCGCGTCCTTCAGGCGGTCGGACAGCCACTTGGCGTCGGCCACCGTCACCACGGCGTCGAGGCGGGCGGCCTCGCCGACATCCTGGTCGACGAAGAAGGTCTGCGCCACGGGGGCCGGGTCGGCGAGGCCGGTCGTCTCGACGATGATCGCGTCGAACTTGCCCCGGCGCTTCACCAGCCCGTCCATGATCCGGATCAGGTCGCCGCGCACCGTGCAGCAGACGCAGCCGTTGTTCATCTCGAACACCTCCTCGTCCGCGCCGACGACGAGGTCGTTGTCGATGCCGATCTCGCCGAACTCGTTGACGATCACGGCGTAGCGCTTGCCGTGGTTCTCGGTGAGGATCCGGTTGAGGAGCGTGGTCTTGCCCGCGCCGAGGTAGCCGGTGAGCACGGTGACCGGGATCTTGCCGGAGGCGGAACCGGGAGCGGCCGGGGCGGAAGCGTTGCTCGTATCGGACATGACGGCTTCTTCGGTGACGGGTGCGGGATCGCGCGGGCCTGGACCCGCGAGCGTTGTCATATTGTAACAAATCCCGTCAAAGGAAGACGGGGCCACACGGTTTCGCGACCGGGGCGCCGGATCGATTGCCTGTCGGACAAGCTTTGCTCTAGGCACGCCGTACCGCCCGAATCTTCCCGCGGCGCGCCATAGAAAAGCACCAGCGACCGCATTGATGTAGGCGTCGTCCGGGCACGTATCGTACTCTCGTCACCCAGCCCGGACTCTCGGTCCGGACCTAGAAGATCATCCGCATGGACGCCCGAAATCCGCTGGACCAGGACGAGGCCGTCGCCGGCCCCGCGCGCGGGCGCCGATGGCCCGGCCTGCTGATCGCCGCCGTCCTGCTCGCGGCCGCCCTGGGCGCCGCCATCGCGTTTCCCGACCGGACCCGCGAGGCCGCCGCGCACCTCGTCGCGGCCGTGACCGGGCTGTTCGCCCCGGGCAACCCCGACCCGGGCATCGACGTGGAGAAGGCCGGCCCGGTGGAGCGGGTGTTCCGGCCCTCCAAGGAACAGCGGGCCGCCTTCGAGATCCTGCCGGTCGCCAACCTCGTATTCCGGCCCGAGGGCTCGGCCGAGGGACGGATCGCCCTCAACGAGGACGACAACGTCCCGGTGGTCTCGCCCTATGCCGGCCGGGTGACGAAGGTCTTGGTCCGCGCCGGCGACGACGTGAAGGCCGGCGACGTGCTGCTGACGCTCGAGGCCACCGACATGGTCCAGGCGCAGAACGACTATCAGGCGGCCGTGAACAACCTCCAGAAGCAGCAGGCGCTCCTGAAGCTCGACCAGACCATCGCGCAGCGCCAGCAGGAGCTGTTCCAGGCCCGCGCGACGGCACTGAAGGACTACCAGTCGGCCCAGAACGACGTCATCGCCGCCCAGAGCGACCTGAAGACCGCCGAGGGCGCCCTCGACGCGGTGCGGAGCCGCCTGCGCCTGCTGGGCAAGACCGACGCCGAGATCGCCGCCTTCGAGAAGAACGGCACGATGAGCGCCGAGACGCAGATCCGGGCGCCGATCGCCGGCACGATCGTCCAGCGCAAGGTCGGCATCGGACAGTACCTCTCGGCCTCCAGCGACCCGGTCTTCGTGATCGGCGACCTGTCGACGGTCTGGCTCGTGGCCAACGTCCGCGAGAGCGAGATCCCCAAGATCCGCATCGGCCAGGAGGTCGAGGCGAAGGTGGCGGGCTTCGGCGCGCGGGTGTTCAAGGCCCGGGTGAACTACATGGCCTCCAGCCTCGACCCGGCGACGCGGCGCCTCGCGGTGCGCAGCGAGGTCGACAACCCGGACCGGGTGCTGCGCCCGGAGATGTTCGCCACCTACACGATCATCACCGGCAAGGGTGAGCCGAGCCCGAGCGTGCCGGTGGCCGCCATCGTGTACGAGGGCGACCGCACCCACGTCTGGGTGGCGCGGCCCGACGGCGCCGTGGAGGCGCGCGACATCAAGCTCGGCCTGATCAACGGCGACAACGCCCAGGTCGTCCAGGGCCTGAGCGCGGGCGAGCAGGTCGTCACGCGCGGGGCCCTGTTCATCGACCGGGCGGCCACCGGCGACAAGGCGTCCTGAGCGGGGATCCGATGAACGCCCTGATCGCCTTCTCGCTGCGCCAGCGCGTGCTGGTGGTGCTGCTGTTCGTCGTGATGCTCGGCGTCGGCTACGGCGCCTACACGCAGCTCAACATCGAGGCCTACCCGGATCCGGTCCCGCCGCTCGTCGACGTGATCACCCAGAATCCGGGCCAGTCGGCCGACGAGATCGAGCGCTACATCACCATCCCCCTGGAGGTGGCGCTCGCCGGCATCCCGAACGCCCAGGTGGTCCGGACGATCTCGCTGTTCGGCCTCTCGGACGTGAAGGTCCAGTTCAACTACGAGTACACGTACGAGCAGGCGCTGCAGCGGGTGCTCAACCGCCTGTCGCAGGCGCCGACCCTGCCCAACGGCGCCACGCCGCAGATCTCGCCGACGAGCCCGGTGGGCGAGATCATGCGCTACAAGCTCGTCGGCCCGGCGGGCTACTCGCCCATGGACATGAAGACCTTGCAGGACTGGGTGCTGCAGCGCCGGTTCAAGGCGATCCCCGGCGTCGTCGACGTCACGGCCTTCGGCGGGAAGGCGAAGGAGTACGAGGTCGCGGTCGACCTGAATCGCCTCCAGGCCCAGGGCCTGACCCTGGTGCAGCTGACCAACGCACTGAACAACGCCTCGATCAACGTCGGCGGCCAGACGCTGAACGTCGGGCAGCAATCGGCGGTGGTGCGCGGCATCGGCCTGATCCGCGACATGGACGACATTCGCGACACGATGATCAGCCTCGTCAACGGCACCCCGGTGCTGGTGCGAGACGTGGCGGAGGTGCGCGTGTCGAACGCCCCGCGCCTCGGCATCGTCGGCCACGACAACCAGCCCGACATCGTCGAGGGCATCGTGCTCATGACCCGCGGCGGCAAGAGCCTGCCGACGCTGGAGCGGGTCGAGGCCGAGATCGACAAGATCAACAGCTCCACGATCCTGCCGCCCGACGTGAAGATCGAGCGGATCTACGACCGCTCGGGCCTGATCCACACCACCACCCACACGGTGATGCACAACCTCGTTTTCGGCGTGGTGCTGGTCTTCGTGGTGCAGTGGCTGTTCCTCGGCTCGCTCACGAGCGCGATCATCGTGGCGGCCACGATCCCGTTCGCGCTCGGCTTCGCGATCCTGATCCTGGTGGTGCGCGGCGACTCGGCCAACCTGCTGTCGCTCGGCGCGATCGATTTCGGCCTGATCGTCGACGCGACCGTGATCATGGTGGAGAACGTCTTCCGCCACATCGCCGAGCCCGATCACGTGAAGGGCGAGGATCCGCCCGACGGCCTCACCGGGCGGCTCGGCACGATCGCGATCGCCGGGCGCGAGGTGAACCGGGCGATCTTCTTCTCGGCGACGATCATCATCGTCGGCTTCCTGCCGCTGTTCACGATGACCGGCGTCGAGGGCCACATCTTCGGCCCGATGGCCAAGACCTACGCGTACGCGCTGCTCGGCGGCCTGCTGGCGACCTTCACCGTCTCGCCCGCGCTCTCGGCCCTCATGCTGCCGAAGAAGCTCGAGGAGCGCGACACCCTGATCGTGCGGGTGCTGCGCGTCGGCCACGAGGCGGCCCTGCGCTTCGGCCTGCGCAACCGGATCCTGGCGGTCGCCGTGATGCTGGCGGTTCTGCTGGTCTCGGGCCTCACGGCCCGCAACCTCGGCCTCGAATTCCTGCCGCGTCTCGAGGAGGGCAACCTCTACGTGCGCGGGACGATGCCGTCCTCGATCTCGCTGGAGGCCGGCAACGCCTACGTCCAGCGCATGCGCAAGATCTTCCAGGAGGTCCCGGAGGTCACCACCGTCCTGTCGCACCAGGGCCGCCCGAACGACGGCACCGACGCCACGGGATTCTTCAACGTCGAGATCCTGGCGCCGCTCAAGCCCATCGACCAGTGGCGCAAGGGCCTCGACAAGGAGACGCTGATCCAGGACCTCAGCAAGAAGCTGGAGGCAGAATTCCCCGGTATCGAGTTCAACTTCTCACAGTATATCGAGGACAACGTCCAGGAGGCCGCCTCGGGCGTGAAGGGCGAGAACTCGGTCAAGATCTACGGCAACGACCTCGCGCAGCTCACCAAGACCGCCAACGCCGTCAAGGCCGCGCTCGCCACCGTCCCCGGCGTCACCGACCTGTCGGTGTTCGAATCCCTCGGCCAGCCGACGGTGCGGATCGACGTCGACCGCCACAAGGCCGCCCGCTACGGCCTCTCGATCGGCGACGTGAACACCACGATCCAGGCGGCGATCGGCGGCCAGACCGCGGGCGACCTCTACGAGTACGGCTCGGACCGGCACTTCCCGATGCGGGTGCGGCTCGCCAAGGAGTACCGCTCCTCGCTCGCCGGCATCCGCAACATCGCGGTCGGCGCCCAGAACCCCAACGGCGGCGTGATCCAGGTGCCGCTCTCCGAGATCGCCGACGTCGACCTCGTCTCCGGCGCCTCGTTCATCTACCGCGAGGACCAGCAGCGCTACATCCCGGTGAAGTTCTCGGTGCGCGGCCGCGACCTCGGCAGCGCCGTGCTCGAGGCCCAGCGCAAGGTCGCCGACGCGGTCGACCTCCCGCCAGGCTACCGGCTGGAATGGGTCGGCCAGTTCACCAACCTGAAGGAGGCGGCCGCCCGCCTCAGCCTCGTGGTGCCGATCACGCTGCTGCTGATCGCGCTGCTCCTCTACATCAACTTCTCATCGGTGGCCGACATGCTGCTGACCCTGTCGGTCATCCCGATGGCGATGATCGGCGGCATTTTCGCCCTGGCGCTGACCGGCACGCCGTTCTCGATCTCGGCGGCGATCGGCTTCATCGCGCTGTTCGGGATCTCGACCATGGAGGGCGTGATCCTGCTCGCCTACTACAACCAGCTGCTCGACGAGGGCTGGAAGCGGCAGGAGGCGGTCTGGCACGCCGCCGTGGTCCGCATGCGCCCGGTGATGATGACCTGCGTGGCGGCCTGCGTCGGCCTGCTGCCGGCCGCGGTCTCCACCGGCATCGGCTCGCAGGTGCAGAAGCCGCTGGCGCTCGTGGTGGTGGGCGGCATCATCCTGGCGCCGAACCTGATCCTCGTGATCGTCCCGGTGCTGATCTCACTGTTCTCCCGACGCCGCCCGAACCCGGACGCCCAGGCGCGGCCCGCGCACCGGGCCGCCGCGTGAGCCGGCTCACGACCACGCGGGCCGGCGCGCGGCCCGTTGCAGGGGGGCCACAACGGCCGCGCCGCGCGCGCCGCCCGGGGATGGTCGGATTGACTTGGCAGCGGGTCGCGCCGCTCTACCGAGGTGAGGTTTTCGGGGGCGGGATGGTGAGCTTTGCGCCGAGACGGTGCGGACGGGCGACCGCGTGGCTGGCGGCCTCCCTGGGCCTGTCGGCCTGCGCGGTCGGCCCGAACTTCGTGGCGCCCGAGGCTCCGCCGGTCGGCCGTTACACCAAGGAGCCGCTGCAGAACCCCTCCGCGGCCGACAACATCCGGACCCGGCAGGGCGGCTCGGCCGACCAGAGCTTCGTGTCCGGCGCCGACATCCCGGGCGAGTGGTGGAGGCTGTTCCACTCGAAGGCCCTGAACCGCGTCGTCGAGCAGGCGCTCGCCAACAACCCAACGCTGGAGGCCGCGCAGGCCTCCCTGCGGGTGGCGCAGCAGAACGTGCTGGCCCAGAAGGGCACCCTCTACCCGAGCCTGACCGCGACGCCGCAGGTCCAGGGGGCGCTGGCGCCCGGCCTCGACCTGCAATCGCCCCTCAACAATCAGAGCCGGTACCTCTACAGCCTGTCCACGCCGCAGGCGGTGGTCTCGTACAATCCCGACGTGTTCGGCGGGAATCGCCGGCAGATCGAGTCGCTGGAGGCCACCACCGAGAACCAGCGCTTCCAGCTGGAGGCGGCCTACCTGAGCCTGACCGCCAACGTCGTCGCCGCCGCGATCCAGGAAGCGTCCCTGCGCGCGCAGATCGACGCGACCCGCAAGGTGATCCAGGCGCAGACCGAGGTCCTGCAGCTCTACAACAAGCAGCTCTCGCTGGGTCAGATCGCCGGGGCCGACGTGGTGCAGCAGCAGGCCGCGCTGGCGCTGTCACAGCAGCTCCTGCCGCCGCTGGAGAAGGCGCTCGCCCAGCAGCGCAACCTGCTGACCGCCCTGGTGGGGCGCCTGCCCTCCGACGAGGTCTCCGAGACCTTCGACCTCGCCGCCCTGCGCCTGCCGACCCGGCTCCCGGTGAGCCTGCCCTCGCGGCTCGTGCAGCAGCGCCCCGACGTGAAGGCGGCGGAGGCCCTGGTGCAGCAGGCGAGTGCCAATGTCGGCGTCGCGGTGGCGAACCGCCTGCCGCAGTTCAGCCTGACCGCCACGGGCGGCTCCAGCGCCACGCGGATCGCCCAGATCGCCAATCCGGGCGCGGCGTTCTTCACGATCATCGGGCAGGCGACGGCGCCGATCTTCGATGCCGGCACCCTGTTCCGGCGCCAGCAGGCCGCCGAGGAATCGCTGACGGAGGCGCAGGCGCAGTACAAGGCGACGGTGATCACCGCCTTCCAGAACGTCGCGGACGCGCTGCGCGCGCTCCAGGCCGACGCGAAGGCCGTGGCCGCCGCCGACGCAGCGGTGAGCGCCACGAACCAGAGCCTCGCGCTGATCCGCAAGCAGTACACGGCCGGGGCGATCACCTCCTCGCAGGTGCTGATCGCCCAGCAGGGCTACCTCTCGGCGCTGGTGACCTCGGCGGCGGCGCGCGCCACCCAGTACGCCGACACCGCCGCGCTGTTCGTGGCCCTCGGCGGCGGCTGGTGGAACCGCGCCGACGTGGCGCCGCCCCCACCCGAGAAGGACCCGCTGAAGTTCCTCTGACGGGGCCGCCTCAGGTGTACATCGCGATGGCGTCCTGCAGCATCTGGTCAGTGGTGCTCATGACCTTGGTGTTGGCCGTGTAGGCCTGCTGGGTCTCGATCATCTTCGAGAACTGATCCGAGATCCCGGCATTGGACTGCTCCACCGAGCCGGCCGTGATGGTCGCGCCGTTGAGGCCGTAGCTCGGCGTCCCGGACTGGCCGGTGGCCACGTAAGTGCCGCCATCGAGCGAGGCGAGGTTGTCCTGCATGCCGAACTGCGCCAGCTGCAGCGTGCCGAGGGCCAGGGTGCTGCCGTCCGCGGCCGTGCCCGTGAGGGTGCCGGCGGGCGAGACCGCGAGGCTCGCCAGGGTGCTCGCCCCGGTCGGAACCTGGACGGGGGTCGTCGCCGAGGGGCCGGCGAACAGGTAGTAGCCCGCGCCGTTCGCGAGATAGCCGCTGGCGTCCGGAGCGAAGTCGCCGCGCCGCGTGTAGCCGGTGTCGCCGGCGAAGGCCGGGCTGTCCGGCGTCCCGGTGTTCTTCTTGACGACGAAGTAGCCGTTGCCCGAGATCGCGAGGTTGGTCGCCACACCGGTCGACTGCATCGTGCCCTGGATGTTGAGGCTGTTGCGCGTGCTCGGCAGCACGCCGCCGGTCAGCTGCGTGCCGTCCCGGGTCTCGGCCAGCATGTCGGCGAACCGCGTCTCGGTGGACTTGAAGCCCACCGTCTGGGTGTTGGCGATGTTCCCCGAGATATTGTTCAGGGCCAGCGACTGCGCCGAGGCGCCGGAAATCGAGTTCGAGAGCGCGGTGTAAAGGCCCATCGGGGTCTCCGTTCGCCGGAGCGGCACGGTCCCCGATCCGACGGAAGCCGATAAGGACCCACTATGGTTAACCGACGGTGTGTGACCGCATGTTGCTGAGCCGGCCCGCGCCGCCCGCGCGACGCCGGCGGACGCGTCACGCCCCGAGGGCGCTCAGCACGATCTCCCGCCGGTGCGGCCGGTCGCGGTGCTCGATCAGGTAGATCCCCTGCCAGGTGCCGAGCGCCAGCGCCCCGCCGACCAGCGGGATGGTCAGGGCCGAATCGGTGACCAGGGTGCGGATATGGGCCGGCATGTCGTCCGGCCCCTCGGCGCCGTGGACGTAGCCGGCGTGGCGCGGCGCGAAGCCGTCGAGCGCGGTCATCAGGTCGGTCTGGACGTCGGGATCGGCATTCTCCTGGATGGTCAGCGAGGCCGAGGTGTGCCGGCAGAACACCGTGAGGAGCCCGTCCCGGACGCCGCTGTCGCGCACGAACGCGGCCACCGCGGCGGTGAAGTCCGTGAAGCCCGGTCCCGGGGTCGCGACGGTGAGGCGCGCGCTGGCGTGACGCTCCACCGGACCGGAGGCCAGCGCCTCGACCGACCCGATCCTGCCCTCCCGTCCGTGTCCCTGCCTCATGCGGACTTCTCCATCAGCGTCGCGCCCGGCGCGATCTCGCGCTCGCCCCGGGCGAGGATCCGTTCCAGCACGTCGATCCGGTCGGCCTCCGCGGGCGGCTTGTCCCAGCGGATGCGGCTGACCCGGGGGAAGCGCATGGCCACGCCCGACTTGTGCCGGGTCGAGCGCTGCACGCCCTCGAAGGCGATCTCAAGGACGAGCCCGGCCTCGCGGCCGTGGGCGACCTCGCGCACCGGACCGAAGCGCTTGGTGGTGTTGTTGCGGACGTAGCGGTCGAGCTTGGCGAGCTCGACGTCGGTGAAGCCGTGATAGGCCTTGCCCACCGGCACCAGCTCGTCGCCGCCCTCGGGGGCCTCCCGCCAGACGCCGAACGTGTAGTCCGAGTAGAAGGAGGAGCGCTTCCCGTGCCCGCGCTGGGCGTACATCATCACGGCGTCGACGATGTGCGGCTCGCGCTTCCACTTCCACCAGGGTCCCTTGGGGCGTCCCGGCAGGTAGGGGCTGTTGAGGCGCTTGAGCATCACGCCCTCGATGGCGTCGGCATCCGCGCCGGCGCCCACCGAGGCCGGGTCCGCCCGGGCGGCCGCCAGAGCCTCCCAGTCCGCGAAGGGCACGAGCGGCGAGATGTCGATCCGCGCGTGGTCGAGGCGCGTGACCAGCGCCTCCAGCTTCCGCCGCCGCTCCGCGAAGGGCTCTGCCCGAAGGTCGTCGCCCTCCAGGGTGAGGAGGTCGTAGGCCCGCACGTGGGCCGGGAACTCCTCCAGGAGCTTGCCCGTCACGGCCTTCCGGTTCAGGCGCTGCTGCAGCACGTTGAAGCTCTGCACCCGCCGCTCGCGGAGGATCAGCAGCTCGCCGTCGAGGGCGCCCGCGAAGGTGATGGCCTCGGCGAGGTCCGGGAACGCCCCGGTGATGTCCTCGCCGGTGCGCGAATAGACCTTCCCGACCTGCTGGCCGGCCCGGTCGAGACCGCCGACGAGCTGGACGCGGATGCCGTCCCACTTCCACTCTGCGGAGAACGCCCCGGCCTCCAGCTTCTCGAGGTCGGCCTCCTCCTCGATCGGGTGCGACAGCATCGGCGGCCGGAACGGCGCGGGGTTCAGGGTCTCGGGCCGCTCGGCCCGGCCCTCGACCCAGGCGAACAGGGTCTCGAAGGGTGGGGTCAGCCCGTGCCAGACCTCCTCGACGGCGTCGGCGTCGTGGTTGCCCAGCGCGCCCACCGCCGTCTTGGCGAGCCGCGCCGAGACGCCGACCCGCAGGTTGCCGGTGACCAGCTTCAGGAGCGCCCAGCGCCCGGTCTCGTCGAGGGCGTCGAGCCAGTCGGCAAGATGGCGGGGCAGATCGCGCTTGGGGATGGTCGCGAGGGTTTCCACGACCTCGGCCAGGGTCGGGACGTGCGGCGGCGGGTTGTTGTGGCCGGGGCCCGGTTCCCGCGGCGCCTCCGCCGGTCCCGGCCAGATCAGCGCCGTCGTCTCCGCGAGGTCGCCCACGTAATTGTGCGACAGCCGGAACAGCACCGGGTCGATCCGCTCCTCGACCAGTCCCCGGATCAGGGCCGGCTTGGCCTCGCGGAAGCTCAGCGTGCCGGTCATGGCACCGAGCGCGTAACCGCGCTCGGGATCGGGCGTGCGCGCGAAGTAGTCCTGGAGCATGCGCAGCTTGGCGTTGCGGCGCGGCTCGTAGGCGAGGCGGTCGAGCAGGTGGGCGAAGTCGTTCACGCCGCCGCCTCCGCCCCGGAGCCCGCCTCCGAGGTCCCCTCGACCTCGCCGTCATCGCCGTAGCCGAGCAGGTGGAGCGGCTTCGCCCGGATCCCCTGGGTCCCGCACCAGTGGACCAACGCGTCCTCCTGGCCGTGGGTCACCCAGACCTCCCCGGCGCCGGTGTCGCGGATGGTGCGGCCCAGGTCCGGCCAGTCGGAATGGTCGGAGATCACCAGCGGCAGCTCGACGCCCTTCTGGCGGGCGCGGGCGCGCACCCGCATCCAGCCCGAGGCGAAGCAGGTCACCGGGTCGGGAAACCTGCGGGACCACAAGTCCTGGATCGACGAGGGCGGGCAGAGCACGATCGCCCCGTGCAGGTCCTTCCGCTCGGCGGCCACGACCTTGGGCGTGTCGCCGAGCGGCACGCCCTCCTCCTTGTAGAGCGTCGTCAGCTTCTCCATGGCGCCGTGCAGGTGGATCGGGCGGTCCCAGCCCTCCTCGCGCAGGAGCGCCATCACCCGCTGCGCCTTGCCGAGCGCGTAGGCGCCCACGATGTGGGCGCGCTCCGGGAACAGCCGGACCGATTCGAGGAGCTTGCGGACCTCGCCCCGCGTGTCGGGATGGGTGAAGACCGGCAGTCCGAAGGTCGCCTCGGTGATGAACACGTCGCAGGGCACGACCTCGAAGGGCAGGCACGTCGGGTCCGGCGCGCGCTTGTAGTCGCCCGACACCACGACGCGGACGCCGTCCCGCTCGATGGCGATCTGCGCCGACCCGAGGACGTGGCCGGCCGGGGCGAAGCGCACGGTGACGTCGCCGACGCGGAGCGCCGCGCCGAGCTGCGCCTCCTGCCGCTGGCGGCAGAAATCCGTCCCGTAGCGGACCGCCATGATCCGCAGGGTCTCGGGCGTCGCCAGCACCTGGCCGTGGCCCGCGCGGGCGTGGTCGGCGTGCCCGTGCGTGATCAGCGCGCGCTCCACGGGCCAGGTCGGATCAACGTGGAAGCGTCCGAGGGGGCAGTAGAGACCCTCGCGGGTCAGGGTGAGGAGATCGCTGGCGCGTATCGGCATCGGGTCCGTGCTGCCGGTGGAGTCCGCCGGTGGCCCCGGTATATAGGCGCCCCCGACCCGGCAGACGCATGGCCTCGCAGCTCAGTTCCGGCGACCTCCTCGCCGATCGCCGCTACCGCTACGCCGAGGCCTGCCTCGCCGACGGCGACCACGCGGCCGCCGCCGACCTCGCCGAGCAGGTCCTGGAACGCGCCCCGCGCTACGCGCCGGCCTGGCTCCTGCTGGGCCGGGCGCGCGCGGGCCTGGCCGCCGCCGGCCCCGATCCGGCCCTGCGCGACGCCGCGGCGCAGGCCTTTTCCCGCGCCCTCGACATCGATCCCGAGGACCGGCTGGGCGTGCGCGCGCATCTCGTCCGCCTGGGCGGCGGCGACATTCTCCCGGTCCTGTCGCCGGCCTATGTCCGCACCCTGTTCGACGACTACGCGCCACGGTTCGAGCGCCACCTCGTGGACGGCCTCGGCTATGTCGGCCCGCAACTCGTCCGCGACGCCCTGCCGCGCGTTCCGGAGCGCTTCGCGGTCGCCGTCGATCTCGGCTGTGGCACGGGGCTCATGGGCGAGGTCGTGCGCGACCGGGTCGACCATCTGACCGGGATCGACCTCTCACCCGGGATGCTGGCGCTGGCGCGGGCCAAGACGGCGCGGGGTCGGCCGCTCTACGAGCGCCTCGTCGAGGGCGACATCGGCGCCGCCCTGACCGACCTGCCGGAGGCGTCGGCCGACCTCTGCCTCGCCGCGGACGTCCTGATCTACGTCGCGGACCTCGCGACGTTCCTGGCGCGGGTGGGGCGGGTCCTGCGGCCGGGCGGGCTCGGTGCCGTCACGGTGCAATCCCACGACGGCCCCGGTTCCGTCCTGGGCGAGGACGGCCGCTACGCCCACGCGGAGGCCCACATCGCGGCGACGGCAGCCGCGTCCGGATTGGAGCTGCTGACGACGAGACCGGCGGAAGTCCGTCGCGAGGGCGGACGGCCAGTGCCGGGGCGCGTCGTTGTGTTGCGGCGCACATCGGCATGAAACCGCTCCGCTATTCGTCCATTGTCAGTCGACCGCGACTAGGCGCGGCGGCTCGATCGGGGGATCAGCATGGCGGAATACGGAAGTCGGACAGGTGGTGCAGCACCGGAGCAGAAACCTGAGCCACCGGCCGACAAGTCGTTTCCCGCCGATCCGCGAACCCGCATCCCTTTCGCGATCGCCCTCGCGGCGCTCGCGGGCTGCGCCGACTCCATCGGCTTCCTGGAATTCTCGCAGCTCTTCATGTCGTTCATGTCGGGCAACACCACCCGCTTCGGCGTGGCGGTCGCCAACGCCGACTGGGAGAACGTCAGCCGCGTCGCCAGCACCATCTGCATGTTCTGCTTCGGCGCCTTCCTGGGGACGCTGATCGCCGCCTGGGTCGGGCGCTGGCGCCTCGCCGTGCTGCTGACGCTCCAGGCCCTGCTGCTCGCCGGCGGCCTGCTGATGCCCTGGGGTACCTTCGCGTACCCGCTCCACGCCTATCCGATCGTCCTGGCGCTGGGCCTCCAGAACGCGACGCTGCAGGACGAGGGCGGCCGCTCCCTGGCGCTCACCTACGTCACGGGCGCCGTGGTGCGTTTCGGCACGGGCTGCGCCAACCTGCTGCTCGGCACGGTGGCGCCGTCCTTCTGGATCCAGGCGCCGCTCTGGGCCGGGCTCAGCACCGGCGCCGTCGTCGGCGGCCTGCTCGACATGCGCTACGGCGAATCGGCCTTCCTGTTCCCGGCGGCTCTGGCCGCCATCCTGGCGATGATCGCGATCGTCCTGACCATCGCCAAGCCGGGCAGCACCCTGGTGGCGGGCTCCTCCCCGGCGCCCGACGCCAGCCCGAAGGCCGAGGTCATCGACGCGATCCACTGAGACCCGGCCGCGGCGGCGGGATCGGGGTCAGCCGTCCGAATCCCGGACGCTGCCCCGGCCCTGCTTGATCGCGGCGCGGCTCTTCTTCGCGCCGATTCGCCGCTCCTGCGAGCCCCGGGTGGGCTTCGTGGGCCGGCGGATCGGCGGCGGCGGCTTGGCCGCCTCCGCCACCAGATCGACGAGCCGCTGCAGCACGTCGGCCCGGTTGCGCTCCTGCGTCCGGTGCCGCTGCCCGGCGAGGACGAGCACGCCGTCCTTGGTCATCCGCCGCCCGGCGAGCCGCACCAGGTTGGCCCGCACCCGCTCGTCGATGGCGGGCGAGGCCAGCGCCGCCCAGCGCAGCTGGACCGCGGTCTCGACCTTGTTGACGTTCTGTCCGCCGGCCCCCGAGGCGCGCATGAAGGACAGCTCGATCTCGTCCTCGTCGATGGCGATGCGCGGCGTCACGCGCAGGGCCATGGCGCCCTCCCCGGCCGCGCGACGACGGCGCGCCGCGCCCCCGCGTCGGGTGCGCAGCCCGCGAGCGGGCGGATGCGGATCGGCGGCTCCGTCACCATATCTGTCCCGTGCCTCCCGTCCCGTACCCCGTCGGCGCGATCCCGCCCGCGTCCCCAGCGGGGCCCCGATTCAGGCCGCCTCGGCCGGCGTGCGGGCGCGGAGCGCGAGGGCGTGCAAACCCCGCTTGAACGCGTCGTCGAGCAGCGCGTTCACCAAGCGGTGCCGCTCGACGCGGCTCTTGCCCTCGAACGCCGACGCGACGATGTCGAGCCGGTAATGGGTCTCGCCCCCCGGCCGCGCTCCGGCGTGGCCGGCATGCAGATGCGACTCGTCGATCACGTCGAGCCGCGCCGGCGCGAGTTGCTCCCGCAGCCGCGCCTCCATCCAGTCCCGCAGGGTGCCGCCCGCGCCCGCACCGTCCGTCATCGTGCCCTCGCGTCGTGTCCGTGGGCGCCGTCAAGCCCGATCCCGCGCATGCGTCATCAGGCCCGGTGCCCTTGTGTCTCAGGTCCGCCCCCTCATAATCGGCCCGTCATGGATCTCAACTCGCGCCTGTTCGACAGCATCCGGATCAAGCCGACCTGCGACGAGCCGAAGCCCGCCGCGGAAGCCGGCTGCGAGAGCCCCGGCTGCACCCATCCGGGCCTGTACCGGGCGCCGAAGGGGCGGAAGGCGGAGGGCCAGTACTGGCGCTTCTGCATCGACCATGTCCGCGCCTACAACGCCACCTACAATTACTTCGATGGCATGAACGACGCCGCCGTTCAGGCCTACCAGAAGGACGCGATCATCGGTCATCGCCCAACCTGGGCGATGGGCGTGAACCGGACCGGCGAGGCCAAGCCGGCGGACGAGCCGGTTCGGGACTGGGCCTACGTCGATCCCCTCGGCATCCTGCGCGGCGAGGGCGTCGGCGACGCGCGCCGGCGTGCCCGCCAGCCCGAGGAGCCGCGCAAGCCCAAGCACTCGGCGACGGTGCGCCGCGCCCTCGACGTGATGGGCCTCGAGGAGGGCGCGGACGCGGCCGCCATCAAGGCGCAGTACAAGGTGCTGGTGAAGCGCTTCCACCCGGACGCCAACGGCGGCGACCGCTCCTTCGAGGAGCGCCTGCGCGACATCATCCGCGCCCACGACGTGCTCCGCGCGGCCGGTCTCTGCTGAGCGGCACGAACGATGCACGCCGGTTCGCACCCAGGATAGGGCAAACCGCGCGGGGCGGCCCTATATGGGATCCATGCCGGTCGGTGGCGCGCGAGCGCGCCGCCGTCTAAGGATGGCTCCGCCCCGCCGCGGAGGCCCGGCTCGACGTCCTTCCGCGCGGATGCTTCACTGTTTGGGAGTGGAGCGCCCGCGCCTCACGAGGTTCCGAATGCTCTCTGACGCTACGCCCGCCGCGCTGCCCGACCGCACCGTCTCCGTCCGCGATGTCTTCGGCATCGACCTCGACCTCAAGGTGCCGGCCTTCGCCGAGCCCGAGGAGCACGTGCCGGATGTCGACCCGGACTACATCTTCGACCGGGAGACGACGCTCGCGATCCTGGCCGGCTTCGCCCGCAACCGCCGCGTGATGGTCACCGGCTATCACGGCACCGGCAAGTCGACCCATATCGAGCAGGTCGCCGCCCGGCTGAACTGGCCGTGCATCCGGATCAACCTCGACAGCCACGTCTCGCGCATCGACCTCGTCGGCAAGGACGCCATCGTCCTGCAGGACGGCAAGCAGGTCACCGCCTTCCAGGACGGGATCCTGCCCTGGGCGCTGCAGAACAACGTCGCGCTCGTGTTCGACGAGTACGACGCCGGCCGCCCGGACGTGATGTTCGTGATCCAGCGCGTGCTGGAGCTCTCGGGCCGGCTGACGCTCCTCGACCAGAAGCGCGTGATCCGCCCGCACCCGGCCTTCCGGCTGTTCGCCACCGCCAACACGGTGGGCCTCGGCGACACGTCGGGCCTCTATCACGGCACGCAGCAGATCAATCAGGGCCAGATGGACCGCTGGTCGATCGTCACCACGCTGAACTACCTGCCGCACGACCGCGAGGTCGACATCGTGCTCTCGAAGGCGACGCATTACCGGGGCGACCAGGGCCGCGACATCGTCAACCGGATGGTGCGCGTGGCGGATCTCACCCGCAACGCCTTCATGAACGGCGACCTCTCCACCGTCATGAGCCCGCGCACGGTGATCACCTGGGCCGAGAACGCCGACATCTTCAAGGATATCGGCTTCGCCTTCCGGGTGACGTTCCTCAACAAGTGCGACGAGCTGGAGCGGACGCTGGTGGCCGAGTTCTACCAGCGCGCCTTCGGCAAGGAGCTGCCCGAGAGCGCGGTGAACGTCGCGCTGAGCTGACCCGCATGGAGGACGCGATGGCGCATCCGGCCCCGACGCGCGAGGACGCCCCGGCGACTGCGCACGCGCGGGGACGGACCCGCCACGCGGACGATCTCTACACCTGGGTTCAGGAGCAGGTGGCGCTGCTCCGCGCCGGCCGGGTGGACGCGCTCGACCTCGACAACATCGCCGAGGAGCTGAGCGACGTGGGTTCGGAGCAGTACGATAAGCTCGAGAGCGCGATCGAGGTGCTTCTCGCCCACGCCCTCAAATGGGATCACCAGCCCGAGCGGCGCAGCCGAAGCGGGTCGCTGACGATTGCGGAACAGCGCGTGCGGATCGACAGGCAGGTGCGCAAAAATCCAGGTCTCAAGCCGCGCATCGCCGAAGCCGCCAGCGAAGGCTACCGGGTCGGTCGGATCCGAGCCGCTCGCGAGATGAAGCGATCGCCCGAAACCCTGCCCGCGGACTGTCCCTACAGCTGGGACGAGATCCTGAACCGCCCCTTCGCGTTCGAGGACGACCGGTAGCGCTGATGTCCATCTCCAACCGCAAGCCCGGCGAGCGCCGCGAACCCGTGGCCGAGCCCCTGAAGCGCTCGGTGGCCGGGTGCCTGCGCGCCATCGCCCGGCGCTCCGAGGTCGAGGTCACCTACGCGACCGACCGGCCGGCGCTCACCGGCGACAAGGCCCGCCTCCCTGAGCCCCCGCGCAAGCTCTCGGCGCAGGACGTCGCGGTGCTGCGCGGCAACGCCGACGCCATGGCGCTGCGGCTGGGCTGCCACGACGTGGCCGTCCACCGCCGTCTCGCCCCCGAGAACGCACCCGCGCGCGCCGTGTACGACGCGGTCGAGCAGGCCCGGGTCGAGGCGATCGGGTCGCGCCGGATGGCGGGCGTGGCCAGCAACATCTCGGCGATGCTGGAGGACCGCTACCATCGCGGCGGCAAGTACGAGTCCATCACCGACCGGGCCGACGCTCCGATGGAGGATGCCGTCGCCCTGATGGTGCGCGAGCGCCTGACCGGCCAGAAGCCGCCCGAGGCCGCAACCAAGATCGTCGAGCTGTGGCGCGAACATATCGAGGCCAAGGCCGGCCCGAACCTCGACGGGCTGCTCGGCTCGATCGAGGATCAGCGCAAGTTCGCCCGCTCGGTGCGCGACCTCCTCACCTCCCTCGACATGTCGGACGAGACGCCGTTCGACGCGGAGGACGACGAGAACGACGACGAGAACGACGCCCAGGACGACGAGCAGAACCCCAGCGAGGGCGATTCGGAGGAGAAGAGCCAGGGCGAGCGCGCCGAGATCGAGACCTCCGAGGAGGCCTCCGACGAGATCGAGGAGGGCGCCCAGGAATCCGCCGACGCACCGTCTGGTGAGTTGCCCGAGGAGGCCGAGGACGCGGAGTCGGAGGAGGCCTCGGAGGCCTCGCGCCCGCCGCAGCGGCAGGGCAACGAGGCGCGCGGGCCCGAGTACAAAGTGTTCAATCCGCGGTTCGACGAGGTCATCCACGCCGAGGAGCTGTGCGACGCCGACGAGCTGTCGCGCCTGCGCTCCTACCTCGACAAGCAGCTCTCGCACCTGCAGGGTGTGGTCGGCCGCCTCGCCAACCGGCTCCAGCGCCGCCTCCTCGCCCAGCAGAACCGCGCCTGGGAGTTCGACCTAGAGGAGGGGCAGCTCGACCCGGCGCGGCTCGTGCGCGTGGTCATCGACCCGTACCAGCCGCTCTCCTTCAAGCAGGAGAAGGACACCAATTTCCGCGACACGGTGGTCACGCTGCTCCTCGACAATTCGGGCTCGATGCGCGGCCGGCCGATCACCGTGGCGGCGACCTGCGCCGATATCCTGGCGCGGACACTGGAGCGCTGCGGCGTGAAGGTGGAGATCCTGGGCTTCACCACCCGCGCCTGGAAGGGCGGCCAGAGCCGCGAGGCGTGGCTCGCCGCCGGCAAGCCGCCGAATCCCGGCCGCCTGAACGACCTGCGCCACATCGTCTACAAGTCGGCCGACGCGCCCTGGCGGCGCGCGCGGAAGAACCTCGGGCTGATGATGCGCGAGGGGCTGCTCAAGGAGAACATCGACGGCGAGGCCCTGGACTGGGCGCACAAGCGCCTGCTCGGACGGCCGGAGCAGCGCAAGATCCTGATGGTGATCTCCGACGGCGCGCCGGTGGACGATTCGACCCTGTCGGTGAATGCCGGCAACTACCTGGAGCGGCACCTGCGCTGGATGATCGAGGAGATCGAGACGCGCTCGCCGGTGGAACTGCTGGCCATCGGCATCGGCCACGACGTGACCCGGTACTATCGCCGCGCCGTGACGATCATCGACGCCGAGGAGCTCGGCGGGGCGATGACCGAGAAGCTCGCCGAGCTGTTCGAGGAGGACGGCGCGGCGCCGACGGGGCGGATGCTGCGCGCAGCGGGCGGGCGGCGGTAATCACGCCGCGCGCTGCCGCGCGCAACAGACGATCCGCGTCGAGGAAGCTGGCAGATCCGAACCTCGACACGGTTCATGTTCGCAACTTGGACGGCGAAGCCCCCTCCGTCATCACGAGCGCAGCGAAGTGACCTAGGGCGGCGCGGGGCTTGTCCACGTGGCGCCGCCTGGATTGCTTCGCTCCGCTCGCAACGACGGCGCAGGGGCATCGGCCGGACATTGACGGCAGCCTGCGGCCGAGCTCTGGATTGCTTGAAGTGGCATGCCAGCCGCAAACAAGCGGAAACCGCCGCGGCCTCGACGGCCACGGCGGTTCAAACCGTCCGATAGGGGCGTGAAGCCCGACGACTCAGGCCGCGGCGGCCGGGGTCTCGGCGAGCTTCTTATGGATCTCGCGCTTCAGGAGGCGGGCAGTCTGCGACAGGTCACCCTCGCCGGCCTTGATCAGGAAGGCGTCGAGGCCGCCGCGGTGCTCCACCGAGCGCAGGGCGTGCGCCGTGACACGCAGGCGGACGCGCTTGCCCAGCGCGTCGGACTGGAGGGTGACGTTGCACAGGTTCGGCAGGAACCGGCACTTGGTCTTGCGGTTCGAGTGGCTCACGAGGTGGCCGACCTGAACGGCCTTGCCGGTGAGTTCGCAGCGGCGCGCCATGATAAAAAACGATCCCGTCTCGTTCCGCCCGGTGAAGACCCGATCGCGGCCGGCGCGATCATCGTCGCAGCGGGCGGCGCCCATTGCGTGTTCCAGGTCCGGCGGAGTCCTGTTGAAGGCGCGAGCCTATAGGCGACGAAGGCGCGGTGCGTCAAGGTGCCGGCGGGGTTCAGCATCGCGCCGGACGACCAACGGTCTGTTAACCACGATGCCGGGATATAGCCTTCTTCCACCTGCAGGAAGGCGCCTCTCCCCGCTCCGTGCGTCGCAGAGGACGTCGGCGAGCGGGTGTGTTCGAGAGGGTGCGTTCGAGCGAGTGTCTTGGCCCGCCCGCCCTGGGATGCGATCCGGATCATGAGCGCCACGCCAATCCGTCGAATGATCAAGCCGTCGAAGAAGCACGCTGCCGGGCGCCTCGCGGGCAGCCTCCTCGCGGTCGCGGTCCTCGCGGCCCCGACCGATGCCGGCGCGCGGACGTCGCGGGCCAAGCGGGCCGCGCCCGCCGCCGCGACCGTGGCGGTCGATTACGGTATCAACCTCGCCGGTCTCCCGATCGGCACGGCCCGCCTGGCCGGCTCCTTCGACCGCGACCGCTACATGATGGACGTGTCGGCCGTGCTCACCGGCCTCGTCGGCGCGATCACCGGCGGCAAGGGCTCCGCCCGGGCCTCGGGAAGCTTCTCGGCCGCGCCGCAGCCCGGCGCCTTCGCCATCGCGACCCAGACGGCGAGTTCCGGCATCGCGGTGCGCATGGCCCTGGCGCGCGGCAACGTCGTCCAGGCCGAGATCACGCCGCCGCTCGTCGACATGCAGGACCGCGTGCCGGTCACCCCGGCCAACAAGCGCGGCATCATCGACCCGGTGAGCGCGCTGCTGATGCCGACCCAGGGGCGCGGCGAGCCCCTCGACCCGGAGAACTGCAACCGGACCCTGCCGGTCTTCGACGGCGCCACCCGCTTCAACGTGGTGCTGAGCTACGCCGAGACCCGCCCGGTGCAGAAGCCCGGCTATGCGGGGCAAGTCCTCGTATGCAACGCCCGCTACCAGGCGGTCGCCGGCCACCGGCCGGACCGGCCGGGCGTCAAGTTCATGGAGGAGAACCGCGAGATGTCGGTCTGGCTCGCCCCCGTCGAGGGGACGCGCGTCCTGATCCCGCTGCGCATCTCGGTGCTCACCACGATCGGCACCAACATCATCGAGGCCACACGCTGGAGCCAGAGCGGCACGCCGACGACCACCGGCACGGCCGGCGCCGCCGGCAACAGTGTCGCGCAGGCGAGCCTGTCCGGGCAGTAGCGGCGCGTCAGGGAGCGTTTGACCGGCGGCCGGTTTCCCGGCACCTCGGCGCGGCGCGGCAGCCGCGCGGGGAGGTCAGCAGTGCCCAAGGGCTACATCATCGTCCGGATGACGGTCACCGACCCGGACACCTACAAGGACTACGCCGCCATGGCCTCCGAGGCGATGCGCAAGTACGGCTGCAAGCCGCTGGTGCGCGGCGGCCGCTGCGAGGCGCTGGAGGGCGAGGGCCGTCCGCGCAACGTCGTGCTGGAATTCGAGTCCTACGAGGCGGCGCGCACCTACTACTTCTCGCCCGAGTACCAGGCTGCCGTAGCCAAGCGCCGGCCCGCGGGCATCGGCGAGGTGGTGCTCGTCGAGGGCGTCGACTGATCGACGTACCGGTCGCAGCCGGGCTCGACGCGGCCCGCGCCATCGGCGCGTGCTGCGAGATGACCCAGGGAGGCGCCGGGCCGGTGGGAACCCTCGCGGCGGGGACCGCGGCCGCGCGGGTGGAGGGAATCTTCACGTTCCCGGCGATAATGCCCGGATGTGCTCGCCTGCCCTCCGAATCGCCCTCGCCCTCGCCCTGGCCGCGCTCGCGGGGCCGGCCGCGGCGCAGTCCCTCAGTGCCGGGTCCGCCGATCCAGGGTGCGGCGGTGACGCCTTCTCGTCGGCCGAGGTCGTCGAGAACAGGCCGCCCCGCCGCGGCCCCCTCGTCGCGACCCCCGACACGCTCTGCGCCGACCTCGCGCCGCAGCCGGGCACGCCGACGACGCAGATCGACGTCTACCCGATGATCACGCCGCAGATTGGACCTGGCGGCGGCGGCATCCCATATGGGGGAGGACCGTACCGGCCCTAGCGTCCCTGACGCGGTCGGCCGGTCGAACCCGCCTCCCCGCCCGCGCCGCGACGGCGCCGCGACGGCCTTCCCGCTCGAAGGAACCGCCGACCATCGACGCGCTGCTCCGCCCCACGCCCAGCCGCTCGCTGTCCCGCGAGGCCCGCGCCCGCGGCGTCACCGCGGTCCTCGGGCCGACCAACACCGGCAAGACGCATCTCGCCATCGAGCGGATGCTCGCCCACCCGACCGGCATGATCGGGCTGCCCCTGCGGCTGCTCGCCCGCGAGGTCTACCTGCGCGTCGTCGCGAAGGTCGGCCCCGAGAAGGTCGCCCTCGTCACGGGCGAGGAGAAGATCAAGCCGGACCGTCCGCGCTACTGGATCTGCACCATCGAGGCGATGCCGCGTGACCTCGACGTGGCGTACGTCGCCATCGACGAGATCCAGCTCGCCGCCGACATGGATCGCGGCCACGTCTTCACCGACCGCCTGCTCTACGTCCGCGGCCGGGAGGAGACCCTGCTGATCGGCTCCTCGACCATGCTGCCGCTGGTCCAGGACCTGATTCCGAACGTTCACACCACGACCCGGCCGCGGCTCTCGCAGCTCACCTTCGCGGGGGAGAAGCGGCTGTCGCGCCTGCCCCGGCGCACCGCCATCGTGGCGTTCTCGGCCGAGGAGGTCTACGCGATCGCCGAGCTGATCCGCCGCCAGCGCGGGGGCGCCGCGGTGGTGCTGGGCGCCCTGTCGCCGCGGACCCGCAACGCCCAGGTCGAGATGTACCAGGCGGGGGACGTCGACTACCTCGTGGCCACCGACGCGGTCGGGATGGGCCTCAACCTCGACGTCGATCACGTCGCGTTCGCGGCCAACTGGAAGTACGACGGCACCCGCTTCCGCAAGCTCACCCCCGCCGAGATGGGCCAGATCGCGGGGCGCGCCGGCCGCCACCTCGCGGACGGTACCTTCGGCTCGACCGGACGCTGCCCGCCCTTCGAGGCCGAGCTGGTGGAGCGGCTGGAGAGCCACGACTTCGATCCCCTGCGCATCCTGCAGTGGCGCAATCCGGATCTCAGCTTCGGCAGCCTGGAGGGCCTGCAGGCGAGCCTCGACGAGCACCCGCGCGAATCGGGCCTGACGCGCGCGCCCATGGGGGAGGACCAGCAGGCCCTCGAGATCCTCATGAAGGAGGACGACATCCGCGACATGGCGCGGAGCGCCGCTACGGTGCGCCGCCTGTGGGACGTCTGCGGCGTGCCGGATTACCGCAAGGTCCACCCGCAGGTGCACGCCGACCTCGTGGCGCAGCTCTACCGATTCCTCATGAAGGGCATGGCGGGCCGCATCCCCGACACGTGGTTCGCCGAGCAGGTCGCGATGATCGACCGGACCGACGGCGACATCGACACGCTGTCCCGCCGGATTGCCCAGGGACGCACCTGGACTTTCGTGGCGAACCGTCCCGACTGGCTGCGCGACCCAGAACATTGGCAGGGCGAGACGCGTCGGGTAGAGGACAGGCTGTCCGACGCCCTGCACGAACGCCTCGCGAGCCGCTTCGTCGACCGGCGCACAAGCGTCCTGATGCGGCGCCTGAGAGAGAACACGATGCTCGAAGCCCAGATCACCGCCGACGGTGACGTCACCGTCGAGGGTCAGCATGTCGGCCACCTTCACGGATTTCTGTTCGTTCCCGATGCCAGCGCCGAGGGGCACGAGGCCAAAACCCTGAGGAGCGCCGCCGAGAAGGCGCTCGCCGGGGAGATCGAGTCCCGGGCCGAGCGGTTTTCGGCAACGGCCGATTCGACCCTCGTGCTCTCGCACGACGGCACGATCCGCTGGACCGGCGCGCCCGTCGCCAAGCTCACCCCCGGCGAGAAGCTGTTCGCCCCGCAGATCCGTCTGCTGGCGGACGACAGCCTGACCGGCGCGCATCGCGAGAAGGTCGAGGCGCGCCTCGAAGCGTGGTTGAAGGCCTACATCGTGCGGCTGCTCGGGCCGCTGATGGAGATCGAGACCGCGGCAGACCTGACTGGCCTCGCCAAGGGAATCGGCTACCAAGTCGTCGAGGCGCTCGGCGTGCTGGAGCGCTCGAAGGTGGCGCACGAGATGCGCAGCCTCGACCAGGAGGGCCGCGGCGCCCTGCGCCGCCACGGCGTCCGGTTCGGCGCCTACCACATCTTCCTGCCGGCGCTGCTGAAGCCGGCGCCCCGCACGCTCGCGGCTCAGCTCTGGGCCCTGCGCAACGGCGGCCTCGACCAGCGCGGCCTCGACGAGATCGCGCATCTCGCCGGCTCCGGCCGCACCTCGATCAAGGTCGACCGCGAGATCGCCAAGGGCCTCTACCGCGCGGCCGGCTTCCGGGTCAGCGGCGAGCGGGCGGTGCGGGTCGACATCCTGGAGCGGCTCGCCGACCTGATCCGCCCGGCGATCGCCTACCGGCCCGGTACCACCCCGGGCGCCCCGCCGGACGGCACCGCCGACGGCGACGGCTTCGTGGCCACCGTCGGCATGACCTCGCTGGTCGGATGCTCGGGCGAGGATTTCGCCTCGATCCTGAAGTCGCTCGGCTACAATTCCGAGGCGCGCCCCGGCCCGGCCATCACGGTGCCGCTCGTCCCCGCTGCCGCCACCGCGCCGGCGGCGCCGACCGCCGCCGAGGCTTCCTCCGAGGAGGCTGTCGCCGCGCAGGCTGATGCCGCCGAGCCGGTCGGCGACGAGGCCCCGGCCGCCGAGGGTGTCGAGACCACCGCCGATCACGCTGACGCGGCCGAGGAAGCCCCGGCCGCCCTCGAGGCGGAGCCCGCCGAGGGCGAGACTGCGGACGAGTCGGCCGGCACGCCGGTCGACGCGGCCACCGAGGCGCCCGCGACCGAGACATCTGCGACCGAGTCGCCCCACGCCGAGGCGGAGCAGCCGGCCGAGGCGGACGCCGCGCCGGCGGCCGAACCCATCGCCGAGGAGACCGCGCCCGACGCGGCCGCCGAGGTGGAGCCCGACGCGGCCGAGTCGGCCGAGACGGCCGAGGCCGTTGGTGCCGAGGGCGAGGGCGCAGCCGAGATCCCGCAGATCGAGGTCTGGCGCCTGCAGCGCCACCAGCGCCCGGCCCACCAGCGCCCGCAGAACCGTCCCCGCGGGGCTGGTCGGGGGCGCGACGGCGGCCAGCAGGGCCAGCATTCGGGACAGGGGCGTCCCGACGGTGGCCGGCCGGAGCAGCGCCGGGCCGAGGGCGACGGTGGCCCGCGCCCCGGCCGGGACCGCGGCCCGCGCCGCGACCGCTTCGAGGGCGGCCGTCCGGAACGCCGCGACGACCAGCGCGGCGCCGAGCAGCGCCATTCCGGCCCGCGGCCCGACCAGCGGCCGCCGCGGCGCGAGCGGGCGCCCGATCCGGACTCGCCCTTCGCCAAGCTCGCGGCCCTGAAGGCGCAGCTCGAGGCCGGCGACGGCGGGAAGCGCTGATCCGCGGCGGATGCGCGAGGACCGGCAGCGCCTCGACAAGTGGCTGTGGTTCGCGCGCTTCGCGCGGACCCGGTCGCTCGCGGCGCGGCTGGCCTCCGACGGCTTCGTGCGGGTGAACGGCAGCCGGGCCGAGAACCCCGCGAAGGCCATCGGCATCGGTGACGTGGTCACGGTGGCGGCGCCCCACGCGACCCTGGCCGTGCGGGTCCTCGGTCTCGGCCTGCGCCGCGGCCCGGCGTCGGAGGCGCGGCTCCTCTACGACGACCTGTCGGGCGGCACCCTGTCGGTCGAGGACGGTCCGGACGGGCCGTCCGAGTGATGAGGTCGCGCCACAGCGGCCGCGCGAGCGACCCGACGCGAACCCTTGCGGCGCCCGCACGCTTGTCAGTCCGGGAGGCAGCGTCTAGAGCCGTGGGCCTCCGAGATCCGTCCCCGAGTCGGGTCTCACCGGCGTTCCCCTCGCAGCACCCTCCGGGCGCGCGGGCCGTCTCCAGGCTCCGCCCGGGCCAAGTCGAGTTTTAGGACGAAGACATCCGATGACCTACGTCGTCACCGACAATTGCATCAAGTGCAAGTACACGGACTGCGTCGAGGTCTGTCCGGTGGACTGCTTCTACGAAGGCGAGAACATGCTCGTCATCCATCCGGACGAGTGCATCGATTGCGGCGTCTGCGAGCCGGAATGCCCCGCCGAGGCGATCAAGCCCGACACCGAGTCGAATCTCGACACGTGGCTGAAGCTGAACGCCGACTACGCCAAGTCCTGGCCCAACATCACGCAGAAGAAGGAAGCGCCGGCCGACGCCAAGGATTGGGACGGCAAGAGCGGGAAGCTCGAGGCGCATTTCTCGCCCAACCCCGGCTCGGGCGACTGACCCCGCGCCGGCCCCGCAGGTTCTGACGCCGGCCCGCGGCCCGCTTCCCAGATTGCGGGAAGATCTGTCGGGCCCCTGCCGCCGCTGAACCCCGCGGCGGGGCTGCGTCATACGAGGGCCTGATACGCGGCCAGGTCATTCCTGTCCCGCCGCACCAGTGTAAAACTCTTTGGCGCCGCGCTTGGTCCGCGCGTGCGTCTTCAGGGATGCTTTGATCTGCGCGCCGGATTGTGGTAGACAATCCGCCTGCCGTCGCTCGCGCCTGACGTGCTCCCTCCGGCTGAAACGCCTTCGCTTTTCGTGGGTTAGGAGTAGTACGCGCTCGACCGCTGGAGGCGACTTCGGCGGGCGGGCTAGGCGTTCGCACGGCCGCGCCGGGGAACGCCCGGATTCGTGCGCTCGGCGCCGGGTCCGGGAGCGGCGAGGCAGACCGGGTGTCCCGCCCGGAAGAACACGGTTTCGCGCGGCGCCGAACGCTGCGCGCCAGTGGAGGCCCTTCTCGCATGACCACAGCCAAGAAGACGACGACCGCAGGCCGGCAGGGCTTCAAGACCGGCGAGGCTGTCGTGTATCCGGCCCACGGCGTCGGTCGCATCACCGCGATCGAGGAGCAGGAGATCGCCGGCTACAAGCTTGAGCTGTTCGTCGTATCGTTCGAGAAGGACAAGATGGTCCTGCGCGTCCCCACCGCGAAGGCCAACAGCGTGGGCATGCGCAAGCTCGCCGAGCCGGAACTGGTCAAGAAGGCGCTCGACCTGCTGACCGGCCGCGCCCGGATCAAGCGCACCATGTGGTCGCGCCGCGCGCAGGAATACGAGGCCAAGATCAACTCGGGCGACCTGCTCGCCGTCACCGAGGTCGTGCGCGACCTCTTCCGGTCCGAGGCTCAGCCGGAGCAGTCCTACTCCGAGCGCCAGCTCTACGAAGCTGCCCTGGACCGGATCGTGCGCGAGATCTCGTCGGTGAACCGCATCACCGAGACCGAGGCCCTGAAGCTGATCGAGCAGAGCCTCGCCAAGTCGCCCCGTCGGGCGAAGAACGAGGCGGAGCCCGAGGCCGAGGCCGACGGTGACAGCGAGGGCGACGACATTCAGGAGGAGGCCGCCTGAGGCGCGCTTCCCCCCCGCGGACGACATCGAACCCGGCCCCTTTGGCCGGGTTTTTTGTGCCCGGACCGTTCCGACCCGGCGCGCCGGCCCGGTCGTTTCGGGACATCCGGGCTGGACGGCGCGCGGCCGGATCCCATCTGATCGGAACGGAACACGATTTCGTGGCCGCCCGGTTGTCGCATTGTGGGGCATCGGGACGGAACTTTCGCGTTTTGCCTTCCGTTGTCGGTTGCCTGGCGTCGCCTCTCGGTGGCGCCTGCGCGTCGGGCTATCGGCTCGACGCCGCAACAGCACTCGACAACAAGAGGCAGGCGGATGGCTGAGATCGCGGGAATTCGACGGCAGTTCATACGGACTGCCATGGAGGCACCCTTCCTGGCCCGGGAAGAAGAGCGCGGCCTCGCCGTCCGCTGGAAGGACGAGCGCGACGAGCGGGCCCTCCACCGTCTGATCTCCGCCCATATGCGCCTCGTCATCGCCCTGGCGGGGCGTTTTCGTCACTACGGCCTGCCCATGGCCGACCTCGTCCAGGAAGGGCATGTCGGCCTGATGGAGGCCGCCGCCCGGTTCGAGCCCGAGCGGGACGTCCGCTTCTCGACCTACGCGACGTGGTGGATCCGCGCGTCGATCCAGGATTACATCCTGCGCAACTGGTCGATCGTGCGCGGCGGCACGTCCTCCGCGCAGAAGGCCCTGTTCTTCAACCTGCGGCGGCTGCGCGCCCGGCTGATGCAATCCACCGAGGAGCATGTCGGCGACGAGATCCACCGCCGCATCGCCAGCGCCATCGGCGTGTCGCGGGACGACGTCGCCCTGATGGACGCGCGCCTCTCCGGTCCCGACATGTCGCTCAACGCCCCGGTGGGCGAGGACAGCGACGCCTCGTCGGAGCGGATGGACTTCCTCGTCGACGGCGCCGACCTGCCGGACGAGACCGTGAGCGCCACGGTCGACGGCGAGCGTCGGTTGAGCTGGCTCCAGCAGGCCCTGACCGTGCTGTCGGAGCGCGAGCTGCGCATCCTGCGCGAGCGCCGCCTCGCCGAGGATCAGGCAACCCTGGAGGCCCTGGGCCAGCGGCTCGGCATCTCCAAGGAGCGCGTCCGCCAGATCGAGAACCGGGCCCTGGAGAAGCTGCGCCGCGCCCTGGCCGACCGCTTCCCCGCCGCGACCGGCAGCCCGCATATCGGCTGAGCCCACGCGGTAGCGACACCGACGCGAAGCCCGGCCCCGAGGCCGGGTTTTCGCGTTTCAGAGGGCCCCGCGTCCGGCGGCACCGCAACGCGCGGGGGCGCCCCGATCCGGTCCTATAGCGGGTCGACGCGGGCTTCGGTCGCGCGGCCGGTTCAGGCTCCCTGAGCGGCGGTGCTGCGCCGCTCCCGCCGGCGGCTGCGCCGGCCGGGCTCGGGCGTCGCGTCGAGCCAGATCACCAGCGCGAGGGCGATGAGCGCCGGCAGGCCGAGAGCCAGGAAGGCGCCGGTCCAGCCGAACATCCCGTAGGACAGGCCGCCGTACCAGCCCGACAGGGCGCCGCCGACGCCCTGCACGGCGTTGACGCTGCCGATGGCCGTCTGGGTCCGGCCGGATCCCCAGGTCAGGTCGGCGACGATGACCGGCACCGCCACCCCGACGATGCCGGAGGCGACGCCGTCCAGCACCTCGGCGGCGATCAGCCAGACCGGATCGTCGATGAGGCCGGACAGCAGCGCCCGCACCGGCAGGACCGCGAAGGCGACCATCAGCAGTTGGCGGCGGCCGCGCTTGTCGGCGAGCGATCCGGCGAACAGCGCCACCGGGACCATCACCAGCTGGGCCACCATGACGTAGCGGGCCGTCCAGGTTGTGGCGTCGGCCGCGGTCGCGACCAGCTTCTGGCCGAGCAGCGAGAGCATGCCGCCGTTCCCGAGATTGAACAGGGTCAGCGCCACGGTCAGCACCAGCAGGCGACGGTTCCCCAGGACCTGGCGGAGGCCGCTGCGCTCCGGCTCGTCCGAGTCGTCCTCCTTCCAGCCGACGGCGCGGCGGCGGCTCCACGCCTTGGCCGGCATCGTCGCCGTCGCGGCGATCGCCGCCAGCGCCATGCCGCCGAGCACCCAGAAGGCGATCGCCGGGCCGAAATAGCCGGTGCCGAGGCTGATGGCGCCCGCCGCGATCAGGATACCGACGTGATTGAAGGCCTGGTTGCGCCCCTGCTGCGCGGGGAACCGGTCCTTGCCGACGATACCCAGAGTCAGCGCCGCGACGGCCGGCAGCAGCAGGGTGCCGCCGGCCGCCGCGAACAGCTGCGCGCACAGCACCGCCGGGAAGCTGCGGGCCGGCAGGAGCAGCAGCGTTCCCACCAGGATCGCCCCGCAGGCCAGCGCGATCAGCAGGCGCGGGCGCGGGAACCGATCGACCAGGGCACCGAACGGTCCGCTCAGGAACAGCGTGCCGATGCCGACCAGCGTGATGACGAACCCGACCCGCGCGGGGCTCCACGAGGCCGATTCTGCCAGCCAGGTCCCGAGAAAGGGTCCGAGGCCGCCCTGGATGTCCCCGATGAACAGGTTGATCAGGGCGAGGTTTGCGGTGGGGGCCATGCGATCCTGGAGCCGTTTCGGGCCCCGGACCTGTACTCCCCCCCCGGAACGGTCAAGCCCGGATCGCCGCCATCATCGCCGCACCGCTCCCGCGGCGGACTCGCTGCACCGGCCTCACGGCTCCCGCGGGCCGTACTGCATCAGCCCCTCCCCGAATGACCAGTTCTCCGGGTTGACCTCGACGAGGTTGATGAAGACGTCCCCCGGCGCCACGCCGGGATCGCGGGCGAGGTTGCGGGTCACGGCGGCGTAGAGGGCGCGCTTCTGCGCGGTGCCGCGCGTCGCGTTGGCGGTGATCTGGACGATCACGAGGCGGTCGCTGCGCCGGATCCCGAGATAGTCGGGACCGTAGACGAAGTCCGACGCGTCGTGCTGGTGCACCAGGGCGAACAGGTCGCCCTCCGGCACCGCGAAGGTCTCGCGCATGGCGTCGTAGACACCCGCGACGAGAGCGGCCCGGTAGGTCTCGGTCGTCCCGGCACGCAGGGAGATGCGGGTCAGAGGCATGGTCTGGCTCCTCGATGAGTGGGAAATCAGCGGCCGCGCGCCGCGGCGAGGCCCGGCGCGGCGAGATGGGCGATCGCGGTTCCGGACAGTCCGGCGGCCGCCTCGGCACGGAGGGTGAAGCGGGTGAGGCGCCATCCGTCGGGATCGAGCCCGGCCACGGTGGCGAGGACGTCGCGCCCGGCCGCGATGTCGCGCCCGCGTCCCCGCTCGTCGTCGCGCAGGGCGGCGAGATCCTCCGCGGGCCCGACGAGACGCGTCTCCTCCGAGAGGGCGCCCGCCGCGTCCCCCGGCCCGAACGCGGCTGCGACCGCCAGCCACGTCTCGATGCGCGGCCGGCCGAAGCTCGCGATCACGGCGCCGAACCCAGCCCCGGCCAGGAACGCGGCGGCGGCGCCGGCATCCTGCCAGAGATAGAGAGAGCTGTAGGCGTTGGCGGCGGCCCCGCGCGCCCGGTCCTCGACCGTGAAGGCCTTGAAGACGAGGCCGGGCACCGCGTCCCAGGCCGGCGCGCGGGCGGCGACGCGCGCGCGGATCCTGTCCATGGCGTAGTCGGCCGGCAGACGATGGCGGTAGCGGGTGATCAGCATGGGGCACTCCCGAAGAGGCCCGCAGGCTTGCACGCCGCCTCGATAACGGGGACATATCGGCGCTGATATCTACGATAAGAGTGCGTTATGGTCGCCGATCGTCCCCTCGACCTCGAAGGCGTCCTGGCCTTCGTGCGCGTGGTCGATCTCGGCAGCTTCACCCGTGCCGCCGAGGCGCTCGCCACGTCGCAGGCGGCGATCAGCCTGCGGCTGAAGCGGCTCGAGGACCGGCTCGGCACGCGCCTCCTGGACCGGACCCCGCGGCACGTGGACCTGACGCGCCAGGGCGCCCTGTTCCTGCCGGCCGCTCGGCGCCTCCTGGACGCCCATGACAGCGCCGTGGCCGACGCGGCGACGGCGCAGCCCGCCCGGCTCAGCCTCGGGATCAGCGACCACGTCGCCGGCCCCGATCTGCCGGTGCTGCTGCGGCGCCTGGGCCTGGATCGGGCCGGGCTGATCACGGAGGTGCGGATCGTCCCGTCGCGCGATCTCGCGGCCGCGTTCGGATCCTCCGGCGAGGGCGGCTACGACGCGGTGATCTTCCGGACGGAAGACGAGGCCGGCCACGGCGGCGCGGTCCTGGCGGAGGAGCGGCTGGGCTGGTTCGCCGCACCGGATTTCCCGGCGCCCCGGCCGGGCGAGACGCTGCGGCTGGCGGGACTCGCGGGCCCCTGCACGGTCCGGGGCGCGGCGACGCGGGTTCTCGACGCGGCCGGGCTCCCCTGGACCGAGGTCTTCGTCGGCGGCGGCGTGCTGGCGGTGGGGGCGGCCGTGATGGCGGGGCTGGCGGTGGCGGCCCTGGCGCCGAGCACGGCACCGGCCGGCGCCGTGGAGGTCGGCGGCCGGTTCGGGCTACCCGAACTGCCGCGCACCTTCGTGGTCCTGCGCGCCCGCCGCCTGGCCGGGCGCCCCGCCGAGGCGCTGCGCGCCCTGGCGGCGGCGTATCGCGGTCCCGGCGGCCGCTGAGCGGCCGCCGGCTCGTCCTGCCTCAGGAGGCGAGCGGGCCCTGGGCGCCCTGCTGCTCCATCACCTTCTGCCGGTAGAGGCCGACGAAATCGATCGGGTCGATGTACAGGGGCGGGAAGCCGCCGTTGCGCACCGCCTCGGCCACGATCTGGCGGGCGAAGGGGAAGAGCAGGCGCGGGCACTCGATCATCACCGCCGGATGGATCTGGTCGGCCGGGATGTTGAGGAGCCGGAAAACGCCGGCATAGGTCACCTCGAAGGCGAACAGCACCTCGTTCTGGATCTTGGCGTCGCCCTCGAGCTTCAACTCGACCTCGAAATCGGTCTCCGAGAGCTGCTGCGCGTTGACGTTCACCTGGATGTTGATCTGCGGCCCCTGGCCCTCCTTGGGCTGGAGCGAGCGCGGTGCGTTCGGATTCTCGAAGGACAGGTCCTTCGTGTACTGCGCCAGGGCGTTGATGGTCGGCGCATCGCCCTGCGGCATGCCGCCGCCGTTGCCGTTCGCTGCCGGGGAATCGGCCATGCGGATCATCCTTCTCGATCGACCGGCAGGGCCGGCGCGGGTTGTTGTCGCGGCGGGAGCGGCTGGATCACGCCGCGGAACTGCCCAAACGGCAGGGCCGCTAACACGCGGGCCGGGCCTGGACAAGCGAGCGGGCGCGGCGCTGGCGCCGGCGGCCCCCACGACCCATATCGACCGGATCGCAATTGACGCGTGGGTTCGATCGTCCGGCCGACACAACCGGCTCGCTCCCGACGCGTTGGTCGGATATGAGTCGGCCAGACCTCTGCGCGCTTAGCCGGCGCCGCACCGCGCGCGACCTGAGCAAGGGGCACAGGGTCTCGCCGCGGCCACCATCGGATCGGTGATGCAGGACAGTTTCGACGTTACGACGATCATCTTCCTCGCGCTGGCCGTCTTCGTGATCTGGCGTCTGCGCTCGGTGCTCGGTCAGAAGACGGGGGCCGAGCGCTCGCCGTTCAAACCGGTCGACCGCAGCCGGACTGAGCCCCAGGCGCGCTCCGACGGCGACAACGTCGTTCGCCTGCCCGGCGCCGACCGGGTCCAGGCCGCGCCGCAGCCCGCCGCCGCCCCGCGGGACTGGCGCGGGATCGCCGAGCCGGGATCCGAGGTCGCGCGCGGCCTGGAGGCCTGCATCCAGGCGGAGCCAAGCTTCGATCCCCGCGCTTTCATCGAGGGCGCCAAGTCGGCCTACGAAGCCATCATGATCGCCTTCGCCAAGGGTGACCGGAAGACCCTGCGCGGCCTCCTCTCGAAAGAGGTCGGCGAGGCGTTCGAGCGGGCGATCGCCGAGCGCGAGCGCAACCGGCAGACGCTCGAGACCACCTTCGTGTCGATCGACAAGGCCGAGATCGTCGCCGTCGAGGTGCGCAACCGCGTGGCGCACGTCACCGTCCGCTTCCTGTCGAACCTGATCACCGCCACCCGCGACGCCGACGGCAAGGTGGTGGACGGCAGCGCCGAGACGGTGGTCGAGGTGCCGGATGTCTGGACCTTCGCCCGCACGCTTGGCTCGCGGGACCCGAACTGGCAGCTCGTGGCCACCGAGGCCGGCGCCTGAGTCCGTGACCGGCGTTCCGTGACGATCTTGCCGTGCCGATGTCCCGCGCCCGGTCCGGAGCAGTCCCGGCCGCCCTCCTCGCGTCCCTCCTGAGTCATGCCGTGTCCGCCGCGCCGACGGCAGTCGGCGGCGCGGTGCTGACCCCCGTGGCCGCGGCGGACCTGCCGGGCTTCCCCGGCGCGGGGGCTGAGGCGGCGCTCGACGCCTTCCGCCGCGTCTGCGCGGCCCCGCCGCCCGCCCTGCCCCAGCCCGACGGCGTCGCGGGAGATCCGGCCGCCCTCGCCGAGGCCTGCGCGGCCGCCGCCGGCCCCGTGCCCGACGCCGCCGCCTTCTTCCGCGAGCGGTTCGAGGCGTTCCGCGTCGCGCGGCCCGGCGCGGACCGGCCCGGCTTCCTGACCGGCTATTTCGAGCCGGAACTCACCGGCTCCCTGGAGCCCGGCCCGGATTTCCCGACGCCGGTCCTGGCCCGCCCCGATGACCTGATCTCCCTCGGCCCCGGCGAGACCCGCCCGGGGCTCGACCCGGCCCTGCGCGCCGCCCGCGCCACCGCGGACGGCTTCGCCCCCTACCCCGACCGCGCCGCGATCGACGACGGCGCCCTGGGCGCGCGGGCGAAGCCGATCCTGTGGCTGCGCGACGCGGTCGACCTGCTGGTCCTGCAGGTCCAGGGTTCCGGGCGCGTCCGGCTGCCGGACGGGCGCGCGGTGCGGGTGCTCTACGACGGCCGCAACGGCCGCCCCTACACGGCGGTGGCCAAGCTGATCGTCCAAGAGGGCCACCTGCCCCTGGAGGGCCTGACGCTCGCCCGCTGGACCGGCTGGCTGCGCGCCCATCCCGAGACCGCCAAGCGCCTGATCCGCGCCAACGCCTCCTACATCTTCTTCCGCCTCGCTCCGGTCGCGGATCCGGCCCTCGGGCCACCGGGCGCCGCGAACGCCCCCCTCAACCCGGGCCGCAGCCTGGCGGTGGATTCGACCCTCTGGCGGTACGGCCTGCCGTTCTGGCTCGCCGGCCCCCTCCCCGGCGCGACACCAGGTGAGGCCGGGCGCCTCGTCATCGCCGCCGATACCGGCTCGGCGATCGTCGGCCCCGCCCGCGGCGACCTCTTCGTCGGTACCGGTGCGGAGGCCGGCGTGGCCGCCGGCAACCTCCGCGACGCGATCGGCTTCGTGGTCCTGCTGCCGCGCCGCGCGGCGGTGCCCGGAGCCGCGCCGTGAGGGCCCCGCGCCGCGGGCGCCGCCTCACCGCGGGAGAGACCCGCCTCTGGGACGCGATCGCCAAGCTGGTCACGCCGCTGCCGGGCCGCGCCGCCCCGGTGCCCGAGACACCTCCGCCGCCGGGCCCGACCGCCACCATGCCGGCCCTCTCGGCGCCGATCCTGAAGCCCAGCGCGCCGCCGGCCGCCAAGAGGCCGCGGGCGAAGCACCCGCCGAAGCCGGCCTCGGAGCCGGCGCGCCCGGCCACCGCCGCTCCCTACCAGGCGCCGCCCCAGCGGCACGCGCCGAGTGCCGGGCTGGAGCGGAACGCCAAGCTCGGCCTGCGCCGGGGGCGGCTCGCGATCGAGGCGCGGATCGACCTGCACGGGATGGTGCAGGCCGAGGCCCACGCCGCGCTGACGGGCTTCCTGCTCCGCGCCCGGGCCGCTGGGCATTCCTACGTGCTGGTCGTCACCGGCAAGGGCGGCCCGGGCCACGCGGACGCCTTCTCCGAGCGGGGCGTCCTCCGCCGCAGCGTGCCGCACTGGCTGCGGGGGCCGGATCTGCGCGGCATCGTCCTCGGCTTCGAGGAGGCCGCCCGCCACCATGGCGGCGGCGGCGCCCTCTACGTCCGCCTGCGCCGCCGCTAGGACGGGCCTCGGCGCGGGACGCGCGGCAAACCGCGCCGGTTCCCCGCGGTTGCGGCCCGGACCGATCCCGCCGATATCCGGATCCGGCGCACGGGGCGCCGCGGACGCAGAAATCGCGAGAGAGATGCCGGAGCTTCCCGAGGTCGAGACCGTGCGGCGGGGATTGGCGCCCGCCCTGGTCGGCGCGCGGTTCAGCCGCGTCACCCTGCGCCGGCCCAACCTGCGCTTCCCGTTCCCCGAGCGCTTCGCCGCCCGCCTCGAGGGGCGGACCGTCACGAGCCTCGCGCGCCGGGCGAAGTACCTCACCGCCGCCCTCGACTCGGGCGAGACGCTGGTCATGCATCTCGGCATGAGCGGGCGGTTCGACGTGGCTCTGCCCGACGGCAGCAACCTGTCGCCGGGAGACTTCTACCTCGAAGGCGCCCAGGGCACGCCCCGGCACGACCACGTGGTCATGGCGATGAGCACCGGCGCCACGGTGACCTACAACGACGCCCGCCGCTTCGGCTTCATGGATCTGGTCCCGAGCGCGGAGCTCGCGGCCTGCCGCCACTTCGCCCGGATGGGCGTGGAGCCCCTCGACGGGCTGACCGGGGCTGTGATCGCGCAGCTCTTCCGCCACAAGATCGCGCCGCTGAAGGCCGCCCTGCTCGACCAGCGCCTGATCGCGGGCCTCGGCAACATCTACGTGTGCGAGGCGCTGCACCGGGCGCGCCTGCATCCGGAAGCGCCGGCCGGGAGCCTCGCCCGGCCGGACGGGCGCCCGACGCCCAAGGCCAACGCCCTGGCCAAGGCGATCGTGCAGGTCCTCGAGGAGGCCGTGAAGGCCGGCGGCTCGACCCTGCGCGACTACGCCCACACGGACGGCAGCGCGGGCGCGTTCCAGCACGCCTTCCGGGTCTACGACCGGGTCGGCCTGCCCTGCAGCCGGCCCGGATGCGCCGGCGCGATCACCCGCATCGTGCAGGCGAACCGCTCGACCTTCTACTGCGCCACCTGCCAGCCTCCAGGCTGAGCGCGCCGATCGGCGCCTATCGCGCCGCGGAACGGCAATTTCGCCACAAACCCGACTAGGGTTACGCCCCTCGACGTGCGCACCCGGTTGCGGGCAGCCGATCCCGGCCCGCGACGCGTGACGGGTCGCGCGGGCCCAGACAGGATCCCGATGTTCTTCCGCCGCTCAAAGACGCCCGCGCCCGAGACCGCCGCGCAGGATCCGACGGACGAGCCCGCCCTGCCGCAGCGGCTGTCGCCGCGCTCGCCCGGCGAGGCGATCAAGCCGACCGTCGCGCCCCCGCCGCCGGAGAAGCCCGAGCGCGAGCGGAGCGGCCTCGTGGGCCTGATCAGCGGCGCCCTGACCTTCGCGGTCGTCATCGCCATCGCGGCGATGATCGGGATCACGCTGTTCCAGCGGCAGGTGCGCGAGCCGGGCCCGCTCGCGGCCGACAAGGTCGTGGTCATCCCGACCCACAGCGGAACGGCCGAGATCGCCGAGACCCTGAAGCGCGAGGGCGTGATCGACCATACCGGCCTGTTCGAGTTCGCCGCCCGCTTCGGCGGCCGGCCGGCGCTGCGGGCCGGCGAGTACGTCTTCAAGGCGCACGCGAGCATCTCCGACGCGCTCGACACGATCGCCACAGGCCGGCAGGTCCAGCACGCCATCACCTTCCCGGAGGGCCTGACCTCCGAGCAGATCGTCACCCGCCTCAACGACAACGACGTGCTCGCTGGCGAGATCAACGAGATCCCCCCGGAAGGCTCGCTCCTGCCGGACACCTACAAGTTCGAGCGCGGCGCCACCCGGCAGCAGATCGTCAACCTGATGAAGGCCAAGCAGCGCGAGGTCCTGAACCAGATCTGGCTGCGGCGCAGCGCCGACGTGCCGGTGCGGACCCCGGCCGAGATGGTGACCCTCGCCTCCATCGTCGAGAAGGAGACCGGCCGCGCCGACGAGCGGCCCCGGGTGGCCGGCGTCTTCATCAACCGCCTCAACAAGCGGATGAAGCTGCAATCCGATCCCACGATCGTCTACGGGCTCGTGGGCGGGCGCGGCACCCTCGGCCGCGGGATCCTGCGCTCCGAGATCGACCGGCCGACCCCCTACAACACCTACGTGATCGAGGGCCTGCCGCCGGGGCCGATCGCCAATCCCGGCCGCGCCGCCCTGGAGGCAGTGGCCAACCCCTCCCGGACCAAGGACCTGTACTTCGTCGCGGACGGCACCGGCGGCCACGCCTTCGCCGATTCCCTCGAGGCGCACCAGCGCAACGTCGCCCGCTGGCGGGCGGTCGAGAAGAGCCGGCAGGCGCCGCCGGACGCCGTCGACAAGGTCGAGCCGGGCCCGGACTCGACCACGCCGGGCCGCGCCTCGGCCTACGCGCCGGGCGGCGCCCCCGCGGGCAACGGGATCAACACCAACGCGGCCTTCGCCCTGGATACCGGCACACCGGGCACGCGCGCCTTCGACGCGTCCGAGGGCACCCGCCTCGATCCCCTCAAGAACCGCAGCTACGATCTGGGCTCGCCCAAGACGGTCCCGACCCTGAGCGAGCCGGCACCGGCGCCGCGCGGCCGCCGCTAGGCAGCGGCGCCGGTCCGCGCCGCCGGCTTCGGCGCCGTCGGGGCCGCCCTCAATGCGCCCGCGGGTTCCGCGGGCGCCGCGGCGCCTCTGGCGGCTCGCCCGACAGCGAGGCCGCGATCTGCCGTCCCAGCTCGTAGAGCAGCGCCTCGAGCAGCGGCTGCACCCGCGTCGCCTCCCCGGGCCCAAGATCGCCGACCAGCTCCCACAGGCGCATCGCGTAATCGGCCATCCGCTCGACGGCGGTCCCCGGCTCGGTCGGAGCCCCGAGAAAACCGACCGGCGGCTCGTACGGGCCGTCGACCCGGCTGTCGGTGATGTCGATCACGATGCCCCGACCGTAGATGTGCCCGTCCGCGCGACGCTCGAACCGGCCCCGCGCCAGGACCCAGCGCACGACGCCCGGCGCGGGCACGATGCGGTGCTCCCAGGCGAAGAGACCGCCCTCCTCGCGGACGCGACGGCGCTCGCTCTGGTCCCGGGCGAGGTCCTCCGGGTGGAAGAGCGCGGAGAGCTGCTCCCAGGTGATGCCGTCCGCCGCCTCGGTCTCGGTCAGGCCGAAGATCCGCGCCATCGTCGCGTCCCCGCGCACGCATCCCGTGTGCGGCGCATCCTCCCAGATGCCGACGCCCAGCGCGGACATCCCGAACGGCGTGAGCGCGGTCCTCCCCAATACTGATCGCGGCATGCGCCATCCGAGTTCATGTGCAGACGAGCGGGATTTCGAGCACACCTTCACTGCGGAATGCAACGTCGGCCGCGCGACACGAAAGTGAAAACGTGACCACCGCGACCGCGCGGGCGACGGCGGACGGGGCCCGCGTCGCGGGCGGGCGGCCCTACCGGTCCCAACAGCGTGCCGGGTGCCGCTCGACTGCACGGCGCCGCCCGAGATGGCCGGGCGCGCGGCGCGTCCGACGCGCGCCCGACGCGCCTCGCGACGCGGCGACGGCGGCGACCGGCCTCTTCCCACCGGAGTGATCCGTGCTACAGGCCCCGATCTTCACGGGGACGGGGGTCGGCGTGGCCCAGATCGCGAGCATGACCGGTTTCGCCCGGACGGCGGGCAGTGCCGGACCGGTGCACTGGGCCTGGGAGGTCCGCAGCGTCAACGGGCGCGGCCTCGACGTGCGCACCCGCGTGCCGGCCGGCTATGACGGGCTCGGCGAGACCGCGCGCACCGCGCTCCAGAAGACACTCACCCGCGGGCAGTGCCAGTTGACGCTGACCCTCACCAAGCCGGAGACGACCGCGCGGGTGCGGATCAACGAGACCCTCCTGGCGAGCCTCGCCCAGGCGGTGGCCCGGGTGCCGGTCCCCGAGGGCGTGGCCCCCGCCACGATGGACGGGCTGCTCGGCGTGCGCGGCGTGATCGAGGTCGAGGACGAGGCGGCCGACACCGACACCCTCGCCCGGGACCTGGCCGCGGGCGTGGTCCAGCTGGTCGCGGATCTCGTCGAGGCGCGCCGCGCCGAGGGGCGCCAGCTCGAGCAGGTCGTCACCGCTCAGGTCGACCGGATCGCCGCGCTGACCCAGGCGGCCGAGGAGAACCCGGCCCGCCAGCCCGAGGCCGTGCGGGCACGGCTGGAGGCGGCCGTCGCGGCCCTCGGCGGCAGCGGCCTCGACCCGGACCGCCTGCACCAGGAGGCGATGCTGCTCGCCGGCAAGGCAGATGTCCGCGAGGAGCTGGACCGGCTCCGCGCCCACGTGGCGAGCGCCCGGGACCTGCTGGCGGCCAGTGGCGCGATCGGCCGGCGGCTGGACTTCCTGGCCCAGGAATTCGGCCGCGAGGCCAACACCCTGTGCGCCAAGGCCAACGATATCAGCCTGTCGCGGATCGGACTCGACCTGAAGGCCGTGGTCGAGCAGTTCCGCGAGCAGGTGCAGAACATCGAATGATGCCGGGCACGATGCCGGATCGGGACGTGAGGATACGGATGCGAAACGTCGGGGAGCCACGCGCATGACCGAGCCGGCCGGGAGCGTCTCCGACTCGATCGCGCGGCGCGGGTTGATCCTGATCCTCTCCTCGCCTTCGGGCGCGGGAAAGACCACCCTGACGCGGGCGATCGCGCAGGATCCGAGCTGGGCGCTCGACCTGTCGATCTCGGTGACCACGCGGGGGCGGCGGCCCTCCGAGATCGACGGGCGGCACTACCACTTCATCGAGCGCGAGGCGTTCGACGACCTGCGCGAGCGCGACGACCTGCTCGAATGGGCCGAGGTCCACGGCAACTTCTACGGCACGCCCCGGCGGCCGGTGGAGAAGGTGCTCGGCTCCGGCCGGGACATGATCTTCGACATCGACTACCAGGGCACGCGGCAGGTGCGCTCCAAGCTCGCCCAGGACGTGGTGACGGTCTTCATCCTGCCGCCCAGCATGGCCGAGCTGCGCCAGCGCCTGGAGCGCCGGGCGGAGGATTCCGCCGAGACGATCGAGAAGCGTCTCGCCAACGCCCGGACCGAGATCCAGCGCTGGGTCGAGTACGACTACGTCATCGTCAACGACGATCTGCAGAACGCCTTCCGGGCCCTCCAGGGGATCCTGGCGGCCGAGCGCCTCCGGCGGGCGCGCCGCACCGGCCTCGCCCCCTTCGTCGAGGGCCTGCTGGCCGAGACGCCGTGATCCGGCCCTGGAGCGCTCTCCGCCGAAGTGGATACCGGTCCGGCGCAAGAGAGCGTGTCAAGACAAAGGCTTGGAGCCGTGCTCGGTTGCAGCGCGATCGCGCACGGCTCTAGCGGCGGATCAGCACGACGCCGCCGATCAGGAGCGCGATCCCCAGGAGGCGCGGCAGGTCGACGGGCCGCTGCGCGAGGCCGAGCAGGCCGGCGTGGTCGAACAGCACCGAGGCGACCATCTGGCCCGTGACGAGGAGCGCGAAGAAGGTCGCGGCGCCGAGCTTCGGGACCAGCAGGATCGCGAGGCCGATGAACACCGCGCCGAACAGGCCGCCGCTCCAGGTCCACCACGGGATGCGCTCCGCCACGCCGGCCGTCGGCACCGGGTCGCGCAAGGCGGCGGCGAGGAGCGCCATGCAGGCGAGCCCGACCGCGTAGCTGGAGACGCCGGCCCAGGACGCGGAGTCGAGGCCCGCGCGGAGATTCGCGTTCAGGATCTGCTGCAAGACGAGTCCGGCGCCCGCCAGCACGGCGAGCAGGGCGGAGAGCGCGAAGGCGAGCATTGCGGGACGGGCCTCGGGGTCGGGACGGCGGGCGGCATTGACAACCGTCCCGGCCGATGCCGTCAAATGCCGCGCTGACCCGCGTCCATGCAGTTTCGGCATGATGAACCCCGCACATCTCGACCTCTTCCGCGCCGTGATGCGCCACGGCGGCATGACGCGGGCCGGCGAGGTCCTGGGCATCGGGCAGCCCCATATCAGCCGCGCCATCGCGCAGCTGGAGGCGGCCCTCGGCTTCGCGCTGTTCGTGCGCGGGCACGGCAACGCGTTCCCGACCCCGGAGGGCGAGGCCTTCGCCCAGGAGGTCGCGCAGACCTACGCGGGCCTCGATCACCTGCAGCAGGCCGCGCGCCGGATCCGCGAGCGCGGCACCGGCGGATTGCGCGTCGCCTGCCAGCCCTCCCTGGCCGCCGGATTGCTGCCGCGCGCCATTCGCCGCCTCGACGCGGAATGCCCGGATCTGCGCATCTCGGTCCACGTCCCCAGCCCAGACACGATCTGGTCGTGGACCGCCTCGGGCCAGTGTGACCTCGGCCTCGCCCGGCCGCGCTCCGGCCATGCCGGGGTGAGCGCCGAGCCGTTCCTGCGGGTCGCGGCCGTGTGCGCGCTGCCCCGCGGGCACGCCCTGGTCCGCCGGCGCGTCGTCACGGCGGCGGATCTCGCCGGGGTGCCGCTGATCGCGGCCGGGTCGAGCCCCGTGCAGGCGGCCACCGAGGCGGCCTTCGCGAGCGCCGGCGCGACGCCGCGCTTCGCCCTGATGGCCGAGTACACGGCGGCCCGCTGCGGCCTCGTCGCCGAGGGACTCGGCGCCGCCATCGTCGATCCGGTCCCGGCACGGGCGCTCGGCGGGCTGCCCATCGTGCTGCGGCCGTTCCGGCCCGAGATTCCCATCGAGACGCTGCTGCTCCGGCCGGCGGGCCGGCCACCGGGGCGGCTCGTCGAGCGGCTGATGCTCCATCTGGCGGCGGAGCGGGACGCCCTCGTCGCCGCCTGAGCGGCTCAGGCGGCGGCCGGCAGCTCCGGGACCGGGCAGAGCCACGCGCGCATCGCCGCGAAGGTCGACAAGGCCGCGCCGGTGAGCGCGGCCTCCGCGGCCGGGTCGTCGCCGAACGCGTCCAGGCGCGCGCGGAAGGCGGCCCACATCGCCCCCGCGGCGGGCCCGTGCGCCCGGTAATAGGCGAGCCCCGCGCCGGAGAATCCGTGCAGGCCGGCGATGTGCCGGCCGATCAGCTGCCCGCCGAGGGTCGATCCCTCCAGCACGTAGAGCGCGCCCGTGGCGGCGGCCGGCCCGTGGAGAGCCGGAGCGGCCGGCCGCGGGAGCGCCGCGACCGCGTCCGGACGGAGGCCGAGATGGTCGAGATCGGCCGCGAGGAGCGCGAGACGGCGCCGCGGCGCCAGGAACGGCTCGTCGGCGAGTCCCGATCCGATGGCCGCCTCCCAGACCGCGTGGAAGCCGTAGAGGCGCCCCAGCAGGTCCCGGTAGCCGTCGAGCGTCGCCACCCGCGCCTGCCAGTCGAGGGACACCTCCAGCGCCCGGTGGGCCGGATCGGTCGCGGCGCGCAGCCGCGCGTGCAGGCCGTCGCGGGACCTCACGCGGTGATCGTGAAGCAGGCGCCGGGATTGTTGGCGACGGTGAGCTTGGCGTTGATCTGGTCGAGCATCGCCCGGATCAGTTTCATGCCGAGGCCCGAGCCCTTGCTCCGCGCCTTGGCGTCGGCCCAGTCGTCGGGCAGGCCGGCCCCGTCGTCGCAGACGCGCAGCTGGACCTCGCCGGGGCCGGAGGCCGAGACGCTGACCTCGACACGGCCGCCGCCGGCCGGGTTCGCCGCGTACTTGAAGGCGTTGGTGACGAGTTCCGTGGCGATCATCGAGAGCGCCACCGCCTTGCGGTAGGGCACCATCAGGCCGGGCTCCGCCGACATGTCGACCGCGTGCCCGTCGCCGGCCAGCCCCGCGAGGTCGTTGCACAGGCTCTCGATGGTCTGGCCGAGATCGACCTCGTCGAACCGATCCGCCTGGTACAGGCTGTCGTGCACCCGCGCGACGCTCATCACCCGCGCGGAGGTGTCGGCGAAGGCCTGCCGGGCCTCGCCGTCGGCGATCTGGCGCCGCTGCATCTGCAGGAAGGCCGAGACGATCTGCAGGGAGTTCTTGACCCGGTGGTCGATCTCCCGCGTGAGGAGATCCTTCTGCTCGAGCAGGCGCTCCTTCTCGGCGAGCAGGCCGGTGAGTTCGTCGATCTTGCGCCGCTGGCGCAACACGACGCCCTCGACCGCCTCGGCCAGGGAGCCGGCGAGCTGGACCTGCCATTCCGCGAAGGGCGCGGCGAAGCCGGTGCGCTCCTCGACCCAGCGCTCGAACGAGCGGCGGGGCAGCACCGCCACGGGACCGCTTCCGGCGAGGACGGGCTTGCGCGGGTCGCCGCCCCACGTGACCGTGCTGGGCACCTCGGGCCGGAACCACACCAGCAGGTTCTCGCGCGAATCGTCCACGAAGGCCGAGAGCAGGCCGCTGGCGATCTCGCGATGCGGCCCGGTCTCCGGATAGTCGGCGCTGAAGCTGTCGCTGCTGTAGACGACCTCGCCCTCCGGCACGCGCGCCCGCAGCCAGCCCGCGATCGCCGCCACCATCTCGGCCGGCGGCGTCCGTCCGATCAGCGTGACCCGCTCGCCGGAGACGATGCCGGCGCCGGTGGCGCTGAACAGGTCGAGCAGCGTCGTCGTCCCGGCGGTCAGGGCGGCGACGAAGTCGTCGGATCGGGTCAGGCCGCGCACGAGGCGTCCCTCGACGTCGAGATGCGCCTGCCGCTCGGCCCAGAGCCGGCGCGACTCGATTTCCTCCACCCGCATGGCGAAGGCGTCGGTGAGCACCGTGGCGGCCGCGCGCGTCTCCGGCGTGACATAGTGCGGGCGGCGATGGTGACCGATCATCAGGCCCCAGAGCCGTCCCTCGACCATGATCGAGATCGACATCGAGCCGTTCACGCCGAGGTTGCGCTGGTACTCCAGGTGGATCGGCGAGAGCGTGCGGTGCTGGGCGAAGGTCAGGTCGATCGGGCCGTTTCCGGCCCCGGGCGCCGCGACCAGCCCGACCGGGACGCTGTCGCGGTCGATGACGAAGCGGCTCTTGGCCTTGGTGTAGAGGGCCCGGGCCTGGGCGGGAATGTCGGAGGCGGGGAAACGCAGGCCCAGCAGGCTGCGCGACCAGCCCGGCACCTTGTCCTCGGCCACGGCCTCGCCGTTCCAGTCCGGGTCGAAGCGGTAGACCAGCACCGCCTCGAAGCCGGTCAGGGCCCGGATCTCGAGAGCCGCGATCCGGGCGGCCTCGGCCAGGGTCCCGGCCTCGCGCAGGCGACCGACGGCCAGCTCGGTATCGACCTGACTTGCCGTAGCGAAATCGTCGGCCGAGTCCGGCTCGAGCTCCATCTCGACGATGACGCGGCCGGCATGGGCGTGGACGACGGCGTGATAGGCGCCGCGATCCGGGAAGGTCAGGGTCCGGCGGATGGAGGCGCCGTCCTCGAGGGTCCCGCTCGCGAGCCGCGCGCGGATCGCCGCGACGACCTCCGCCGGCAGCACGTCCGCCAGGGGCCGGCCCGCCAGCGGCGGCTCGATCGGGTCGATGATCTCGCCGACATTGGCCGAGTAGGCCGCGACCAGGAGGGTTCCGGCATCGGCCGCGAGCATCACGGCGTTGGGCTGGATCGAGCCCGGGATGTGGATCGGCTCGCGCTCGCAGAGGCTGGCATCCACCGGCTCGGCGCGCACCCGCCGGCCGATCGCCGCCATCACGGCCTCGCGCGACAGGTCGGCGCCGAGGCTCTCGACCGGATCGATGGTCAGCCACGTCACCGGGCGCGTGCCGCCGATCCGGCCGTGACGCATGTGGATCCGGGCCCGGAGCGGCTGCGGTAGCCGGCCGAAGACGTAGTCGAAGGTCTCGTCCAGGGCGCCGCGGCGCGCGCCCGCGAGGAACCGGCCGCGGAAGCTCGGCACGTTGGTGCCCGGCATCACGTCGCGGAAATAGTCGCGCCCGAGGACGGCATCGCGCGACAGCCCGGAGATCGCGCTCGCGCCCTCGCTGAAGGCCACGACGGTGCCGGCCGCATCGAGCCCGATCACCCCCTGGTCGAGGCGGTCGAGCGCGTCCGGCGCGATGACGTCGAGATCGACGTCCGTATCGGGGGCCTGGCTGGGCGGCATCAGGAGCGAAACCGGCTCATTCAGACGGGTATGGCGACCGAAATGGCCGAGCGCAATGCTAGTGATGTCAGCAAGATCAACGCCTCAGCTTCTCTGTATGATCTTAGACATAATACTGATAAGCCCTTCTTCAACCGTAGGATGGTACACCGGGCGATCATGCACGGCCTGGGCCGTCTGCTTCTCGGCGACGGCGTACGTGAGCAGGTGCGCGAGGTGTTCCACGGCCGGCCCGAGCATCTCGCCCCCGAGCAGTCGCTTGGACCGATCGGCCCAGATCCGCATGCCGCCGCGGTTCAGTCCCTCCACGCGGGCGCGCCCCTGGTCGGAGAAATCCAGGGCGCCGACGATCCGTCGATCGTCCTCCGGGTCGTAGGGCGCGCCGATCACCGCCGCCTGGGGATGGGTGAAGACCATCGCGAGGCTCGTCCACGGCTCCGGCGTCGCGACCGGGCGGCCCGCCACGAGGGCGGCCGCGTTGGCGCCCGCGATCGTGCCCTGGCGGCTCGCCTCGTGCAGCACCGGTCGCCAGCCGTCGACGTCGCCGGCGATCAGGATCGGTGCCCCGGCGCAGACGAGGCTGCGCCGGTCGAAGTCCGGCACGCCCGTCTCGCCGATTCGAAGGCCGGTCGCCTCCAGCCCGAGGGGCTCCAGGTTCGGAGAACGGCCGGTGGCGGCCAGCACCCGCGCCGCCCGCGTGACCTGGTCGCGACCGTGGCGGTCGACCCAGCCGAGACGCACGCCGTCGCTGTCCGCAACGGCGTCCCGAACCTCGGCGCCGAGGTGAAGATCCATCTCCGAACCGAAGATCGCGGCGGCCTGCCGGGCGAGGTCGGGCTCGGTCAGGCCGGCGACGGTGTCGCCCGCGTCGATGACCGTGACGGCGACGCCGAGCCGGGCCATGGCCTGGGCGATCTCGATCCCGACGGCACCGGCCCCGAGAACGGCCAGCGAGGCCGGGAGATCGGGGATCTCGAAGAGCGTGTCGGTGGTGAGGACGTGCGCCCCGAGGACCCGCAGGGGCTCCGGGACGATCGGACTCGAGCCCGTGGCGATGACCGCGGCCCGGAAGCGGATCCGGATCGCGTCGTCGATCAGCAGGGTGCGGTCGCTCTCGAACCGCGCCGTGCCGCCGAGGCGCTCGTCTTCGGGGAGATCGTCGAGACCTTCGAGGACGCTGCCGACGAACCGGTCGCGCTCTTCGCGGAGGCGCCGCAGCACGGCGGGCCCGTCCACCGCGACGTCCGGAACCCGGATGCCGAACAGGTCGGCGGTGCGGGCGACGTGGGCGGCGGTGCCCGCGGCAATCAGGAGTTTCGAGGGCATGCAGCCGACCCGCGCGCAGGTCGTGCCGCCGGGGCCGCGCTCGATCAGGACCGACCGCGCCCCCGCCGCCGTCGCGGCGCGATGGGCCGCGATTCCGGCGGTCCCGGCACCGATCACTGCCACGTCGTAGTCGAGTTCACGCATCAGCATTCCGGACCGTCCGCCGGGGCCAAAGCGTCACGGCTCAGGTTCGTTCCGCCTGCGCGCTCTCGTCTCAGCCCGGCCTGGACCGGCCGGGGCCCCGCGCGCTCAGGCGGCGCGGAGCCGGCGTGTCAGGCGCTGCGGCCCGGGGCGGTGCCGCCGAGGTGGAACACCCGGTGCGGGACCAGCTCGCCGCGCTCCACATCTCCTACGGCGACCAGGATCCCGGCGCAGGTCGCGAAGGCCTTGCCCTCCACCGGGGCGTCGCGGCCCCGCAGGATGACCGATTGCCCCCGCATCAGGCGCAGGCCCAGATCGCGCGACACCGCGACCTCCGGGATGGCGTCGAGGGCCGTCTCCACCGGTCGCAGGTAGGCGAGGGCCGCCTCGGGGCTGCCGTCGGTCAGGGCCGAGACCGGGCAGGCCTCGGCTTCCGAGAAGGGGCCGACGCGGGTCCGGCGCAGGGCGGCCACGTGGCCGTAGCAGCCGAGCATCCGGCCGAGATCGCGGGCCAGGGCCCGCACGTAGGTGCCCTTGCCGCACTCGGCCTCGATCACGGTGCGCTCGCCGTCGTGCTCGACGATGGCGAGTCGGTCGATCTGCACCGGCCGGGCGACCAGCTCCACGGTCTCGCCCTCGCGGGCGAGGTCGTAGGCGCGCTCGCCCTGGATCTTGATGGCCGAGTAGCGCGGCGGTACCTGCTCGATCGCGCCCACGAAAGCCGGCAGCGCCGCCTCGACCGCCGTCCGGTCCGGGCGGGCGTCGCTCGTCGCGACGGGACGCCCCTCGGCATCGTCGGTGTCGGTCTCGATGCCCCACTGGACGGTGAACCGGTAGGCCTTGCGGCCGTCCATCACGAACGGGACGGTCTTGGTCGCCTCGCCGAGGGCGATCGGCAGGATGCCGGAGGCCAGCGGGTCGAGGGTGCCGGCGTGGCCGGCCTTCTTGGCGTTGAAGGCGCGCTTCACCACCGCGACCGCGTGGGTCGAGGTCATGCCGACATGCTTGTCGAGGATCACCCAGCCCGAGACGTCCCGGCGCTTCGGCCGGTCCGGACGCGGCCCGCGCTGCGGACGGCGCCCCTCCGGCCCGCGGCGCTCAGCGCTCGGCGGGGGAGCCTGGCGCTCGGCCGGCGGAAAATCTTCCATGGAAACCGTCATGTCCGCGTGTCCCCCGGGGTCGATGCCCCGTCCCTTTCTGCTTGGTATCGGGACTCAATGCCCCGTCCCGGTCTCCGGTTCGTCGTCCTCGGGCCCGGACTCGAGGTCCCGCTGGACCCGCTCGTCCCGCAGCAGCCGGTCGATGCGCGCGGCCTCGTCGAAGGTCTCGTCCCGCCGGAACCGCAATTCCGGCGCGAATTTCAGGTTCACCCGCCGGGCCACCTCCTGGCGCAGCACCTTCCGGTGGCGCTCCAGGGCGGCGATCACCGGCGCCTCGTCGAGGCCGCCGAGCGGCATCACGTAGGCCGTGGCGAGCTTCAGGTCCGGCGACATCCGCACCTCCGGCACGGTCACGACATGCGTGCCGAGCACCGGATCCTGGATATCGCCGCGCTGGAGCACCTCGGCCAGCGCGTGGCGCACGAGTTCGGCCACGCGCTGCTGGCGCTGCGAGGGGCCGGTGGAGGTCGGTTTCTGGGCCATTCTGTCTCGGGCCGGCCCGCCGGAGCGGACGGCGCACGTCCTGAAAAAAGAAAAGACGGCCGCGGCAGGTGCCGCGGCCGCCCTGTCCGGATGAGTCCGGAGCGTCAGAGGGTGCGGCGGATCTCCTCGACCCGGTAGCACTCGATCACGTCGCCCGCGCGCATGTTCTCGAAGTTCTCGAAGGCCATGCCGCACTCCTGACCGGAGGTGACTTCCTTCGCGTCGTCCTTGAAGCGCTTGAGCGTCTTGAGCTTGCCCTCGTGGATCACGACGCTGTCGCGGATGAGGCGGACATGCGCGCCGCGCTCCACGATGCCGTCGGTGACGCGGCAACCCGCGACCTTGCCGACCTTGGAGACCTCGAAGACCTCCTGGATCGTCGCCTCGCCCAGGCGCTCCTCGCGGAGCGTCGGCGGCAGCATCCCCGACAGCGTGGCTTTGATGTCGTCCACGAGGTCGTAGATGATGTTGTAGTAGCGGATCTCGATGCCCGCCCGCTCGGCGGCCTCGCGGGCCTCCTTGTGGGCGCGCACGTTGAAGCCGATGACGACGGCCTTCGACGCCTGCGCCAGGGTGATGTCCGACTCGGTGATGCCGCCGACGCCGGCCAGGAGGATGCGGGCCGCGACCTCGTCGTTGCCGAGCTTCTCCAGGGCGCCCGAGATCGCCTCGACCGAGCCCTGCACGTCGCCCTTGATGACGACCGGCAGCTCCTTGCGGCCGGCGCCTTCCTTGAGGTCGCGCATCATATCGACCAGCGAGCGGTTGGCACCGCCGGTCCGCGCGTTCTGGCGCTCCCGCTTCTGACGGGCGCGGTACTCGGTGACCTCGCGGGCGCGGGCCTCGTTCGGCACCACGATCACGCGGTCGCCGGCATCCGGCGTGCCGTTGAAGCCCAGCACCTCCACCGGCACCGACGGCCCGGCGTACTGCACGTTCTCGCCGAGATCGTCGATCAGGGCGCGCACGCGGCCCCACTCGGCGCCCGCCACGACGATGTCGCCGGTGAACAGGGTGCCGCGCTGGACCAGGACCGTGGCCACGGGGCCGCGGCCGCGGTCGAGCTGGGCCTCGATGACCGTGCCCTCGCCGTCGCGCTTCTCGTTCGCGCGCAGGTTCATGATCTCGGCCTGGATCTGGATGCCCTCCAGGAGCTGCGGCAGGCCGGCGCCGGTCTTGGCCGAGACCTCGAACTCGAGGGTCTCACCGCCCATCGACTCGACCTGGATGTCGTGCTGCAGCAGCTCCGTGCGGACCCGCTCCGGCTTGGCATCCGGCTTGTCGATCTTGTTGACCGCGATGATCATCGGGACACCGGCTGCCTTGGCGTGCTGGATGGCCTCGATGGTCTGGGGCATGACGCCGTCATCGGCCGCCACCACGATCACCACGATATCGGTGACCTTGGCGCCGCGGGCGCGCATCGACGTGAACGCCGCGTGGCCCGGGGTGTCGATGAAGGTGATCATGTCGCCGGAGGGCGACGCGACCTGATAGGCGCCGATGTGCTGGGTGATGCCGCCGGCCTCGCCCTCGACCACGTTCTCCTTGCGGATCGCGTCGAGCAGCGACGTCTTGCCGTGGTCGACGTGGCCCATGATGGTGACCACCGGCGGACGGGGATCGAGATCCTCCTCCAGATCCGGCTCGTCGGAGGAGAGGCCCTCCTCGACGTCGGACTCGGCGACGCGGCGCACCGTGTGGCCGAGTTCCTCGGCGATGAGCTGGGCGGTGTCCGAATCGATCACGTCGGTGATCTTGTGGATCTGGCCCTGCTTCATCAGCAGACGGATCACGTCCACGGCCCGCTCCGACATGCGGTTGGCGAGTTCCTGGATGGTGATCGTCTCGGGGATCGTCACCTCGCGGGACAGCTTCTCCTTCTGCTCCACGTGGCCGCGGCCGCTCATGCGCTGCTGGCGGCGGCGGAACGAGGCGACCGAGCGCGTGCGCTCGTCCTCGCCCGAGGTCGCGTTGGCGATGGTCAGGCGGCCGCGGTTGCGGTCGCCGCCCGGAGATTTCGGGGTCTTCGGCGGCGCGATGATCTTGAGCGGCATGCCGGGACGGCGGATCACCCGCTTGGTCTCGGACTCGTCCTCGTTGGTCTGGGCACCGCGACCGGCGGGGCGCGCCGCGGCCCCCGCGCCGGCGGGACGCGCGGCGGTCGCCGGCGTCGCGCTCTTCTCGGGCTCGGGCGCCGGAGCCGGACGGGCCATGAAGTTGAGGTCGCGCGGCTTGCGCGAGTCGGCCGTGATGGTCTTGCGCGGCTCGCCCGTGGAGGGGCGCGGCGTCAGCGGCGGGCGCGGAGCGGCCGGAGCCGCGGCGGAGGCAGCTGGGCGCGCGGCGGCCGGACGGGCCGCCTCGGGCTGACGGGCCGGCGCTGCCGCGGGGCGCGCCGGCGCCGCGGCGGCGGGACGGGCAGCGGCCGGCTGGGCCGGCGCCTCGGCCGGACGGGCCGGTGTCGCGGCGGGGGCGTCGGCCGCGGGTGCGGGGGCGGCGGCCTGAGCCTCGGCGGCCTTGGCAGCGTCAGCCGCCGCGGCAGCGGCGGCCGCAGCCGCGGCCTTGCGCTCCTCGTCCTCGCGACGGCGGGCCTCGGCGGCCTCGCGCTCGCGGCGGGCCTGCTCCTCGGCCTCGCGACGGCGCGCCTCGGCCTCGGCCTCCACCTTGCGGCGGGCCTCGGCCTCGCGGCGCTGCGCGTCGGCGAGGGCGGCGGCGCGGGCCGCACTCTCCTGCTCGCTCAGGGTGCGCAGGACGACCCCCGAAGCGGCGCGCTGCGCCGGACGCGGAGCCGGCGCCGTCGGCGCGGGGGCCGCCGGGCGTGGGGCCGGCGCGGGTTCACGGGCAGGGGCGGCCGGCGCCGCACCGATGACGCGGCGCTTCACCGTCTCGACCACGACCTGCTTGGAGCGGCCATGGGAGAAGCTCTGACGCACGGTGCCCGCCTCGATCGGCCGCTTGAGGCCGAGCGGCTTCGGGGAAGTCCGGTTCAGAGTCTTGTCGCCCGGGTTGTTCGTATCGCTCATTCAGCCTGAACCCTGAGGGTTTCCATCGTCCCGTGAACCGACACCCGGTGGCGCCGGTCAAAATAGTCCTGCGTCGTCAACGTGAGGCTTCGTCGATCCCGCCGATTCGGGCTGGATCGGGCTCCCCGGTCGCCGCGGCGGCGCCCTCGAAGGAGCGTAGCCGACGCCAACGCGACAGGCAGCCGGCGGCTCCGGCTCCTGCGACGAGCGCAGCGTGTATCACATGATCCCGACCTAAGGCCATGTCCAATTCGTCCTCGGACAGGTCATCGATGATCGGGATCCTTGACATGGCCCCGCCGTGGCGCCTGTGCAAGGCCGACGCGATCTTCCGCCGGCCGTCCGGGCTCGCCTCGGCGGCATGAATCACCGCAATGGCGCCCGGCTGCCCGCCGATCGCGGCCTCGACCTTCGAGAAGCCCGCGACCACGCAGCCCGCCTTGTTGGCCATGGCGATGGCCTGCCGCAGGTCGTCCCGCAGCCCGGCGGCGATCCGGTCCGGCAGGTCGGGGGCGGCCGGGGTCGGCCCCTTGAACGCCCGCGAGAACAGGTTCTTCCGCACCGCGGTCGCGACAGCCTCGCGCCGGGCGCTGATCCAGGCGCCGCGGCCCGGCAGCTTGGCGCGCAGGTCGGGCACGACGCTGCCGTCCGGCCCGCGCACGAACCGGATCATCGCGTCCGGCGCCTGGACGACGCGCGTGACGATGCAGGTCCGCTCGGGCGAGCGGCGGCCGGGGCCGGCATCGAGCCCCCCGGCATCCAGCCCGTCCTCGGGCAGGGTCGTGTCGACCGCGACCATCGCGCCTCCGCCGCCGGCGCCCGCCTCAGGCCTCAACCTGCGCGGGGGCGGCCTCGTCGCCCTCGGCCGCCTCGGCACCCTCCTCGGCCTCCGGCTCCGGCAGGGCCTCGATCCAGCCGGCCTTCAGGCGGGCGGCCATGATCAGGGCCTCGGCCTCGGCGCGGGACAGGTCGAACCCGTCGAGGTAGCCGGCGTGGCGCACGGCCTCGGGACCGCGGCCCTCCGTGTAGCCGACGAGGTCGTCGGTGGCGCAGCCCGCCAGATCCTCGACGGTCTTCACGTCGTTCTCGCCGAGGGCGACCATCATGGGCGTGGTGATGCCCTCGATCTCCCGCAGCTCGTCGGCGACGCCGAGCTCGGTGCGGCGGGCGTCGTGCGCCTGCTCGATCCGGGCGAGGTGGTCCTGGGCGCGGGCCTGGATCTCGGTGCCGGTCTCCTCGTCGAGACCCTGGATGCCGGAGAGCTCCTGGATGTCGACGTAGGCGATCTCCTCGACGTTGCGGAAGCCTTCCGCGGCGAGCAGCTGGCCGACGGTCTCGTCGACGTCGAGCGCCTCCATGAAGACCTGGGTCCGCTCGGCGAACTCCTTCTGGCGGCGCTCCGATTCCTCGGCCTCGGTCAGGATGTCGATGTCCCAGCCGGTGAGCTGCGAGGCGAGGCGCACGTTCTGGCCGCGGCGGCCGATCGCCAGCGACAGCTGGTCGTCCGGCACCACCACCTCGATGCGGTCGGCCTCCTCGTCGAGCACCACCTTCACCACCTCGGCGGGCTGGAGCGCGTTGACGATGAAGGTCGCCTCGTCCTCGGACCACGGGATGATGTCGATCTTCTCGCCCTGCAGCTCGCCGACGACGGCCTGCACGCGCGAGCCACGCATACCGACGCAGGCACCGACCGGGTCGATGCTGCCGTCGCGCGAGATCACCGCGATCTTGGCGCGGGAGCCCGGATCGCGGGCCACCGCCTTCACCTCGACGATGCCGTCGTAGATCTCCGGCACTTCCTGGCCGAACAGCTTGGCCATGAATTGCGGGTGCGAGCGCGACAGGAAGATCTGCGGGCCGCGCACTTCCGAGCGCACGTCGAACAGGTAGGAGCGGATCCGGTCACCCGGCCGGAAGGTCTCGCGCGGGATCATCTCGTCCCGGCGCACGATGCCCTCGCCGCGGCCGAGATCGACGATCACGTTGCCGTACTCGACGCGCTTCACGATGCCGTTGAGGATCTCGCCGATCCGGTCCTTGTACTCGTCGAACTGGCGGGCGCGCTCGGCGTCGCGGACCTTCTGGACGATGACCTGCTTGGCCGACTGCGCGGCCACGCGGCCGAAATCGAAGGGCGGCAGGGTGTCGGAGATCACGTCGCCGACCAGCGCGCCCGGGTTGTAGCGGCGGGCCTGATCGAGGGTGATCTCGCGGGCATCGTTCTCGACCTGATCGACGACCAGGAGGTGACGCGAGAGGCGCAGCGCCCCGGTCTTCGGGTCGATCTCGGCGTGAACGTCGGTCTCGGCGCCGTAGCGGGAGCGGGCCGCCTTGGCGATCGCCTCCTCCATCGCGTCGATCACGATGGAGCGGTCGATCACCTTCTCGCGGGCGACCGCGTCGGCGATCTGGAGGAGTTCGAGCCTGTTGGCGCTGACGACGGCCATCGGTGTCGGTCCTTCTCTTCCGTCAAATCTTCGGGCCGGCCGCTGGGCGGCCGACGCTGGGGTCTCAGTGCAGGGAGTCGCGGTCCTTGAGCCGGGATGCCTTGGTCACGACCGGCTTCTTGGGACCGGTCCGGGCCGGATGCTTGGGCTTCGCCGCGGGGCTGGCCTTGCGGGGGCCCTTCGGCTGGAAGGGCGCGCGCGCCGGCGGCGCGCTCTCCGCGGCGTCCTCCTCGTCCTCGGCCTCGTCGGCCTCATCCGTGGCGGGCGGCCCGCCGCGGCGCAGCGACTCGCGGATCAGCTCGTCGGTGAGGACGAGATGGGCCTCGGCGAGGTCCTTCAGCGGCAGGTCGATGCGGCTCGGCAGCCCTTCCTTCACGTCGGGCAGGTCGATCGGGACGGTCGCGCCCGTCGGGTCCGGCGCGCCGAGGATGCCGCGGAAGCGCTTGCGCCCGTCCAGCGGCGGGCTCAGCTCGACCTTGGCCTCGTAGCCGGCCCAGCGGGCGAAGTCCGAGACCCGCACCAGCGGCCGGTCGATCCCCGGCGAGGATACTTCGAGGTTGTAGGCGCCGCCCACCGGATCGTCGACGTCGAGGATCGGCGAGATCGCGCGGCTCACCGCCTCGCAATCGTCGATCGTGAAGGTGCCGTCCGGACGCTCCGCCATGATCTGCACGGTGCAGCCGTTGACGTTGGACATCCGCACCCGGACCAGCCGGAAGCCGAGGCCCGCGAGCGGCCCCTCGATCGCCTGCGCGACGCGCGCGGCGACTCCGGCCTCGCGGACGAGGCGCTTCTCGGACAGATCCGCTTCAATCTCGGACGACATGGGTGTTCAGCGCGCAACCTTCGCGGCGTTCTGCCTGGCCGCCCGCGGCGTGGGGCCTCGTGCGGCGAGAGGATGTGCGGCGAAAAAAAAGAGCGGACCCGGTGGGGCCCACTCCCGAACCGCAGCCTCTCGACTGCCATCAGAACTGTTGAGAGCTAGATAGCGGCCCTCGGCCCGGAGCGCAAGGTGGATCCGCCGCGCCGCGCGAGCCCGCTCGTCCCGTCCTCGGCCTTATCCCGCGGTGCCGGAGCGTCGCGGAGGCCTCGAAGGAGCCCTCCTTCGAGGCTCGCCGCGCTTGCACCCCGGGACGAGGGGTTCGGTCGGAGATCGCCTTTGCTCAGCCGCTGCGCGGCACCCGCCCCTCCAGCGGATAGGCCGGATCGTTGTAGCCCGGCGTCGTCGGATGCCCCGCGGCCACGAACCCGTCGACCAGCGCCTCGTCCTCCGGGGTGAAGGCGTAGTCCAGGGCGCCGAGATATTCCTGCCACTGCGCCTCCGTGCGCGGCCCGGCGATCACGCCGGTGACGAGGCGGTTGTTCAGCACCCACGCGGTGGCGAACTGGCCGGCCGTGATGCCGCGGGCCTCGGCGTGCTCCCTCAGGGTCCGGGCGATGCGCAGGGATTCCGGGCGCCACTCGGTCTGCATCATCCGGGCGTCCTGGCGGCCGGCGCGCGACTCGGCCGGCGGCGGCGCGTCGGGGTCGTACTTGCCGGTGAGCACGCCGCGCGCGAGCGGCGAGTACGGCACCACGCCGAGCCCGAAATGCGCGCAGGCGGGCAGGTGCTCGGTCTCCGGCATCCTATTGAAGGCGTTGTAGTAGGGCTGGCTCACCACCGGCCGGTCGATCCCGGCCTCGTCGCAGAGCCGACAGATCTCGGCGACCCGCCAGGAGCGGTGATTCGAGACGCCGAAATGGCGGATCTTGCCCGCCCGCACGAGGTCGGCGATCGCCCGGACCGTCTCGGCCAGCGGCGTGTCGTGGTCCTCCTTGTGGAGGTAGTAGATGTCGATGAAATCCGTGCCGAGGCGGCGCAGGCTGTCCTCGGCGGCCTTCATCACGTGGACCCGCGAGAGGCCGCGGTCGTTGACGCCCGGCCCGGTCGGGTTGGCAACCTTGGTGGCCAGGACCCAGGCGTCGCGCTCTGCCCGGATCGCCCGGCCGGTGATCTCCTCCGAGCGGCCCTCCGTGTAGACGTTGGCCGTGTCGATGAAGTTGATCCCGGCCTCCCGGGCGCTGGCGACGACGCGGCCGGCCGTGGCCTCGTCGGTGGGGCCGCCGAACATCATCGTGCCGAGACAGATCGGCGAGACCTTGAGGCCCGAGCGGCCGAGCGTGCGATACTGCATGGGATCCCTCCAACGTCCGTCGTCCCGCTATCTCGCCGCGGGAACGGCGCGGTCAACCACAACACAGGTCAACGCCGCCCTGTAACCCGCGAACGCCCGCGGCGAACCGACCCGTGACGGCACCGATGGCCCGGGCAGCCGTTCCCGCCGGTGGCCCGGGCCACCGGCGCGGCGCCGTCGTCCACCGCGAAGCTTCCGTTCGGACCCATGATCGATCGCTCGGCCGCCGCCCTCGGCATCCCCCTCCCCTGGCTCGACCGGGCCGGCCGCCTCTCCTGGCTGAAGCTCGCGGTGTTCGCGTGCTGCGTCGCGCCCGCGCTCTACCTCGCGGCCGCCTACCGGCTCGACGCCCTCGGGGCGAAGCCGATCACCGCGCTGATCCACGCCACCGGCGAGTGGGCGGTGCGCTTCCTGCTCTTCTCGCTGGCGATCTCGCCGCTGCGCCGCCTCGCGGACTGGCCGAAGGTCCTCGTCGTGCGGCGCATGCTCGGCGTCACCGTGATGGCCTACGCGGTGGCCCATCTGACCCTCTACGCCGTCGACCAGAACCTGATCCTCACCAAGGTGATCTCCGAGATCGCGCTCCGGCTCTACCTGACGATCGGCTTCGTGGCCCTGATCGGCCTGATCGCTTTAGGGTTGACCTCCACGGACGCGGCGATCCGCAACCTCGGCCCGAACTGGAATCGCCTGCACCGCCTCACCTACACGATCGCCGTGGCGGCCCTGGTCCACTACTTCCTGCAGTCGAAGATCGATGTCACCGACCCGGTCTTCTCGGCGGGCCTGTTCCTGCTGCTGATGGGCTGGCGGGTGATGCGGCGCTTCCAGTGGCCGGAGCGGCCCTGGTCGCTCCTCCTCCTGGCGATCGTCGCCGGGCTCGCGACCGCCGGCCTGGAGGCCGCGTGGTACGGCCTCGCCAGCGGTGTGCCGGCCAACCTCGTCCTCGCCGCCAACCTGGACTTCTCCGGGCCGATCCGGCCGGCCTGGTGGGTGCTGGCCGTCGGCCTGTCGCTCCCGCTCGTGGCGCTCGTGCGCGGCCCGAAGGCCCCGGCACCGGGCAGGCGACCGGCCCGGGCGGCCCGCCGGGAGCCTATCCGGGAGCCCGTCCGGGAGCCCTTGTCGCCGTCGGCCTGATGCCGCAGAACCCGCTCCCGGTCCTCCGCCGCCGGCGGCCCCGGGCCCAGCGGAGCTTTCGAGACGCCATGCGCGGCACGCCTCTCCTGATCGCGGGCTTGCTCGCGCCGACCCTCGCCTTCGCGACGCCCCCCGCGACCCAGGCCGCGAAGCCGGCCGCCAAGGCGGCGCCCGCCGCGCCGCCGGCCGCCGCCGCACCGGCAGCCGCGGCCTGCACGCCGCCCGCGCCGCCGCCGGCCTCCGCGCGCCCGGCCAAGCCGGAGCTGCCGCCGAAGCCCGCCTGCCTCGACGCCAAGGAGGGCTGCCCGGGCTGGGAGGCCTACAGCTACAACGACGCGATCAAGGCCTATAACCTGCAGGCGCAGGCCTTCCGGCCGATCGCCGAGGCCTACCTGCAGAAGCTCAATGCCTACGTGAAGGCGAGCGCGGACTACGCCCAGTGCGAAGTGAACGCGATGCAGAAGTAGCCGGCTGAACGGCGGCCGACACCGCGGCTCGGAGGCGGTTCAGGCGCCCGGTCGCATCCTCCGGCGATGATGGCCGCGATCCCCGCGTGCCCGCTCACGCCGAGGCCACCGTGCCCGCTCGTCGTCTCCTCTTACGAACCGGCTTCTGCGCCCTGCTCCTCGCCGCCGGCCCGGCCCTGGCCGCCGATTTCGACGGCCCCTACCCGCCGCACGGCGACGGCGGGCCCGCCCAGGACGACGAGCCGGAGCGCCGGCCACCGCCGCCCTCTCCGGGACCGCGGCCCGAATCCGAAGTCCGCGGTCCCCGCTTCACAGCGGCGCCCCCAGAAGCGTCCCCGGAGGCGTGCCGGGAATTCGTGCGGCGGCGCTTCGGTCCGGACGGGGAGCCGGTGCTGCGACGAGTGCGGGTCTGCGACGAGCCGGTCGTCGACCGCGGGCCGCCGCCGCCTCCCCCGCCGCCGGAGGACATCCCGCCCCGTCGCTGGGGCGGGCCGCGCTGGTAGCGTGGGAATCCGGCTCAGATGCGGGCCGGCGCCTTCCTGAGGGCGGCCGCGAAGGCCTTGAGCTGGCGGTTCAGATCCGCCAGCTCGTTCAGCGCGATGGTCTTGTGGCCGTCGCGGACCGCGCGCTCGATATCCTCGACCTGCAGGTCGACGAGGCGGCGGATGGCGGTGGCGACTTGTTGTCGGGTCATCGATTCGAGCGTCTCGTCCGAGCGTCCTGGCGGGCCTCAACGGACGGCCGGTACGCGGCCGTCGACACGTTTCGGTGATAGGCCGGTAGGCTTAACCGATGGTGTCCGCGGCCCCGCCGTTCACAGGGGATCGGGCCCTAGCGGCGCTCGCGCATCTCGCTGCGGCGCATCGGCATCGCGTCGATGGTGGCGAACAGCCTCTGCGGCGCGATCGGCGCCGCTTCGGTGATCTTGGCACCCCCGTCCTTGCCGACCAGGACCGCGCGGAAGCTGTCCGCGGGCAGGCCGAGGCGCTCGCGCAGGGCCCGCGCCTCGGCCCCCGCGCCGACCGCTTCGAGCACCACGAGGTCGCGCTCGGCGACGCCGGTGCGGACCGAGGCCAGCGCCGCCCGCTGCGCCCGGAGCTGCGCGTCCCCGGCCTCGGGCGCCGACAGCACCAGCACCCGCGCCCGGTCGCGATAGCTATCGAGGGGACCGGCCAGGGCGGCCCCCGCCGCCATAGCTGCCAGCCCGAGTCCCAGTGCCGTCTCCCGCATGCCGCCGCTCCGCGCTCTCGAGTCGGGACAACGCGCGACTCGGCCGCGCGATCGCGGCGGCGCGTTTGCCTCGCGGGCCCGGCGCCCCAGATCGGGGCGGAAGCCCGTGTCCCGGAGTCCGGAATGACCACCGCCATGAACCGCCGCATCGTCCTGGCCTCGCGCCCGCACGGCGAGCCGCGGCCCGAGAATTTCCGCCTGGAGGAGGTGCCGGTGCCGCAGCCCGGACCCGGCCAGGTCCTCCTGCGCACCCGCTGGCTGTCGCTGGACCCCTACATGCGCGGCCGGATGAGCGACGCGAAATCCTACGCGGCGCCCGTCGAGATCGGCGCGCCGATCACCGCCGAGACGGTGGGCGAGGTGGTCGCCTCCAACCACCCGGATCACGCCGTGGGCGACCTGCTGACAGCCTTCGCGGGCTGGCAGGAGTACTTCGTCACCGACGCCAAGGGCTCGCGCAAGGTCGACCCCGATGCCGCCCCGCCCTCCACGGCGCTGGGCGTGCTCGGGATGCCGGGCATGACCGCCTATACCGGCCTCCTCAACATCGGCCGGCCGAAATTCGGCGAGACCGTCGTGGTGGCCGCCGCCGCCGGCCCCGTGGGCTCCCTGGTCGGCCAGATCGCCAAGATCCACGGCGCCCGCGCCGTCGGGATCGCGGGCGGCCCCGAGAAGTGCCGCTACCTCACCGAGGAGCTCGGCTTCGACGCCGCGATCGACCATCGCGGGTCCGACCTGCCGGGCGCGCTGGCGGCCGCCTGCCCGAAGGGCATCGACGTGTACTTCGAGAATGTCGGCGGCGCGGTCTTCGCCGCCGTGCTGCCGCTGCTCAACCCGTTCGCGCGGATCCCGGTCTGCGGCCTCGTCTCCGCCTACAACGCCACCGAGGTGCCCCCCGGCCCGGACCGCCTGCCCAGCCTGATGCGCGCGGTCCTGACCAACCGGCTGCACATCCAGGGCTTCATCGTCTGGGACTTCGCCGAGCAGGCGGACACATTCCGCAAGGAGGTCGCCGGCTGGATCCAGGACGGGCGCGTCCGCTACCGCGAGGACGTGGTCGAGGGGCTGGAGAACGCCGCCGAGGCGTTCATCGGCCTGTTGAAAGGTCGGAATTTCGGCAAGCTCGTCGTCCGCGTCGCCTGAGAGCGGCTTGCTGCCCAAACGGAACAGATATAGAACAAATCGATCCGTCGGCGCTGCGGAAAGCGGGCACAAGCCCGCCCCGCCGGTTGCCGCTCCGGAGGCCCGGGCGCATGGTTCGCGCGCCGCCGGGCAGATGCCCTGTGAGATCCGTACGACTAGGAGAGAGCGATGGCGGGCAGCGTCAACAAGGTGATTCTGGTGGGCAATCTCGGGCGCGATCCCGAGATGCGCCGCCTCGGTTCGGGCGACCCGGTCTGCAACCTCCGGCTCGCGACGTCGGAGTCGTGGAAGGACAAGGCGACCGGCGAGCGCAAGGAGAAGACCGAGTGGCACTCGGTCGTGATCTACAACGACAACCTCGCCCGGGTGGCCGAGCAGTACCTGCGCAAGGGCTCGAAGGTCTACATCGAGGGCCAGCTCCAGACCCGGAAGTGGACCGACAATTCCGGCGTCGAGAAGTACACGACCGAGGTGGTGCTCCAGCGCTTCCGCGGCGAGATGACGATCCTCGACGGGCGCGGCGGCGGCGGCGGCGACTTCGCCGGCGAGGACGAGGGCGGCGGCCAGATCAGCCGTGGCGGCGACTTCGGCGGTGGTCGGGGTGGTGATCGCGGCGGCGATTTCGGCGGCGGTCGGGCCCAGGGCGGCGAGCGGCGTCCGGCCCCGGCCTCCTCGGGTGGCGGCGGTGGCGGTGGCAGCCGCGGCGGCTACGACCTCGACGACGACATCCCCTTCTAGGACCGCCCACGATCCGGAGGCCCTGTACCGTCACCCGGGTCGGCCTGCCCGACCCGGGTGACGCGGACATCTGGGCTGCGTCAGCGCAGCCGTTTCAAGGCAGCATCCCGGGACCGCGCGGCGGTGCCCGGGATCCAGATCCGCCGGCGTACGTCTCGGGCCGCCCGCCTTCGGCGCCCCGGAGCGCCGCCGCTCAACCCTTGAGCTGCCGGTTGCAGGCCGAGTAGTAGCCGCCGCCCTTCTCGATCCACTTCATGCCGCCCAGCGTGCCGGCAGCCTTCGCGGCGTTGTAGCTGTCGAGGCAGGTGTGCATCCGGGCCTTGCCGGCCGATTCCTTGGCGTATTTCGGATCGACGGCGCGGGGGAACGTGGCCGACGCCGCGGCGGCGGACGTCGTCCCGGCGCGCGGGGCGGCCGGCGGCGCGGCCGGAGCTGTCGTCGCGGTCGGCGAGACAGGGTTCGGCGCGGTCGTCGGGGCGTTGTCGGCCGCCGCACCGCACTCGGCCTTGCGGAAGTCGTTCCACTTCTGGCCGTTGAGCGTGCCGGCCTGCTTGGCGGCCTGATACTTGACCGAGCAATCCTTCGCGGAGAGCGCGGAAGCCGGCGCGGCGCCGGCCACCAGGCCGGCGATCATCAGGGATGCAAATACATAGCGACTCATGACGAAGAATCTCCGGGACACTATGTTGCGTCCCGAAAGAGATTAATACGGCTCTATGCCGTCGTGAATATGGGTTTGTCCGTTCCAGGGGACAACGCGATGGCCGAGCACTGACCCGGCACCGGCCGGCCGCGGATCCGGATCGCGCGCGGCGGGCCGAGCTCTGGACGCGGCGACCCGAACTCGGGTCGCCGACGCGGATCACCAGCCGCCGTAGGACCGGCGCGGGCCCTCGTAGCCGCCATAGCCGCCATAGCCGCCGTAACCGCGGTCGTAGCCGCCGTAGCCGGGCCGGCCGCCGTAGGGTCCCCGCGGTCCGCCCCAGCCCCAGCCGCGATCGTTCGGCCGGCAATGGCCCCAGGGATTGGGATGGAAGCCCGGACCGCAGCCTCCGGCCACGCGCTCGATCACCGATCCGGCATCGGGCGGCCCGTAGCCGAACGGCGCCGCGTTGGCCGTCGTGGCGGTCGCGAGAGCCGCGGCGGCCACCGCGACGAGGCCGATCACCTTGGCGCGCATCATGACACGATCTCCTGAACCTGCGGCCCGGACGCGCCGGGCCGATGACAGGAGGATGCGCCGGCCGCTGTGAACCCGGACAGGCTCGGGCATTCATCGAGCCGACACTCTCGGCCGGCCGGGCCTCCGCGCGGCGGGTCGGTCAGGCGGCCTGGAGCTGGATCGGCGCCGGTGCGGGCGCCCGCGAGCGCGCGAAGAGGTCGGCGCCGACCGTCACGCCCGCAGCCCTGACCAGCGTGGCCTCGTCGCAGGAGCGCGCGACCTTCAGGCCGAGCGCCTCGAGCCGCGCGTGCTCGGCGCAGTAGGCGGCGATCCGGGCGCGGCCGTAGGCCGGCATCGGCGCGAGCAGCCGGTCGCGCTCCGCGTCGTCGGCGCGGAACAGGGCCGAGATCAGCTCGATCGGAACCGGATACCGCGCCAGGGCGCTCGGGTGGGGTCGGTTGCCGTCGCGCGCCATGGGTGCCTCTCCGCTTCGCTGTGCGGTGGAAGGTTCGGCAACCATAGTTAACGATCAGTTGTGATCGCGGCGGGAGCCTCGGTGAGCCGCCCCGCGGCGCCTCAGCGGCGGGGCGGGCTCACCCAGGTTCCGCCGGCGGCGCGATCCGACTCCGGCGCCGCGAACGGGGGTCGCGCGTCCGCCCAGCGGGCGACCGGGCCCGCGGCCGGCGCGATCGAGCCCGTCGTCTCGGGGTCGGTCCAGACGGGGGCGCCCGCGGCGACCAGCGCGGGTGACGCGGACGGATCCGGCAGGTTCCGCTCGTAGCCGGCGACGACCGCCGCGAGGGCGATCGCCACGAGGACGAACGCTAGACCGTCGACGATCATGGAGCCGAGTCTCGGCATGGTGCCCGCGCCTGTTGACCAAGCCTCCGGGCTACGGCGGCAGGGTTAACGAACCCTGTCCGAACCCGGCGGATCGGGCCGACGCGTTCAGATGTTGCGCGCGCCGCGCAGCGTCTTCAGGCCGATTCCCGTCGACTCGAAGCCGCCGTCGACGGCGAGCTGCTGACCGGTGATGTAGGAGGCGCGCTCCGAGCAGAGGAACACGATCGCCTCCGCGAGCTCCGTCTCCAGCCCGTAACGGCCGAGCGGGACGGCGTCGTGGTAATCCGCCCGGATCTCGGGGCTGTGCACCGCCTTGGCCATCGCGGTGTCCACCGGACCGGGAGCGACGGCGTTCACGCGGATCCCGTACTGCGCCAGCTCGGCGGCCTGCTGCTTGGTGAGCTGCGCGAGGCCCGCCTTGCTGGTGCCGTAGGCGGTGCGGAGCGTCGAGGCGCGCAGGCCCGAGATCGAGGTGATGTTCACGATGGCGCCGCCGCGCTCGGACAGGAGCGGGACGGCCGCCTGCGTGCACAGGAACGGGCCGGACAGGTTGACGGCGAGCACCCGCGACCAGTCGGCGAAGGTGGTCTCGGTCAGCGGCTTGAAGATCGCGATGCCGGCATTGTTGACCAGGGCGTCGAGGCGGCCGAACCGGTCGGCGACCTGCTGGATCGCCGCCGCCACCGCCTCGGGGTCGGAGACGTCGGCCGTCACCGCGAGCGTGGCTTCCGGACGGCCGAGCCGCTCGGCCGCCGCCGCCGCGCCCGGGCCGTCGATGTCGAGAAGGGCGACGTTCCAGCCGTCGGCGAGGAAGCGGGTCGCGGTGGCGAGGCCGATGCCGCGGGCGGCCCCCGTCACCAGCGCGGTCCGGGCCTGGGCGTCGCTCATGGTCGTCTCCGTCGGGATCGGCGGCGCCCGGATGGCGCGGGTCAGCGTTCGGGTCCGCGGCGGTGCCATCACCGCGCGCCGGACCCGGGCGGCCTTCCGGGCCGTCCCGCCGTTGTGAACCGATCCGCCCTCAACGTCTGATGGATCGCGCGCGCGCCGTCGAGGGTCTGCCCGAACATCCGCCCGGCGATGACCCGCGTCAGCGAAGCGGCCCGGGAGCGCCACGCCCGGCGGATGTCCCGCGGGTCCGGGGCACGTCGCAGCGCTCGGGACGACGGCGTGGTGCCGCCGCAAAGAGCGGCGACGGGTGCGGGATTAGAGCATCGGCATGCCGCCGGTGACCGGCACCAGCGCCCCGGACATGTAGCTGCCCTCGCGGGAGGCGAGCAGCACGTAGGCCGGGGCCAGCTCCGCGGGCTGGCCGGCGCGGCCGAGCGGCGTCTGCGCACCGAGCTGCTCCATCTGCTCCGGGCTCTTCACGATCGGCTGGATCGGCGTCCAGACCGGCCCGGGGGCGACGCAGTTCACCCGGATGCCCTGCGGCGCCAGCAGGTTCGACAGGCCGATGGTCAGGCTCGCGATCGCGCCCTTGGTGGCGGCGTAGATCAGCATGTTCGGCCCGGCGACCTTGGCCTGCACGCTGGTGCTGTTCACGATCGCGCCGCCCGGCTTCATGTGCGGCACCGCCGCCTGGGCGAGGTAGTACATGGCGAAGACGTTGGCGCGGAACGAGCCCTCGATGTCGGACGCCGCCAGATCGTCGAGGCCCTCGTTCACCACCTGGGCGGCGGCGTTGTTCACGAGGATGTCGAGGCGCCCGAAGGCCGCGACGGTGCGCGCCACGAGATCTCGGCACCGGGCCTCGTCGCGGATGTCGCCGGGGAGCAGCAGGCAGCGGCGGCCGGCCTTCTCGACCCAGGCCTTCGTGTCCTCGGCATCCTCCTGCTCGACCTCGAGATAGGAGATCGCCACGTCGGCGCCCTCGCGGGCGTAGGCGATGGCCACCGCCCGGCCGATGCCGGAATCGCCGCCGGTGATCAGCGCCGCCTGACCCGTCAGCAGGCCTTTGCCGACGTAGCTCTCCTCGCCGTGGTCGGGGCGCGGCGTCATCTTCGTGGTGAGGCCCGGGCGGGTCTGCTGCTGGTCGCGGGGGAAGGGCGGCCGGGGGCCGGCCTCGCGCGGGTCCTGGGTCATCGGGTGCGGCTCCTCGGCTTGGGACCCGCAGGATCTAGGGCCGTCGCCGCGGCCACCGCCTGCGCCCGGGGGTCACAGGCGGTGGCCGCGACCGGGCCGTCTCAGAAGGCCCGGTTGCGGTTGGCGTGCGGGCCGCCGTAGCGGCGGCGCAGGTAGGACACGACCTTGGGAAGCAGGAAAGCGATCAGGATCTTGCGCATCGGGGCTCGCTCGCGTCACGGGTTCGTGAGCGGGCAATGCTCGGACCGCGCCGCAGTTCCGCGCCCGGTCACAGCTCCAGCGTGAGGGTCACCGGGGCGTGGTCGGAGGGGCGCTCCCAGGCGCGGGCCTCGCGCAGCACCTCGACCTTGCGGACGGTCCCGGCGAGGTCGGGCGACACCCAGGCATGGTCGAGGCGCCGCCCCTTGTTGGCGGCCGACCAGTCGGGGGAGCGGTAGCTCCACCACGTGTAGATCTTCTCCGGCTCCGGGGTGAGGTGGCGCGCCGCGTCGATCCAGCCCGCCTCCCCGCGCAGCACCTCCAGCGCCTCGGTCTCCACCGGCGTGTGGCTGACCACGTCGAGGAGCTGCTTGTGCGACCAGACGTCGTGCTCCAGGGGCGCGACGTTGAGGTCGCCCACGAGGATCGCCGGCCCGGAGATGCGCCTGCCGCCCCAGGCGCGCAGTTCGGACAGGAAGTCGAGCTTGTGGGCGAATTTCGGGTTCAGGTCGCGGTCCGGCACGTCGCCGCCGGCCGGGACGTAGAAATCGTGCAGCACGATGCCCGAGGCCGCCCCGGCCTCCGGCCCCAGCACCGCCGAGATGTGGCGGGCGTCCTGACGCTCGCAGAAGCCCATCACGGCGCGGGTGTGCAGGGGGAAGCGGGAGAGGATCGCGACGCCGTTGTAGCCCTTCTGGCCGGCGAACATCACGTGCTCGTAGCCCGAACCGCGCAGGGCCTTCAGCGGGAAGGCGTCGTCCGGGCACTTGGTCTCCTGCAGGCAGAGCACGTCCGGCCTGTGCTCGGCGAGGAAGCGCAGCACGAGGTCGATGCGCAGGCGCACCGAGTTGATGTTCCAGGTGGTGACGGTGAATTGCACGGGCGGCGCTGGGGTTCTGACGGCGTTGCGCTCCGATAGCCGATTTCGCGGCCCGCGACAGTCCGCTCACCGCCCGCCCGGCGAAAGGCCGTGCGCGCCCGGCCGGCAGGCGCTATGTCCGGGCCCTGCCCTGTCCCGGGCCCCTCGTCGAGGCCCGTCATGGCGCACGCCCGCTCGCTCCTGTTCGCCGTCTACTGGGCCGCCTGGACGACCCTGTTCCTCGCGCCGCTGGCGATCTTCCTCCTGTCCGGATCGCCGCAGCGGCCGATCCGCCGGGCGACGCGGCTCTGGGCGCGCGGGATCCTGGGCGGGCTCAGGCGCATCGTGGGGCTGCGCTACGTCGAGGAGGGCCGCCAGCACCTGCCGGACGAGCCCTGCCTGATCGTCGCCAACCACCAGTCGACATGGGAGACGCTGGCCTTCCTGGTCCTGGTGCCGGACGTGGCGATCGTCGCGAAGCGGGAGCTGCTGGCGATCCCGGTGGTCGGCTGGTTCCTCCGACGCTCGCCGATGATCGTCATTGACCGGGCCAAGGGCACCCAGGCCCTGCGCACCATGATCGACGGCGGTCGGGAGGCGGTCGCGGCGGGGCGGTCGGTCCTGATCTTCCCCGAGGGTACCCGCGGCGCGATCGGCGAGCCGCTCCGCTTCAAGCGCGGCGTCGAGTTGCTCTACGGCCGTCTCGGCCTGCCGGTGGTGCCGGTGGCGCTCAATTCCGGCCTGTTCTGGCCCGGGGGCGCGGCGACCCGGTCCGGCACGGTGGTGGTGAGCTACCTCGCGGCCCTGGCCCCCGGCCTGTCGACCGCGGAGTTCCTGCACGGGACGGAGGGCGCGATCGATCGGGAGTTGAACCGGTGGCGGCCGGGCGCCGCGGCCGGGCTCGGCGCCCCCTGAGGGGCGACCCCGTCACTTCTGCGATTGCTGGATCTGCTGCTGCATCGCCTTGTCCTCGGACCGTCCGTAATTGATGAAGAACAGGCTGCCGTCGACACTCTTGCCCTTCTGCAGGTTCGAGAGCGTCACCGTGGTGACGTAGCCCTGCGGGTCGGTGATCCGCCACTGCGACAGGGTCTTCATCTCGGCGTCGAAGAACAGCTGGATCTTCGAGGTGCCGCCGAGGGTGGCGCGGTCCTCCAGGCTGATGCGGACGCTGCCTGGATCGCTCGCCACGTCGGTGACGGTGAGGTCGCGGGCGAGGTCGATCTTCTCGCGCAGGAGGAATTTCAGCGGCGTCTGGGCGATGAAGTAGAGGTCCTGGGTGTTCAGCTTGCGGTCGCGCACCGCCACCGAGGTCCCGTCGGCGACCACCTCCAGCGGCGAGGGCTGGTCGTAGTCGAAGCGCAGGCGGCCGGGCTTGACGAGCGTCAGCTTGCCGCCGATCCGGCGGCCGTCGGCGCCGATCTGCACGAAATTGCCCGTCAGGGTGTTGATGCCGTTGAAGTAGGCGTTGGCCTGCGCCAGCAGCGCGGCGGGATCGGCCGAGTCGGCCGTGACGATCGCCGTCGGCGCGCCCACCGCCGCGACCTTCGGCTCGGGCGCCTTGTGGTCCGCCTTATCGGCGGCCTTGTCGCCGCCCTTGCCGGACTTGGCCGTGCCGGGCTTCGTCTCCTTGCTCGCCTCCTTGGCCTTGGGCGCGGCCTTCTTGGCCGGCGCAGGGGCCGCCGGGGCGGCCTCCGGCTGCGGGGCGGGCTCCTCCTTGTGGCCGAACAGGCTGTCGATGAAGGCGCCGACCTGCGCGTGGGCCGGGTTGGCTGTCGCGAGCCACAGCCCGGCGGCGATCACGGAGCCGGCTGTGCGGGTGCGGCGGCCGATCATCGGCAGAGTCTCCTGAGGAGCCGCGGGCAAGCTCCGGCGGCGAAACAGAGGTGGGCGGGCCGCTGCGGACGCCTTGCCGTCCCCTCGTCTTCGCGAGCGGAGCGAGGCAATCCAGGTGCGCCACGATACCGGAGGTAGCGCTACTCTGGGTTGCTTCGCTCCGCTCGCAGAGACGGGGCGGGTTTCGCAGCCCCCTTTTTAGAACCTCGCCCTGTGGCGAAGATGCGACGTCCGGGCCGCCCCGTGGCGAGGCGGCCCTGACAGCGTCTCACTCGTCGTCGTACATCCCGGCCGAGCTGTGCGTCGCCCCGGCGACCAGGATCTCGCGCTTGCCGGCGTGGTTGGCCGGGCCGACGATGCCCTCGATCTCCATCCGCTCCATGATGGAGGCGGCGCGGTTGTAGCCGATCTGCAGGCGGCGCTGGATGTAACTCGTCGACGCCTTCTGGTCGCGCAGCACCACCTCGATCGCCTGCTTGTAGAGGTCGTCGGAGTCGCCGCCGCTCGCCGCCGCGAAGGCGCCGATGTCGAAGACGGGGGCCTCTTCCTCGGGCTCGTCGGACCGCTCGGCCTTGTCGGCCGCGGCCGCCTTGCCCCGGCCGGACCGGCCGCCCTCCTTGGCGGGCTCCTCGGGCGAATCGTCGGCGGTGACGGCGTCGAGGTAGCTGGGGCGGCCCTGGCGCTTGAGGTGGGCGACCACGCTCTCGACCTCGCTGTCCGAGCAGAACGGCCCGTGCACCCGCGTCGTGCGCCCGCCCCCGGCCATGAACAGCATGTCGCCCTGGCCCAGAAGCTGCTCGGCGCCCATCTCGCCCAGGATCGTGCGGCTGTCGATCTTGCTCGTCACCTGGAAGCTGATCCGGGTCGGGAAGTTCGCCTTGATCGTCCCGGTGATCACGTCCACCGACGGGCGCTGGGTCGCCATGATCAGGTGGATGCCCGCCGCCCGCGCCATCTGCGCCAGGCGCTGGATCGCTCCCTCGATGTCCTTGCCGGCCACCATCATCAGGTCGGCCATCTCGTCGACCACGATCACGATGTACGGCAGCGGCGCCAGGTCCATCGCCTCGTCCTCGTACACCGCCTCGCCGGTGTGGCGGTCGAAGCCGGTCTGGATTGTGCGCGTGATGGTCTCGCCCCGGTCGCGGGCCTCCTTCATGCGGGCGTTGTAGCCGTCGATGTTCCGGACGGCGATCTTGGCCATCTTCTTGTAGCGCTCTTCCATCTCGCGCACGGCCCACTTGAGGGCGATGACCGCCTTCTTGGGGTCGATGACGACCGGGGAGAGCAGGTGCGGGATGCCGTCGTAGACCGACAGCTCCAGCATCTTCGGATCGACCATGATCAGGCGGCACTCCTCGGGCTTCAGCCGGTAGAGCAGCGACAGGATCATGGTGTTGATCGCCACCGACTTGCCCGAGCCGGTGGTGCCGGCGACCAAAAGGTGCGGCATGCGCGCGAGGTCGGCGATGATCGGCTCGCCGCCGATGTTCTTGCCCAGGCACAGCGCCAGCTTGTGCTTGCTCTCGGCGAAGTCCGTCGAGGCCAGGAGCTCGCGCAGGTAGACCGTCTCGCGCTTGGCGTTCGGCAGCTCGATGCCGATGGCGTTCCGGCCGGGCACGACCGCGACGCGGGCCGAGACCGCCGACATCGACCGGGCGATGTCGTCGGCGAGGGCGATCACGCGGCTGGACTTGGTGCCGGGGGCGGGCTCGAGCTCGTAGAGGGTGACGACCGGGCCCGGCCGCACCGCCAGGATGTCGCCGCGCACGCCGAAATCCTGGACCGTCTGCTGCAGGTTGAGGGCGTTCTGCTCCAGCACGTCGGCGTCGACCTCCTCGCTGCCGCCGGGGGCCGGCAGGGCGAGCAGTTCGAGGGACGGCAGCTCGTAATCGGCGTTCTCGATCGGCGCGATCTCGAGGTGGCGGCCGGCCGGGATCAGGTGTGCCCGCGGCGCCACCAGGGGGACCGACGCCGGCGCGGGGGCCGGCAGGGTCGCGACCTCGATCGCCTCGACGGCAGCGGCGACCGGCTCGGCCTCGACCCCGATCTCCGCCTCGATCTCCGTCTCGACCGGCTCCGGCTGCGGCGCCAGCTTGCCGCGGAGCAGGACCGGGCGCGGCGTCATCGGGATCACAACGCGCTCGGCCTCGGCGCGCGCGGCGACCGGCGCGGCAACGACCGGGGCGGGACCGGCTTCGGGCACGGCCGGGGGTGCTGGCGGGACGGCGGTCGGCTGGCCAGCCGCGCGGATCGCCGCCCGGGCCGCCATGGCGCTGAGAGCCGGCGCGCGGCGGGGCGCCTCGGACGCGGGGGCGGCCGGAGGCTCCGCCGCGGCGCTGCCGGGGCCGAAGACCAGCGACAGGCCGGACGCGGCCGGCGGCGCGACGGGCGGCAGGAAGGCGCTCCGGATCGAGGCGGCCTCGTCCATCCGCTGGCCGGTCTCCGTCCCGTTATCCTGCCCGTCGGCGGGACGCGGCGGCTGGTCGAACCGGACGAGCCGGTCGAGCACGTAGACCGGCCGCGGCGGCAGCGACCGCAGGTGCGAGATATCGAGGGGCATGGAGACGAAGCGCTCGTCGGACGCCGCCGGCGCCGAGACGGCGGCCGGGGTCGGCGCGACCTCGGCGGGCTGCGCCTCCAGGGCCGACCAGGCATCGACGGACGACCAGTCGGCGCCGTCGAACCAGGGCTGGACCTCGGACCAGTCCGGCAGGTCCGACCAGTCGCGGGCCGGGGCCTCGGCGACCGTCTCGACCGGCGCGGCGGCGACCAACGCAGCCGCGACCGGGGCGATCGCCGCCGTGGAGGCGGCCAGCTCGACCGCGGGCCGGACCGGGCGGCGGTCCGGCGTGCGGAAGAAGCGGACGCCCGGCGGCGCGACGAAGGGCTGGCGCCACAGCGGCACCGGCTCCGCGTCCGGCGCGGCGGCTTCGGGCAGGGCCGGCACGGCTGCGGCGCGCTCGGCCGCCTCGGCCGAGATCCGCGCGCGCTCGACCCGCTCCTGCTCGGCCTCTTCGCGGGCGGCCCGCTCGGTCTCCAGGGCGAGGGCAGCGGCCTGCGCCTCGGCACGGGCGCGCTCCAGGGCGACGCGCTCGGCCTCGAGGGCGCGCTGGCGGCGCTCCTGCAGAACCGAATCGGGGGTGCGGGTGTAGCGCACCGCCGAGGGCGCGGCCGGCGCCGGCGCGGCGGCCGGCGTCGCGACGTGGTCGGTCACTTGGTGGGCCACATGGCCGGCCGCATAGCCCGCGAGCGGAGCCGCGGCCGGCGCGTAGTCGGGGGCGATGGCGGCGGGGCGGCGCGGCTGGCGCACCAGCACGCCCGGCGACGAGGCGCTGCGGTCGATCCGGCTCTCGAAGATCGGGGCGTCCAGGGCGTCGAGGCTCGCCCGGTCGTCGAAGACCTGGGCCGGCCAGTGCGGCTCGGGTGCCGCGGCGCGCGGGGCGCGCTCGGAGCCCTCGCGGCCGACCATCGCGCCCGGCGGGGTGAGCCAGCTCGGCTCGGCCCGGCGCCCGGGCGCGCCGTAGGACGGACGGGCGGGCAGGCCCGCGGGAGAGCCGGAGAGGCGGCGGGTGAGGCTCGCGCGGAGCGCCATCAGCCGGTGCGCCAGGGCTCCCAGGGAGAGGCCCGAGCGGTCGCCGCCGCGGACAGGGCGGGCGGGGTCACGGTGGGAGTACGGAGGCCGTCCCGATGCGCGCATGGGTTCTCAGACGATACTCGAAACAGGGATCCGCCGACGCGCGGCGGCTGTTCCTGAGTTAGGCCATTCGTCGTTAATGGAGGCTTGCCGCCGGTCGCGGTGCGGAAACCATGCGGGACGATCGGCCCGGCGCTCCGGCCGGCCCCCGCATCGCCGCGACCGTGCCGTGACCGCCGCCGGGGGCCGTTTCGACCACGAAATTTCGAGGTAACGACGCCCCATGGACTGGAAATCGCGATCTGGGCCCCGTCCCGATCCGCCGCAGCGCAGTCTCTCGCGATGACGTCGGGAACCGGCCAGGGCGCGAACAGACTCCGCGCTGCCCCCCGCCCGCGTCCGCTATAGTAACCCGCAGCCACCCCTCACCCGGACAGGTGCCCGTGTCTCCAGCCACCTCCGAATCGCCGGCGCGCTTCCGCTCCCTCTACCGCCACGGCTTCGCCCGGGTCGCGGCCTGCACCGGCCGGAGCCATCCGGCCGAGCCCGAGCGCAACGCCGACGTCGTCCTCGACCTCGCCCGGACCTGCCACGATTCGGGCGCGGTGCTGGCGGTCTTCACCGAGCTCGGCCTCTCGGCCTACGCGATCGAGGACCTGCTGCTCCAGCAGACCCTGCTCGACGCGGTCGAGGCCGCGGCCGCCCGCGTGATCGCCGACTCGGCCCGTCTCCGGCCGCTGCTGATCGTCGGCGCGCCCCTGCGCTGGCGGCACCGCGTCTACAATTGCGCGCTCGCCATCCAGGGCGGCCGCCTGCTCGGCGTCGTCCCGAAGACCTTCCTGCCGAACTACCGGGAGTTCTACGAGAAGCGCCACTTCGCCTCCGGCGCCGGGATCGTCGGCGAGACCGTCCGGGTCGCCGGTCAGGACGCGCCGTTCGGCACCGACCTGCTGTTCCCGGCCGAGGACCTGCCGGGCCTCGTGGTCGGGGTGGAGATCTGCGAGGACCTGTGGGTGCCCGAGCCCCCCGGCATGCGCGCCGCGCTCGCCGGCGCCACCGTGCTGGCGAACCTCTCGGGCAGCCCGATCACGGTGGGCCGCGCCGAGTCGCGGGCGCTCCTGTCCCGGGCGGCCTCGATGCGGGGCGCCTGCGCGTATGTCTACGCGGCGGCCGGCCAGGGCGAATCGACCACCGACCTGTCCTGGGACGGCCAGACCAGCGTCGACGAGCTCGGCGTGCGCCTCGCCGAGGGCGAGCGCTTCCCCGAGAAGCCGGTGACGACGCTGGCCGACATCGACCTCGACCTGATCGCCCAGGAGCGCCTGCAGGCGGGCAGCTTCGACGACGACGCGCGCGGCCGCGCCCTGCCCTATCGCCGGGTGCCGTTCCGGCTCAACCCGCCCGAGGCCGATCTCGGCCTGATCCGGCGGATCGAGCGGTTCCCGTTCGTGCCGGCCGACCCGTCGCGCCTCGCGCAGGATTGCTACGAGGCCTACAACATCCAGGTCGCCGGCCTCGCCAAGCGCCTGGAGGCCACCGGCACCCGGAAGGCCGTCATCGGCGTCTCGGGCGGCCTCGATTCGACCCACGCGCTGATCGTGATCGCCAAGGCCTTCGACCGCCTGGGATACCCGCGCTCGGACATCCTGGCCTACACGCTGCCGGGGTTCGCCACCTCGAACGCCACCAAGACCAACGCCCACGCGCTCATGAAGGCGCTGGGCTGCACGGCCGCCGAGATCGACATCCGCCCGGCCGCCAAGCAGATGCTCGCCGACATGGACCACCCCTTCGCCAAGGGCGAGGCGGTCTACGACGTGACCTTCGAGAACGTGCAGGCGGGCCTGCGCACCGACTACCTGTTCCGGCTCGCCAACCACGCCGGCGGCATCGTGGTCGGCACCGGCGACCTCTCGGAGCTGGCGCTCGGCTGGTGCACCTACGGCGTCGGCGACCAGATGAGCCACTACGCGGTCAATGCCGGCGTGCCGAAGACGCTGATCCAGCACCTGATCCGCTGGGTGATCGGCAACGGCGAGGTCGGCCCGGACGAGGCGCGCACGCTCCAGGCGATCCTCGACACCGAGATCTCCCCCGAGCTGGTGCCGGTCGACCAGGACGACAGCCCGCAGAGCACCGAGGGGACGATCGGCCCCTACGCGCTGCAGGATTTCAACCTGTTCTACACGCTCCGGTACGGGTTCCGGCCCTCGAAGATCGCCTTCCTGGCGCTGCACGCCTGGGGCGACCGGGAGCGCGGCACCTGGGCGCCCGACTTCCCGGAGACCAAGCGGGTCGCCTACGACCTCCCGGAGATCCGCCGCTGGCTCGGGGTGTTCCTGAGCCGCTACTTCGGCTTCAGCCAGTTCAAGCGCTCGGCGCTCCCGAACGGGCCGAAGGTCTCGGCGGGGGGCTCCCTGTCGCCCCGGGGCGACTGGCGCGCGCCCTCCGACGGGTCGGCGCGGATCTGGATCGACGAGTTGAACCGAAACGTCCCTGAAACTTGACCGTCACAAACTCGACCGATTGTGCCATTATGAGCACGGTCAAGCCGATTCTTCGCAATGCGAAATCTTGTATTGGGAAAATTGGCTTCGAGGGCGGCCAGGCGGAGGACTTCGGATGCGAAGCTACAACCTGTTCCAGCTCAAAGGCGAGGAGGGCCTCTGCTGCGCGGTGCCGGAGGCCAGCACGGTCCCGCCCTTCATCGGCGCGGGTCGCTGGACCTTCGGCGGCAAGCTGGGCGACGGCGGCCGGCAGCCCCTCGACTTCGACGGGCGGGCCGCCGACACCGCGGTGCGCTTCAACGGCTTCTACCTGTTCCAGACCGTGGACCGGCGCTTTATCGCCTGAGCGGGCCCCGTCCGTCACGGCGAGCAGGCCGGCGTCGGGACGATCGGCGCGGCGCTGCCGGGTCGCCGCTCCGGCCACGGAACGACGAACCGAAGTCGTCGCGGGTAAATTGGACCGGCCCGGGGCGCGGACTCGCTCTTCCGGAGCCTTGGCGGCAGCACGTTACCGGTATCGAGCCCTATAGCGGGCCTCGACTCGGCGATCGCGACCAAGATTCCTTAAGGGCTCGCGTGCAGGTTTCGCGGAACCGTCAGCTGTCCGGAGCCGCCCGCATGTCGGAGCATCGCAGAGAGGCGCGCCAGAGGGTCTTCCTCAAGGGCCGCATCGTCTTCAACAACGGGTCGTCGAGCCTCGACTGCCTGGTGCGCGACATGTCCCCCACCGGCGCGCGCCTCGTGATGAGCGAGGCCACCACGCTTCCGGACGCGTTCGATCTCTACATCCCGCAGAAGGACCGGACCTACCGGGCCACCCTGCGCTGGCGCCGGGAGGACGGAATCGGCGTGACCTTCGAGGCGCCGGCCCGGGCCGGCACCGCGCCCGCTTCGCCCGATCCGGCCGCGACGGACGCCTCCGTGACCCTGCTGCTGAAGCGCATCAGCGAGCTCGAGACCGAGAACGCCGCCCTGCGCCGGCTGCTCGCCAGCATGGCCCAGTCGGGCGACTCGGCGAGCGCGGCCTGATCCTCAGGCCTGGGCGTCAGGCCTGAGCCTCGAGCGCCGCGCGGATGCGGGCGGCGTGCTCGGCGAGGACCCCGCTATCGGCCATCCCGCCCTCGTGGCGCTTCAGCGGCACGCCCTCGCGCCGCGGGATGACGTGGACGTGCAGGTGGAAGACGGTCTGGCCGCCGGCCGGCTCGTTGAACTGGAACACGGTCAGACCCTCGGCCCGGAACGCCGCCTTCACGGCGCGGGCGACCTTCTGGACGCTCGCCATCAGGGCGCCGAGCGAGTCCGGGTCGGCGTCGAGCAGGCCCCGGGCCGGCGCCTTCGGGATCACCAGCGTGTGGCCCTCGCCCTGGGGCATCACGTCCATGAAGGCCAGGGTGTGGGCGTCCTCGTAGACGCGGTGGCAGGGGATCTCGCCCCGCAGGATCTTGGCGAAGATGTTGTCGGGATCGTAGCGGGCGTCGGCCATGCTGCCTCCGGACTCCTTGAGCGGCCGCAGGTTGCACGGGGCACCGGCCCGCGTCCACACGGGAACAACCTGCGCGCCGCGACGCTTGCATCGCCGCGGCGGCGGCGCCGTGCCGGGGTCCGAGAGCCCGGTGTCCCCCAGACCGCGCAGGGAGTTCCGGATGGCGCACGAGAGCACGGGAGCGATCTACGCGGCGGCGGGCGCCAACCTCGCCATCGCGGCGGCGAAGTTCGTGGGCGGGGCGCTGACCGGCTCGACCGCCATGCTCGCCGAGGGCGTGCACTCGGTGGTCGACACGGCGAACCAGGTGCTGCTCCTCGTCGGCATGAAGCGGGCCGAGCGCCCGGCCGACGCCCGCCACCCGTTCGGCTACGGCCGCGAGATCTACTTCTACGCCTTCGTGGTCGCGCTGATGATCTTCCTCGGCGGCGGACTGTTCGCCGTCTACGAGGGGATCGAGCGGGTCCGCCATCCCGAGCCGGACGTCGATGCCGAGCTGTTCGGCTACCGCCTGCCCGGCCTCTGGGTGAACGTCGCGATCCTGGGCTTCGCCATCGCGGCGGAGGGTACGTCGTTCTTCGTTGCGATGCGCCAGTTCTGGGCCGAGAAGGGCAAGCACTCGGCCGTGCGGGCGATCCGGCGCAGCAAGGATCCGACCCTGTTCACCGTGCTCGCGGAGGACACCGCCGCCCTGATCGGCCTCCTGATCGCGCTCGCCGGCGTGGCCCTGTCACACCTCCTGGAGATGCCGAGCCTCGACGGCTGGGCGTCGGTCGGCATCGGCCTCGTGCTCATCGGCATGGCGGCGTTCCTGATGGTCGAGACCCACGGCCTGCTGATCGGCGAGGCGGCCGATCCCGAGGTCGTGGCGGCGATCGCGGAGCTGGTCCGCGGCGAGCCGGGCGTGGTCCACGTCAACGAGGTGCTGACCCAGCACCTCGGCCCGTCCGACATCCTGGTCAATCTCAGCATCGACATGACCGACGATCTCAGCGCCGGCGAGGTCGAGAGCCTCGTCACGCGCCTCGACCGGGCGCTGAAGGCGCGCAGCCCCGACGTGACCCGGGTCTTCATCGAGATCCAGCAGCAGGGCGACCACAAGGTCCGGGCGGCGGCCTGAGGGGTGCCGCCTCGCCGGCGCGCACGGACCTCTGTCAGGCGGCCGCACCGGGCGTCGGGGCCGGCGCGAGCACGCCGTCCCAGGGGACAGGCGACGGGAAGACCTCGTCGAGGAAAGCGAGGAACGCCCGCACGTTCGGGCTGCCGCGCCGGCTCTCCGGCCAGAGCGCCGTGAAGGCCGAGCGCTCGACCGCGAAGTCCTGCAGGATCGGGATGAGCGCGCCCCGCCCGACATGCGGTGCGGCGATGTAGGTCGGCGAGATGCCGATACCGCCACCGGCCACCAGCACCGCCGTCACCGCGTCGCTGAAATCCGCGACGATGCCGGTATCCGGCGTGATCTCGACCCTGCGGCCGCCCACGTGGAACGGCCAGCGCAGGGCCTGCCCCGTGCTCTGGAAGCGGAAGTTCACGCAGTCGTGGTGGACCAGATCGTCTGGATGCCGCGGCGTGCCGCGCCGCGTTAGATAGGCCGGGGCCGCGAAGGCGCAGACCCGGTGCGGCGCGAGGCGGCGCGAGACCAGCCGGGAATCCGCGAGGTCGCCGACCCGGATCGCGACGTCGATGCCCTCCTCGATCAGGTCCACGAAGCGGTCGCTCAGGCGCAGGTCGACCGACAGCTTCGGATGGCGCGCGCGGAAGCGCGGCAGGGCCGGCGCGAGCAGGTGGACGCCGACCGGGATCGACGCCGCCACCTTCAGGGTGCCGGCGGGCTCGGAGCGTGCCGCGACCGCCGCCTGCTCGATCGCCTCGGCCTCGCGGAGGAGCCGCAGCGCGCGCTCCTGCAGGTCGCGCCCCTCCGGCGTCAGGGTCAGCGAGCGGGTGGTCCGGGTGAAGAGGCTCACGCCGAGCCGCGCCTCCAGCCGCTGCACGCTCTTGCTCACCGCCGAGGGCGAGATGCCGAGGGAGCGGGCGGCCGCCGAGTAGCTGCCGAGGGAGGCGGAGCGGGCGAAGGCGACGATGCCCGTGAGCCGGTCGAGGCCGATCTGTTCCATGACGGCACGACTGAAGCGAAGAGCGGACCGATTATCAAGGAGGGGTCGCTGGCCCAATCTCCCGTCCATCGGCGCCGCGCTGGCGACGACCGGCCAGGTTTCCCGCCATGAGCAGCACCCTTCAGGATCGCACCGTCGTGGTCTTCGGTGGCACCTCGGGCATAGGCCTCGCGGCCGCCCGCCAGGCCAGGGCGGCGGGCGCGGAGGTCGTCGTCATCGGCCGCCAAGCGGCGGGCGCCGAGCGCGCCGCGGCGGAGAACGGCTTCGCCGGCTGGCGCGCCGCCGACGTGACGCGGCCCGAGACGATCGCGACCGCTCTGGCCGACATCCCCCGCGTCGACCACCTCGCGCTGCTGGCCGGGACCTTCGTGGCCGGCAGGGTCCTCGAGGCCGAGGTCGAGCACCTCGCGCGGGCCTTCGACGAGCGAATCTGGGCTGCCATTCATGCCCTGCGCGCCCTCGGCGGCCGGCTCGCCGGGGACGGCTCGGTCACCCTCATCTCCGGCGCCCTGGCGGACCGCCCGAGCGCGCAGGGGACCGCCGTGCTGGCGGCGGCGTCGGCCGCGATGGAGGCCTTCGCCCGCGGCCTCGCGCTCGAACTGGCACCGGTGCGGGTGAACGCGCTCTCGCCCGGCACCACCGACACCCCGCTCCTGGCCCGCACACTCGGCGCCCACCGCGACGCCTACGTGGCCGGGCTGACCGAGAGGCTGCCGCAGAGACGCCTCGGCACCGCCGAGGAGGCCGGTGCCGCCGTCGTCTTCCTGATGTGCAACGGCTTCATGAACGGCGAGACCCTGCACATCGACGGCGGCGGCCGCCTGATATGAGCCGCCGGCCGCCGCGCGGCACGCCCGACAACCCCCTTCGAAGGAGACGCGCGATGTCCGACGGCACGGAGGCCGCGCCGGCGGCAGAGCCCGACTACGACCGGCTGCTGCGCGCCAATCTCGCGCGGATCTTCAACGCGCGGGACGCCGGCGCGCGGGCGGCCGCCCTGGCCGAGCTCTACGTGGCCGAGCCGACCCTGTTCGAGCCGGACAACGTCGTGCGCGGGCGGGCCGCGATCGCCGCGGTCGCCGGGGCGCTCCTGGACCGGTTCGGGCCGACCTTCCGCTTCGTGCCCGTCGGCACGGCCGCCGGACACCACGGCGTGGGATCGCTGCGCTGGGAAGCCGGTCCGGCGGGCGGCCCGGTCGCGGTCACCGGGACGGACGTTGCCGAGATCGTGGACGGCAGGATCGCGCGACTCTGGGTGCTGCTCGACCCGCCGCCCCCCTGAGACCGCCGCCACCGAACGCTCCGATCTTCAGTCGCTCCGGCCCACCTGCCGGAGGCTCAGCGCCCAGAGCCGCTCCTGGACGGCCTCGTCGCGGCTCTCGGCCGAGGAGACCTTCGGCCGACCGTGGGAGAAGTATCGGCCCGTGACCCCGTCCAGGCCCGGGTCGCTGGCCACGTGGAGGGAGGTCCGCGCGCCCTTCTCGGGCGTGATCAGCAACGGCCGCATCAGCGCCCAGGCCGCGCCGAGCAGGCCGCCGGTGTTCTTGGCGAAGCCGGTATTGACCACCCCCGGATGGACGGCGTTCGCCGTGATGCCGCTGTCGCGCAGGCGCCGGGCGAGCGCGTAGGTGAACAGCACGTTGGCGAGCTTGGCCTGGGCATACGCGCCCATCGCCCGGTAGCGCCGGGCGCCCTCGACGTCGTCGAAGTCGATGTGCCCCCGGTAATGGGCCGCCGATGCGACGTTGACGATCCGCGGCTTCCCGCCCGCCGCCGCCGCGTCCTTCAGCGTGTCGAGGAGTTCGAGGGTCAGGAGCACGTAGCCCAGATGGTCGAGCGCCCAGGTCCGCTCGATCCCGTCGACGGTCAGCGTGCGCCGGTCGAAGATCGCGCCGGCATTGTTCACCAGCACGTCGAGGCGCGGATAGGCCGCCCGCAGGATCCCGGCGAGCCGGCGGATCTCGGCCTGCGCGGACAGGTCCGCGCGGTGCGGCTCCACGGCGGCGCCGGGCACCGCGGCGCGGATCCTGTCGGCACAGGCCTGCAGCTTCCCGCTGTCCCGGCCGACCATGGCGACCCGCGCGCCGAGGCGCGCGAGACCGAGGGCCGTCTCGTAGCCGATGCCGCCGGTCGCCCCGGTGACGAGGCAGACCGCGCCGCGCACCGCGCCGGCCTCAGAACACCGCCTGGCCGACCGCGAAGGCAATGACCACGATCACGATGGCGATGAGCAGGAACAGGCCGAACAGGATTCGGGCCAGCGAGCCGGCGCCGGAGGCGATGCCGGTGAAGCCGAGACCGCCGGCGATCAGCGAGATCACGAAGCAGATGAGGGCCCATTTCAGAAGGGTCATGGCGTCACTCCGGCTGCGCCCCGGCGCGGGGCCTGATGCTGCTGCCTCAACCGACGCCAAGCGAGACCGTTCCGCGGATTCCGGACCGGTCCGCTTTTATTCTTACCCGCGTCCGGCCGCTCGGTCGGGGACGCGGTCAGCCGGTCTTCGCCACGGGCTGCGCCGGCACGTCGGCCCGTTCCAGCATGATCTCCGCCAGCGTGTGGTAGAGGCCGCCGCGGCAGATCGCCTTCGAGGCCGCGTCGGCCAGGAGCGCCGCGACCATCAGGGGGATCACCATCGCGTGGTTCTGGGTCATCTCGGTGACGATGACGAAGCTGGTGATCGGCGCCTGCAGCACGCCCGTCAGGTAGGCCACCATCCCGATCAGCACGACGGCGCCGACGGGCATGCCCGGCAGGAATCCGTGGACCGTGCCGCCGAGGCCGGCCCCGACCGCCAGGGACGGCGCGAACAGGCCGCCCGGGATACCGCTGATCGAGCTGAGCACGGTGGCGGCGAATTTCAGGGGCGCGTAGGTCCAGCCGGCCGTCGCGTCGCCGTGGAGGATGGCCTTGGCCTCCTCGTAGCCGGTCCCGTAGGCGGCGCCCCCGGAGGCGAGGCCGCACAGGGCGACGCACAGCCCGCAGGCCGCCGCGAAGATCACGGGCCGCTTCCGGATCATCCGTCCGGCCGCGCCCGGCAGGCCGCGGGCGAACAGGATGACGAGGCGGCTGAACAGGCCGCCCGCGAGGCCGCCGACCACGGCGATCAGCGGCACGATCCAGCTGGCCGCCAGCGGCAGGGCGGCGTCGGTCGTCCCGAAATAGGTATAGTTGCCGAGGAGCCCGAGCGAGGTCAGGCCCGCGGCCACGATCCCGGCCACGATCAGGCCGGAGGAGCGCGCCTCGTAGGCGCGTCCCAGCTCCTCGATGCCGAACACGATGCCGGCGAGGGGCGTGTTGAAGGCCGCAGCGACCCCGGCCGCGCCGCCCGCGAGGAGCAGCCCGGGCAGGCGCTCCGGGGTCAGGCGGCCGAAGGCGGCCATGATCGCGGCGCCGACCTGCACGGTCGGCCCCTCGCGGCCCGCGGAGGCGCCGCAGAACAGGCCCAGGAACAGGACCAGCACCTTGCCGAAGGCCACGCGCGGCGAGATCAGCGAGTAGCGGAAGCCGGTATCCCGGGCGTGGCGGGCGGCGATCACCTGCGGGATGCCCGAGCCCTGCGAGTTCGGGAAGACCGTGAGGGCGAGCAGCGCCGCGAGGGCGAAGCCCGCGGGCGTCAGCACCAGGGCGATGAGCGGCGACGGCGCGGTGAGCCGCCGGAACCCGTCCTGCGCGAGGTCGGCGCCCTTGGCCATCAGCACGGCGGCGAGGCCCACGCCGATGCCGCCCACGAGGAAGAGCAGCCGCCCGCGCCAGAGCGGATAGGCCTCCATCGAGGCCGACCGCAGGCGCATGATCGAGCGGCGGTAGCGCGACCGTTGCGGGGGCGGAGCATCCGTCGTGTCCCGCACCTCGTCCCGCTTCTCGACCATGAAAGAGCACCTCGTCCGCGCAGTGAGAGCGGACGCTATAGCGCAATGGTCAAGGAAAGGCCCCCTGCGCGGGACGGCCGAGGGCCGGCACCGGCGTGCCGGCCCCGCCGCTCAACCGATCACCACCTGTGGTGCCAGGCGGCCCGATGCCAGCCGCCGTGATGGTGCCAGCCCCAGGGGCGATGCCAGCCCGCGTGGCGCCAGCCCCACCGATGGTGCCAGCCCCAGGGACGGCCCCAGGGACGGCCCCAGCCGTAGGCCACCGGCCGGGCGTAGTAGACCGGGCGGTACGCGTAGGGGCGCCAGTTCGGCTTGCACCAGCCTGACCAGCCCCGGTGGAAGCCCGGGCCGCAGCCCTGGGCAGCCTCCGCCGTACCGGCCGTGGCGGCCAAGGTTCCGAGCGCGAGGAGTGCTGCGCCTGCCAGCTTCATCCGCATCGTCGTCCTCCGTTCAGTTTCGAGCAGCGCGATGATCCGGCCCCGGTCCGACCGAGTTGTCGCCGGATCATGTCCGGCCGTCCGCGACGGGCCGGAAGTGGGCTCGAAACATCCGAGGCCGGGGAAGCGTTTCTTCACGAACCTGTGCGCGCGAGACGACTGAGCCTCCGCGGAGACAAGCGTCGCAATACGCTGCCGCCCGGTCCGGTCATCGTGCGACGATTGCGAGGATACCGAAGCGCCCCAGCGGCCGCGCGGCCGTCCCGCCTCAGCCCTCGGCGGCGCAGAGCTTCTCCACCGCCCGCACATACGCCTTGGCGTCGAACTTCTTGAGCGAGTTCTCGCTCTGATAGCGGACCGTGCCGAAGATCTCGCGCCTCTGCCAGGGCCGGTCGTGCAGGCCGTACACCCAGGCGACGTTGGTGAAGGAGTTCGGATCGCGCCCGTCGAGGAAGTAGCGGTTGTTCAGGCGGAGCGTCCGCGCGAAGCCCTCCTCGGGCGACGGGGACCATTCGAGGATCTTCTTGCCCCAGTACATCCGCAGCTGGTTGTGCATGTAGCCGGTCTCGCGCATCTCGCGCATCGCGGCGTTCCAGTAGCGGTCGTGGGTCTCGCCGGCGGCGAGCTGCGCCTCCGAGTAGGCGTGGGGGCGCTCGTCCTTCGCGTGCTCGGCCAGGGTCTTGCGCGCCCAGTCCGGCACGGCCCTGTCGTAGGCGTCGTAGCCCTCCGTGTAGAAGACGTGGTTCATGGCGAGCTCGCGCCGGACGATCAGCTCCTCCAGGTAGGCGCCGCGGTCGTCGGCATCGCCGACCTTGGCCTCCCGCACCGCCAGGGCGATCTCCACCGGCGAGATCTGCCCGAAATGCAGGTAGGGGCTCATGTGCGAGGCGGCGGCCGCCTCCGGCATGTTGCGCCCCGCGCCGTAGCCCGAGAACCCGTCCTTCAGGAACGCCTTCAGGCGCTTGCGGGCCTGCGTCTCGCCGCCCGTGAAGCGCTTCACCGGGCCGACCTCCCGGTCGAGGGTCATCCCGGCGAGCACCGCCTCCGGATCGGAGACGTCGATCGCGCTCTTCAGCGTCAGGCGATCGGCCGCGCACTTCACCCGGCGGGGTTTCAGCGCCGCGAGGAACGGGTCCCACAGCCGGTTCAGCTTCGGCCTCAGCGTCCGGGCGGCGTACTCGTGCTTCGGCGAGGCCGTCTCGACGGGCACGACGACGTCGCCCTCGACCTGGACGATCCGCGTCTTCACCGACTTGGCGATCTCCCGGTACCAGCCCTTCTGGATCGCGAGGTAGCCGCGGTCGAGCACGAGGAGCGCGGCGTCCTCGGCGAGGGCGATGGCGATCTTGGCGGGCGAGCACTTGCGCATGACGAAGCCGATCCCGCGCTTCTCCAGGCCTGCCTTCGCGTCCGCGAGACCCTGGAGCAGGAAGGCGTAATGCCGGGCATTGGCCTCGGGAAAGCCGCTCGCGCCGTCCAGCAGGCCGAAGCAGGCGACGACCGGCAGATCGAGGCGGTTTCCCTCCTCGATGGCGAGTTCGAGAGCGGGATTGAACGTCGCCCGGTTGGCCTGCTGCAGGAGATACAGGACGTAGGCGCCGTCTTCGCGCGGCTCGACATCGTTGAGGATCCGGATCCGTTCGCCCTGGATCGCCATGCTCACCTGCTCCTTGCTTGGCGCGCCGCGCCGGAACCTTGGCCGGAGAAGGTAGAGCGGGCGGGATTTTCGTCCGTCCGGACCGGACGGATGAAAAGCCGCAGTCGAGGCGACGGGCCGAACTCCGGCGCCAGCCGCCAAAACCCCGCCTCATCAGGGACTTGCACGGCGATCGATCGGTCCCGCCCGCGACAATGCAGGTTTCGATCGCGCTCGACGGCCTGCGACATTTTCAACACAGGCGGGAAGTGACGCGTGCGCGAGCGCACGAAAGGACAGCCCTGCTGTCCTGATGCTCTTGAATTTTCCGTCGAGGAGCGCAGATTGTGCAGCGCGGGAAGGCGATGGCGTCGCCCTTCCGCAGCCCTTCTTGGGCGTTTCCTCCCTAGACTTCGGGCCGCTCCTTCGGGAGTGGCCTTTTTTCTGTCCGGAGCAGGCGCGGGCCCCGGTCCGGCCCTTCTACGGGCGCGTTGAGGGGCAGCGCGCTTCCCGCGCAGGCGGGGCGCCCGGGGCGCGACGGACCCCTCTCCGGCGGCTCTGCCTCTCTAGGACATCCGCGCCCGCCGGCGATCCGACAGGCCCTCGGCCACGGCGTGTCAGCGCGTCGCGCTGGACCCCGCCCGGCTCGCCGCCAGCGCGGCGGCCTTGCCGCCCGCCGTGTAGAGGTCGAGGCGCGCGTAGACGCCGAATTCCGAGCCGTCGTCGAGGAAACCGCCGCCCGGCCCCTGCGTCTCGGTGAGGATCGCGTTGGCCTCGTCGAGCGTCAGCGCCGGGAAGGCCGCGGTCAGCAGGTGGCCGGCCTCCGGCGCGATCTTGCCCACGTCCTCCCGCCGGCCGGCGGTGTCCGGATGCACCACGGGCAGGCCGTAGGTCTGGGTCGCCGCGTAGAAGGCGGCGTTGGCGGCCGCGTCCTTGAACCGGCCGCTATCCTTCGCCGCACAGGCCGCCACCGTGTCGCCGCAGCCGGCCTTCAGCGCCTCGGTCATCGCCGCGCGGGCCTCCGTCAGGAGCGCCCGGTAATCCGTCACGCCGACCGTCCTGTCGGCCTCGGCGGACGCCTTGTCGAGGACGGCCGGGTTCTTCCGGATCTGGCCGACATAGGCCGGATCGTTGGCGAGCAGGTGCGCGAGGGCGTGCAGCGAGGTCGCCCGGCCGCCCAGCACGTCCATGGCGTAGTGGGCGCCGACGATGATCCGGTCGTTGCCGTACTCGGCGGCGCGGGCGACCATCTGCTGGTAGCGCTCGGGCACGAGGAGCGCGAGCACCATGGACTCGGTGTAGCCGTAGGTGGTGTGCCCGCTCGGGTAGGACGGGCTGTTCACGAGGTCCTGCGAGGGGCCGCGCAGCCAGTCGAGGCTGTCGGACGCGTCACCGAAATAGTCCTTGCCGCGATACGAGAGGAGGCGTGGCAGGGTCTGGAACGGCCGCGAATTGCCGTAGCGGTCGGCGCCGGGGCTCCCGGCCGGCCGGTCGTAGGCCTTGCCGAAGACGTCGGTGACGGCGCCGTTCGACAGGATCGCGGCGGCCTCGTCCGAGACCGGATGCTTGCCGTTGGTCGTGGCGTTGGCGAAGAAGTACTTGCCGGAATTCGAATCCGACTTGGTCACGTTGTTGGTGTAGCCGATCAGGTTGGCGACCGCCGGCGCGATGCTGGTGAAGGTCTTGTAGTCGCTGTAGGTCGCCTTGGCGTAGTAGGCCTGGGCCAGCGTGGTGCCGAGGCCGTCGGCGAGGTTGGCGGCGTTGCCGTCGGTGATGAAGCAGTCCCGGAGGGCGAGCTGCTGCTGCTCGGGGAACGGCAGGAGCGTCGGCTGCTGCAGCGCGCCGCTCTGGATGTCGCCGGTGACCCGCAGGTTCGCGTCGAGCGCCGCCTTGCCGTCGGGCGTCGTCTGCAGCCGGGCCACCGGGACCAGCCCGCGCAGGGCCGACAGGTTGGCGGCCGACTGTGCGAAGGCCTGGAGGGGCAGCGCCGCCCCGAGCAGAGCCAATCCGACCCGCAGCGTCCCGAACATGCAGCCCTCCCCTCGCCGATGCCGTGCCGGACGCTAGAGCCGTTCCCGATCGCGTGGCAATCGGGCGCGGCCCCGACGTCCCCATCTTTGAAGCGCCCCCGGGGCGCCGCGCCGGCCTCCGGCGGCGGCGCGCGCCTCAGCCCCGCGCCCGGGCGCGGATCATGAAGTTGTCGTAGGTGTACTCTGCCACCTGGAACCAGAGGTACTCCTCGTTGCGGAAGGTCCGCATCGCCTCGTAGACGCGGCGGAAATCGGCGTTCTTGGCGGCGATCTCGGCGTAGACGTCATTGGCGTTCTTGAGGGCGGCCTCCATGACGTCCTGGGGGAACGGCCGCAGCTGCGCGCCCCCGGCCACCAGCCGGCGCAGGGCCTGCGGGTTGCGGGCGTCGTACTTGGCCTGGACGTCGGCGCCGACTTCGGCCGCCGCGGCCCGGAGGATCCCCTGGTAGGATTTCGGCAGCGCCTTCCACTTCTCGGCGTTGAACCAGAAGTGCAGCAGGGCGCCGCCCTCCCAGAAGCCGGGATAATGGTAGATCGGTGCGACCTTCTGCAGGCCGAGCCGCTCGTCGTCGTAGGGCCCGATCCACTCGGCGGCGTCGAGCTTCTTGCTCTCCAGGGCCGCGTAGATCTCCGGGCCCGGCACCGCCTGCGGCTGGACGCCGAACTTGGCGAGCACCTGGCCGCCCATGCCGCCGATCCGGAACTTCAGGCCCTGCAGGTCCGCGAGGGTCTTGATCTCGCGACGGAACCAGCCGCCCATCTGGGCGCCGGTGTTGCCGCCCGGCAGGCAGACCAGCCCGGCCTTGGCGAAGACCTCGGCGAAGAGTTCGGCGGCGCCGCCCGCCTGCCACCACGCGGCGGCGCCCCGGGCGTTCAGGCCGAAGGGCACCGCGGTGGCCAGCGCGAAGGTCGGATCCTTGGCCATGCCGAGGGTCGCAGGACCGTGTCCCATCTCGACAGTGCCGGCGGCCACGGCGTCGAGCAGGCCCTCGGCCGGGACCGGCTCGCCGGGGCCCTGGACCTGGATCTGGAAGCGCCCGTCGGTGGCCTCCGCGACGATCCGGCTGAGCGCCTCGGGGGCGCCGTACAGGATGTCGAGGGTCTTCGGGTAGGCGGAGGACAGGCGCCAGCGCAGCTCCGGGGCGGACTCGGCCCGGGCCGGCGCGGCGAGCGGCCCGGTCAGGGCCGCGGCGGCGCCGAGGCTGGCGGTCAGCACGCTGCGGCGCCGCGTCCCGGCCGCGGGGGATCGCGCGAGGTGAGGTTCGTCCAACGGCATCTCGTCCGAGCAGGTCCGACCCGTCCGGGCCGGATCGGGGGTCGCAGGTAGCACGTGCGTGCCGGTTCTCGAAAGCCGCGGGCGGCCCGGGCAGTTCCGTGGCGCCTCGAAACCGGACCGTGCCCGTGCTAGGCGCCCGGGATGCGAACCGAGCCAGCCGTCACCCTGCACACCGTCTGCGGCCTGGAGGAACTGGCCGGCCACGGCGCGCGCGGCGTGAGCCACGTCCTGTCGCTGCTCGATCCCGGCACGCCGGAGCCCGCGGCCTTCACCGCCTACGGCGCCCACGCCCGCACGACCCTCCGGTTCCACGACTGCCTCGGCCCGGGCGACGGTCTCGTCCCGCCCGAGCCGGAGCACGTCGCGGCGATCCTGGATTTCGGGCGGGCGCTCGACGGGGCCGGCCATCTCCTGGTCCACTGCCATTACGGCCTGTCGCGCTCCACGGCGGCGCTGCTGACCCTGTTCGCGCAGGCCGAGCCGGACGCGTCCGCCGCCGCCCTGGTGGAGCGGATCCACGCCCTGCGCGAGCCGGCTTGGCCGAACGCGCGCATGATCGGCTACGCCGACGCGATGCTCGGGCGGGACGGGGAACTCAGCGCGGCGGTGCGGCGGCTGCACGCCCTGCAATTGCGGGTCCGCCCGCATCTGGCAGAGCTGCTGCGCGGCCTCGGCCGCGGCGCGGAGGTCGAGGCCGCAGAGACCTTGTGAGGTTGCCTGTGCGGGGTCCGCCCCTCACTTGCCGGCCGGCGTGAAGCTCCCGTCCTTCCACACGTAGAGCACGTAGCCCTGGGCGGTGACGTCGCCCTTAGCGTCGAAGCCGACGGTGCCGAGCACGAGATCGAAGCGCTCGGTGTGCAGCGCCTGCGCGATCGGCCTCGGCTCGGTGGAGTGGGCGAAGTTGCCGGCCGCCACCAGCGCCTGCATGGCCGCGTACCCGTAGATCGTCGAGCCCGTGGGATCGACGCCCTCGGCCTTGAAGGCCTTCACGACGGCCGCGGCGGCGGGCTGCCGGCTCGGGTCGAGGTAGAAGGTCATCAGCACGCCGTTGCTGGCCGATCCGGCGATCTTGGCGAAGTCCGGCGTGGCGATGGCCGAGGTACCGAACCATTGCGGCCGGAAGCCCCGGTCCGCCGCGATCTTCACGAGGCGGCCCATCTCGGCGGCGTCGCCGCCGTAGTAGACGACCTCGATCCCCGCGCCCTTGAGGCGGTCGACCAGGGCGGCGTCGTCGGCGTCGCTCGGCGAGAACGACAGGAACAGCGCCTCGTTCACGCCAATGCGGTTGAGGTTGTCCTTGGTGGCGGCGGCGAGGCTGCGCGCCGCCGGCGTCTGGTCCTGGATCAGCGCGATCTTCCGGTCGCGGAACCGCTCGGCCAGCACGGCGGCGGACAGGCGGGCTTGGTCGTCGTCGCGGCCGCAGACCCGGAAGATGTTCGGCAGCCCCCGGTCGGTGAGCCGGGCCGCCACCGAGGCCGCGGTGATCATCACCACCCCGTTCTGGGCGTAGATGTCGGAGGCCGCGATGGAGGCGTTGGAGCAGACATGGCCGACGACGAGACGGACGTTCGACCGGACGAAGTGGTTGGCCACCGCCATGGCGGTGTTCGAGTCGCAGGCATCGTCCTGCACGTCGAGGGTCACGGGCTGGCCGTCGAGGCCACCCATGGCGTTGGCGTCCCGGGCGGCGGCCTCGACGCCGCGCAGGACCTGCTCGCCGACCGCCACGTAGGGACCAGACCGCGGAACCGCGACGCCGACCACCACGTCGGCCACCGCTTGGGTGGCCGGCAGGAGCGCGAGACACAGGCTCAGGGCGATCAGTGCGGGCCGGAGCGGCCCGTGGGCGGGGACGAAACGTCCGATCTTCATCGGGCTCTTCTGGGCATCCTTGCGCGACACGTCGGCGCGACGGCGGATGCGGCTCCATAGCCTCGATCCCGCCCCGCACCCAGTGCCCATACGCGAGGACGCGGCGAAACGCGATTTTTTTCCGCGGCGGTCCTGTCGACGACCCGGTCCCTACTTGGCGTAGGCGTAGGCCGTCGCGGCGGAGGCGACCGGTCCGGTGACGCCGTTGAAGGCGGTGAGGACCTTCTGGACCTCGGTGAAGGGCGCGTTCGACACGTAGATCAGGTCGCGGTTGCGCATCCGGAACGCCTGGGACACGAACAGGCTGTTGGGGTCGCGCATGTCGATCCGGTAGACCACCGGCACCAGAGGCGTGCCCAGAAGCTTCGAGCCGGGGCTGAGCCGGCGCACGACGCTGGCGGGCTCGAACCGGAAGATGAACGTCCCGGCCGGGTCGGCGGCGAAGTCCGACAGGCCGCGCGCCTTGGCCAGCGCCTGCGCCAGCGTGATGCCGTCGGCCTGGAACGGCAGCTCGGTGCTGTTGCCCAGCGCGCCCACCGCGATGAAGGTCTGCGGGTCGCGCACGAGCGTCAGCACGTCGTTGGGCCGCAGGTAGATGTTCTCACGCGGGTTCGACACCACCGTGGTCAGCGGCACGGTCGCGGTCACCGGCCCGCGCGAGAGCCGCACGAAGGTCTCGTTGACCGGCGCGCGGTTGCCGCCGGCGGCGGCGATGACGTCGAGGATGCGGTCGCCGTGGCCCGAGAGCGGCAGGCGGGCGCCGGCGGCGCCCTCGCCGGTGACGGTGACGGCCTGGGAGATCGGGCGGGTGACCGAGACCAGCACCTGGGGCTGGATGGCCTTGCCGGCGAGTTCGTTCTCGATGAGCGCCTGCACGTCCTGGGTGCGGCGGCCGGCGACCTTGATGCGGCCGGCATAGGGCACCGAGATGGCGCCGTCGCGCCCGACGGGCTGCTCGGGGATGAGGGCGGACTTGGATCCGGCGGAGAAGCGGTCGGCGACGAGGGGTCCGGAGAACAGGCCGCCGGATCCGGCTTCCCAGACGGAGACCGAGACCATGTCGCCGATGCCGATGACCGGCTCGGA